>JAYVMP010000073.1:0-28102 GCA_043758895.1 Bacteroidota bacterium
ACCACGCTGTCCTGTTCCTATCAAAATCTTCGTAAGTAAGGCGATCAATCTGATCCGGGGAAAATGAGAGGCGGCTTTCGGGCTTCCCTTTTGTAACAATGCCCAATCCTTGGTCGCAGTCAAGAACAAAAACATTGATGTCATCGCGAAGGGACCTTAAATGCACAATGGTTTTCCATACGTCCCCATTCCATTGGCCCTTAAAGCCCCTGGATTTCCACTCTTGAAACGAACAGGCTTCTTCTTTGGTCACCGGGTTGCAGTCATGCATAATAATCATTCCGTCATTTGAAAGATAGTTCAATGTATTTTCCACATCGCTTAACGCAAATGCATATTCGTGCATACCATCGATCAAGGCCATGTGACAAGGGTTTTTGGCAAACAATCGAAGTGCATCATCGGCAAAAAAATCATTACTTTTTTTTTCGATAAACTGATTAAAAATGTTGTAAGGATTGATGAATACCTTGCCCAGTTTTCTAAACCAATCAAACTGAAACATCGGGTCAACGGCAATTTTGAAGGTGCTTTTTACCTTGAAAAAAACATGTCCGTTGAACACCCCAATTTCAAGGTAGTTGTTTAGTTTCTTCTTGGTCATCAATTCGCTGATGAGGGCAATTCGGTTGAGGGCAGGTTGCATGTCAAAAAATTTAACTATAAAATCAGCGGAAGGTTCTTCTTATAAAAACGGACGCCACACCTTTTAAAACGTTTTTGATTTTTGACCCCGAACCCAGTTTAGGTTCGCTCAATGAACCGATGAAGGGCTCACCCCGGTGCAGGTATTTGGTCAACGTGCTCGAAGTCATCCCCCATTTGCCAATAAACTTATAGTAACCCGCATTTTTTTTGATCCTCTTCACGGACTTCGATCCGAAATGATATACCCTGCTTTTGCTGACACCTTTAAAAAGGCGAACGCCAAGGTTCCACAGTTTCAGTGAAAAATCCGGGTCTGAATATAATCCGGGAGTGAATTCCGTACTGTACCCTCCCACTAAATCCCAAACATTGACATGCACAATATTGGGAGGCCAGGTAGAGCCGCTCCAATCACGCATGGGCAATGATTCAAATTCTTGTAAAAATTTTTCTTCTTGGAAAGCTTCCGGGTTCCGCCCGTAATCTTTTTGAATGGCGCAATTGCTGCTGAAAACCGGTTCAACGGCAGTGGAAGAAAGAAAAAATAATTCTGTTCCCGCTGCATCAATTTCTTGCTTTAAATGATGATCCCATTGAGGGCATACATACATGTCGTCATTGATAAAAAGTATATAGGGGGTTTTGACCAACGACCTGCATCCATTAAGCGCATAACAGACGCCAATGTTTTTTTCACTAAAAGCATAATCGATGTCGGGCTGTTGCTTGATCCATTCCAGCGACCCATCTAACCCTTCGTTGACGTGAACAATGATTTGATGGTGGTAGCTGGAGTTCTTTCGAATGCTCTCCACGCATAACTTCAAATAGGGCAGGTTATTCCAGGTAGGTATCACGATTGAAAAAAGACAATCTTGAGATTTAGCCTTTTCAATTTTGGCAATCTTTAATTTTGAAACAGGGGCAGTATCAACCACCGTATTTTCGGGATGGTACAATTGGTATCCAATGGCTCCAAACTTTACCTTTTTTTGCCTCACTCCTTCGCTGTGCATCCGTGAGACAAGGTCGGGAACAGAAGCAAATGAATTGACACCAAGCAGGTCTTCTTTCCAGCATGATAAATTGATTTGTTCAGGCTGACCTGCCATGAGATTGGAGAAACTCTGGGACAAGATGTTCATCCTCTCCATCAACCCCGCAGCTATTTTTCGTCTTTTGATTGCTGCCTGAGTGGCAGGCAAATCCATAAAAACCATTTGCCCCAACACGTATTGTCCTTTCCAGGCCTTTGCTTTATGATCTTTGACGAAATCGTTGTGCAGCATGATATCGCCATCCACCATGATGATGTATTCATGCCTCGCTAGGTTGATGGCTTTAACTTGAGCCGTGGCAACTTCCGGCCCCAAGTGAGCACCTCCACAGTAAACCAATGGCACGGTTATGTTGGATTGCAGGCTTTCGATCACAGATGGGATTTCACAGCCCAAGCCATTGTCAGCAATGATCACCTCATCAGGCAAAACCGATTGCCTCATCAGGCTTTGCAATACGGCTTCCAATACTTCGCTCTGTTGAGGGGCTTTGATGATAAGAGAGATGCCGAGCCGTCTATTTGCTTCCAATAATTTGGAATATTTGTAGAAGGTATAGTTGCTATTGGAGATGGATATCATGGCGCCTTCATACCCACCAAAAAAACCCAGCTTGATTGAAAAATTGAAAATGAAAGAATAGAAGGTCTTGTAAAATATTTTAAAAGATGAGCTTTTAACGATATATCTATTTTCGCGGGCAAAAATATCAGAATAGGCCTGCACTTTGACTAAAAACTCAGCCGCATTGTCATACGCCTCGTGCATCAGGTTTCCCGGAAGGTGAAACACTTTTGTTTTTTTGTTAAGTACTACTTTGTCGTGTGGGTTTCCACCGCCCCAGGCCCCCGCCTTTTTATTCCACAATCTAATTTTTTTGTCGGGGTACCACGCACTTAATTTCATCCAACGGCCACCGTAAGAGGACAAGCGGTTCATTTCGTAGGCTTCTGCCGGCCACAATTTTTTTGCGGTGAGAATCGAATTGGTCAGTTCGGGCGACAAATATTCATCCGCATCAACCGACAAGACGTAGTCAAACTTGGCTTGCGAAAGGGCAAAATTCTTTTGTTGGATATGGCCTTCAAAACGGTGTTCAATAAAACGGGCTCCTTTTGCCAGGCATATTTTTTTGGTGAAGTCTTTGGAAAATGAATCAATGACCAAAATCTCATCCGCCACTGGGGCTACCGAATCGAGGCAGCGGGCAATGCTCTTTTCTTCGTTGTACGTAATGATAATCGCTGATATTTTGATCATAACATCCTTTAAACTAACACAGCAATGTAATCTCTATTGGAGAAAAACCGAAATGGGTAAGATAGAAAATACTTGCAAATCTTTGGTAATAATAAGGACATTTTCCCTTACTCTTTTTTTGAGGCAAAGCCTTGGCTTTATTGTTGTATATTTAGATAATCATCACCGATCAATCCTTTTTACTTACCTTACTTCAATGTCGTTAGTTATTTTGGGGCCGCTATGAGAAGAGGCTTCGGGAAGTATATAGGTTCGACATTATTCATAAGTAAATTTGAAGAACGTGAAAGTCAGTGGCTTTACAATTGTTCGGGATGCTGTAAAATATGACTACCCCATTGTTGAGGCCATTACCTCCGTGCTCCCCTTGTGCGATGAAGTGGTGGTGGCTGTGGGCGATTCGGTTGACACTACCCTGGCGTTGATCCGCAATATCAATTCGCCAAAAATAAAAATCATCGAAACCATTTGGGACGACAGCTTGCGCGAAGGCGGCCGGACGTTTGCATTAGAAACCGATAAAGCCCTTCAGGCCATTTCGCCCGAGAGTGACTGGGCTTTTTACATCCAGGCCGATGAAGCGGTACACGAAAAATATTATCCGGCTATCCGCGAAGCCATGGAGAAATACCGTACAGACCAATCGATTGACGGGCTTCTTTTCAAGTACAAACATTTTTACGGTTCCTATGATTATGTAGGAGAATCCTGGCAATGGTACCGCAGGGAAATTAGGGTTATAAAAAACCACAAAAATATTTTCTCGTATCGCGATGCGCAGGGTTTCCGGAAAAAACCGAATGACAAGCTAAGGGCAAAATTGATTGACGCGTATATTTATCACTACGGTTGGGTGAAAGCACCCAAGGCGATGCAGAACAAACGAAAGGGCTGGGCTAAATTTTACTTCGATGACCACTGGATCGAGCAAAATATCCTGAAGGCAGATGAATTTGATTACAGTACGATTGATTCGTTAGAACTTTTTGATGGCACGCACCCTGCACCACTCCTTGCGCGGATACAACAGAAAAACTGGAAATTCGATCATGACATCTCCCAAAAAAAATACTCCTTCAAGGAAAAAATCAAACGCTTTATTTTTTCCTTCACCGGCTATCGGATAGGCGAATACAAGAACTATAAAATCGTTTAAAATAAATCCGGATTTTTAACTTTCCTGATCGGTAAGACACAGAAACCGATTACTTTTGCGATCCTTATCATTTGACTATGCTTGTAAAAACAAAGAATTATCGCCTAGAGAAGAAGGTTTACATCCGCTTGGCTTTTGTAAACATCCTGAAACAGCAATGGTGGGCAGGACTTATTGTAGTGGCCATCTGCCTGGGTTATTTATGGATCGCAAGTTGGTGGTGGTTCTTTGCTGCTTTTTTGGGGGCCGGGCTGTTTTTGCTTTTTTGGTACATCCAGTTTTACGGGGTTACCCAATTAGAGCAGGGCAAAATGCTGTTTGAACGGTTTTCGTACGAAATCAACAGCCAACAGCTTCTCATGAAAATCAATCCGCGCGAAGGGATGCCCATGAAGTGGGACCAGATCAAACGTGCCCGAATCGGCAAGGATTATTTTGTGCTGTTCATCAACAAAGCCCAGTTGATTTACTTGCCGTTCAAAATCTTTAACTCCGACAATGAAAGAAAATTTGTTGGCAGCATTTTAAAGAACAAGGGATTGGCGAAGTGAAAATTGCAATTAAAAAGTAGGTGCGCTTTAGTGGGCAGTTTTAGAACAACGGATAATGAAAAGGTCTAAACATCCAGCATCCAGTGACCAGCCTACTCCTTCTGCTCAAGAAGCAGCCTTAACCAAGATCCTTCGTTACTGTGCGTACCAGGAGCGCTGCCATCGCGAAGTAAAGAATAGATTAGTAGGATACGGATTGCAATACAATGAGGCAGACGAGCTCCTCGCGCATCTGATCACCGAGGGTTTTTTAAATGAAGAGCGCTATGCTCGATCTTTCGCTGGAGGCAAGTTTCGGATGATGAAATGGGGACGGATAAAAATCCAGCACGAATTGAAAAAAGCAGGACTCACGCCCCGTTGTATTGCCATTGGGCTTGCCGAAATCGACCCTTCGGATTATTTGAAAACAATGAAAACCTTGATCAGGAAAAAAAAGATGCAATCCGAAAATGAGAACCTTATGAAAGCAAAGAAAGGAGTGGCCCAGTTTGTAATCGGTAAAGGCTATGAACCTGAATTGGTTTGGGAGGCGGTAAACGATTGGGTGGAGTAGGTGCAATATCGTTTCCTTAAGCCATTTTTGATCACCTCGCCTCGTTCCACAAGAGAGGATGTCAGAGGAGCTTAAGGAAACGACTTTGGGAGTAGGTGGGGTATTTTGTATCCTTAGCGACAAATTGTAAAGTTGGTTAATCCGATCTTTGATGCTTTCCGTATCTTAGCTTAGTATGAAAAAACTGCTTCTATTTTTGATATTATTTTCGGCTCACCATGTCAACGCCCAGAGCGAGGATGCCCGAAAAAGGAATTTTAACACAAAAAAAAATAGCGCTATAGAGGGGTACGACCCTGTTAGCTATTTTGATAATAACCCCAAGGAAGGCGAAGCAAAATGGTCATACGACTACAAAGGGATTCCCTATCACTTCAGCAGCGCGGTGAACCTGGCCAAGTTCAAAGCTAGCCCCGACAAATACGAACCGGCCTATGGCGGATGGTGCGCTTATGCGATGGGCGAGTCGGGAGAGAAAGTAAAAATTGACCCTGAAACTTTTAAGATTGTGGAGGGCAAACTGTATTTGTTCTATAATTTCTGGGGCAATAACACGCTGAATACTTGGAATAAAAATGAAAGGCCCCTAAAGGCAAAGGCCGACCAAAACTGGAAAAAGTTTTTGCCTTAAAAAGTTAACTTGACTAAAACAAAGATTTTTTTACCTTTAATTACCGATAAAAAAATGAGCCAACTCACTTACGCTTGCCAGGCAATTTTAGACCAACTTTCAGCGGCTGTTCAGCAATTGACCGACAAAGAATACACCTCACCCTCGGAAACATTGAGCGGATCTTCCCTTGGTCAGCACCTGCGTCATACGCTTGAATTTTTTATTTGCTTAGAGCAAGGCTACGGCATGGGTGTTGTCAATTATGACAGGCGTGCCCACGATAAATTGATCGAGACAAATAAGGAGGTGGCCTTGCAGGTGATTGACCGGATCAGCAGCTTTGTTAACGGGCAAACCAAGAACAAAATATTGGTGCTCGAAGTAGGGTATGACCTCAGCATCGAAGAAAATGTAGCGGTGCAAACCAATTATTTTCGCGAACTTACGTACAACATTGAGCATGCGGTGCACCACATGGCCATCATGAAAATCGGCATCTGCGAAGTAGCTCAACAAATTTGCATTCCCTCCGACTTTGGGGTGGCAGCCTCCACCCTTCGCCACCGCGGTGAAGCATTGATCGAAGCCCATTGATTCAATGATTTCTTTCGGTCGAAGGTTTTTGATCAAGTTTTTTCATTGGGAATACTGGCCATTTGGCATTATTCAACTGCCCTTGTTTTTTATGTGGCTTTGGTATTCGCTGCGTGAAAGATCTTTTTTTTATTTTTCAGCATCCAACCCAGGCATCCTATCTGGCGGGATGATGGGGGAATCAAAATACGAAGTGCTCACACTTGTGCCCGATGACGTGAAGCCAAAAACTATTTTGGTCAAACTCCCTGCCTTAACCGGAGAGGTGCTAAAAATAATAGAAACTGCAGAACTCAGTTTCCCACTCATCTTCAAGCCCGACTTGGGCGAGCGCGGCTGGATGGTGAGGCGAATCGATCACGAAAGGGGTGTTGAAGAATACCTGGCGGAAATAAAAACTGATTTTATCGTGCAGGAATTGGTTGACTTGCCGCTGGAGTTTGGCGTGTACTACGTTCGGTTTCCCCATGAGAAAAAAGGTTTTGTCAACTCTATCACGGCCAAAGAATTTCTTTCCGTGCAAGGCGATGGAATCAAGCCATTGTACGAATTGATTCAACAAAATGATCGGGCCTTGTTGCAATGGAAATCCCTTCGGGACAAATACAACGACAGGTGGAATGAAATTCTTCCGGAAGGAAAGCGAGAAGAGATTGTTTCTATTGGTAATCATTGCCTTGGCACAAAATTCATGAACGCTAATAACTTAATCACACCCGTACTCACTGATTCGTTTGACCGGATCAGTAAAAAAATTGGAGGCTTTTACTTTGGCCGTTACGATTTGCGCTGTGCTACGCTGAAAGACCTGGAAAACGGAAATGTAAAGATCGTTGAGCTCAATGGCTGCGGGGCAGAGCCATCGCATATTTACCACCAGGGGGCATCGTTGTGGATGGGAATAAATGATTTGATCGCGCATTGGCAAAACCTTTATCGCGTAAGCAGAGAGAACCATCAGCGTGGAGTTGCCTATCTTTCGTTTCAGGAAGGGTGTGCTGTTTATAAAAAATTCAAAGCGGTTAAATCTTAGCATCACGGATGGAATACCTCTATGTTTTTTTTCTCGGGTTTATCTTCAGTTTCATTGGCTCGATCCCACCCGGAACACTGAACGTAACCATCTTGCAATTGGCACTGCAAGGAAAGACGGGTATCGCTACACGTTTTGCCGTAGCGGTGGCGATCATTGAATATCCCTACGCGTGGATTGGTGTGCAATTTGAATATTGGATTTCTTCTTCACCAATGGTGGTTGAGAATTTTCAATGGATTGCGGCCATCGTGATGACCGGCCTCGGGATTTTTAATTTGCTGCCCTCAAAACAGCCTACCGGGTTTGCAAAAAAATTCAGCGAGAGTGGGTTCAGGCGAGGATTGGCCTTGAGCCTGCTCAACCCAATGGCCATTCCTTATTGGATGGGTTTCACCGCTTATATGAAAGCGCAGGGATGGATAAGCCTCCCCACTATTGGCCTGTTGCATAGTTATGTTTTCGGCACTTCGGTTGGGGCATTGGTCCTCCTTACACTGCTGATTTTTTTTGCGAACCGGCTCGCTCCTTATGTCAGCGAAAGCCGGATGATAAAAATTGTACCGGGGTTGGTATTGCTCGTGTTGGGAATTTATGCCTTTGTAAAATATTTTTTTCAATATCGTTAAGTTAAGTCCCTCTGATCACCTCACCTTATTCTTTTTCAAAAAGGAGAGGATGCAGTCGAACTTAACTTATTAATAGTTTAGTGAAATGGTAAGGATAGATTTGATCGAAGCCTTTTGAAACCGCAGAGGGCACGGAGGCACGCAAAGTAAAAAAAAGGGAATATCTCTCTGCGAACCTCCGCGCCCTCTGCGGTTATTGTAGTGGGTTTGTCTTTAGTCATGACGTAAGGTAATGTATTCAAACCTTACTATATTTTGCTCCCATTAATAATGACATGTATTGGCCCTCATTTTACTGTTTTGTCTTTCCAGTCGTTGAGTTTTTTCAATTGTTCCTCTTTCAGGTATGGTTTCAACTGCAGGCTGAGGGAGTCGAGCACTTTTTTCTCTTGTTTCTTGTAGCTCGCACGGAGTGTCTCCAACTGGATGACGGCTCGGTTCACCGTGGGTTTCATCTTAGCCTTTTGCGCACTATCGGCTTGAGTGATGTGATAGATGTGGTCTGACAAATTTCTTTTGCCTGAGTTTTCGTAGCGATGCTTACCACCTCTTCCTTGGCCATGCTTTGATTGATGACTGCCCTCACCTTGCGCCATTGCGCTCACTGCTACTACGGTTGCTAATCCTAGACTAAGCAACCAGTTCCTACTTTGGTTTTTCATATTTTTTGTTTTGAAGGTTAGACAGTATCCATGAACGTTTTATTCCATCTTTCTAAAAAGGGGATTTCAATGCAGGGCTGACGCATCTAAATTCTAAGCACACATTCAAGATATCCATTGTTCCATGCTGCTGTAAAGCGTTTCCCTTTAATGCTTCTATTGGGGCATCATTTTTTAATAAATCCAGGGCAATCCTTGGTGACGCTGAAGTTTTGGGCGGCATTGCCTGCCCTCTTGTGGCTTTGATCTTTGTTGAAGGCTACGTCCAATATCCAATGCAATGGGTTTTCAATTTTCCAGTGATCGCGAATATTCCCGGTCAAGCTGATCGGCACCCGCCTTCACACGGCTGATGTAGTACCGGGTTCCACGCTGGGTTTCACCCGTGGATTTTATGTATCGTTCAACTTTTATTTTTAATCAAAGAAAACATTATTTGCTGTGTCGATTCAAGCGTTGAAGGCATAACGGTGGTGTTTGACACAAAATTACCTTGACCTTAGGCCTCAGAAAATATGTGGTTCACCGTACGGATACTTTCAGAGAACTGATTGTTTTCCTGTTAATATGTGCGGCTATAAGCATTCCGCTTTCCCTGTATTTTGTTACCCGTTGGATTCAATCCTTTTCAAACAGGGCTACCTCAATTACTCAACCGTGCTTTTTGGTTTCGGGATCGTTGTGTTCGTGGTCATCAGCATTGGGTTCACTTTTGTCAGAAAAGCTTCAATATCAAGCCTATCCAATTTTTAAGAAAAGAATAAATGAGTATGATTATGATTACGCCATAAAAGCGTATGAGGTACGCTTGATTTTTTGCATTTTAAAATGCAGTTATAAATCCTGGTTAGCAATATGATGCACAGTATTTATTTTTTTCAGGCATCATTTCTGAAAACTTTTGCATCTGGAAGTAAAATATGAAATCTTGAGCCTACAATGCCTGGTTTTTTGCGATTTCATTTTAAAAGGTTTTTTATTTAAAATTTTATCATTTAAAAATTATCCTGTATTATTTTTAGTTTGATTTACTTGTCTTTTTTCAATTGATCAAACTTATTTACTTCCTGTTTCTTAGGGAATGAATTGTTGCTAGTATCCACATCGGCCGTTTCGGCATTGGGGTCAACTACTATCCCTGCTACTTCTTTGTCTTTAACAAAGACTTTAGTTACCTCTTGCTCGTTCAGTCGCCAGATTTCTGCTGGAAGTTTTTCAATTTCTTTCGTTCCGTCTTTATAGGTCCATTCAATAATGATCGGACTCACCAAACCTCCGTTGTTCTTAAACTTCAGTTGATATAGATTTTTACCTTCCAGGTTCTTTCTCACTTTGTTATCGTCCAGTCGGCTCAGGAATTGGCCATAGTTGGCATCGGGGGTGTTGATGACCGTGAGCGGTAGCGGGCCACTGTTGAAGTCCGTAGTTTTTTGATCACTCTTTGCTGCCGCCAGATCGCCTGGCGAAATATTCATCGTTTTCTTTTCGGGATCATGGACTTGCGCATTGAGTTTATACCATTTTACTTCGTTCAATTCCAGGTCCACATTGTCGGTACCGTAAAACCATCCACGCCAAAACCAATCGAGATCAACGGCAGAAACATCTTCGAGCGTGCGGAACAGATCGGCCGGCCTCGGATGTTTGTATTTCCAGCGGTTCGCATATTCTTTAAAGGCGCGATCAAAAAGTTCGTGCCCCATCACGGTTTCACGTAAAATGGTCAATGCTACCGTAGGTTTTTGATAAAAATTATTTCCAAAAGCCCTCAACTGCTCATTGTCTGAAGTAGTCATCACCGGCCGCATTGTATTCTTATCGCCTTTCATAAACGGCACAATATCTTTGGGTTGGGTATGGTGAAATTCCGGGTAGCGTTCCATCTCCGTTCTGGTTTGCAGAAAGGTGTTGAGCCCTTCATCCATCCACATCCACTGGCGTTCGTCTGAGCTTACGATCATCGGAAAATAGTTGTGGCCTACTTCATGAACGATGGTGCCGATCATTCCGGCTTTTGCCTGGTCACTCATTTTACCATTGCGCGGCCGACCTCCATTGAAACTGATCATCGGAAATTCCATGCCGATGTTGGAGGTGTTGACCGAGATCGCCACGGGATAAGGATAATCAAAAGTATTTTTTGAATATACTTCGATCGCGTTCTTCACCGCTTTGGTAGATTCCTCTGTCCATACGGGCAATCCTTCTTTTGGATAAAATGACATCGCCAAAACGGTGTTGGTCGGAAGTTTTACGGCTTGTGCATCCCACAAAAATTTTCTGGAACTCGCATAGGCCACATCGCGAACATTGTCGGCTTGAAAGCGCCAGAGTTTTTTTGAAGTCGATTTTGTTTTCTCCTTTTGTCGGGCTTCTTCTTCGGTTACAATCATAGTCGGTTTGTCAAACGATGTTTTTGATTTTTCAAACCGGTCCATTTCCACCGATGAAAGAACTTCCTTGGCATTGATCAAATTTCCGGTGCCACCAACGAGGTGATCGGCCGGCACGGTGAGGTTCACTTTATAGTTGCCAAACTCAAGGGCAAACTCCCCCAGCCGTTGAAACTGTTTATTTTGCCAGCCTTCAAAATCATCGTATTGGCACATGCGTGGAAACCAGTGCGCGATGAGATAGACATTATTATTGTCGTCCGGAAAATGCTCGTACCCTTCGCGGGATAATAAGAACAGGCTGCGATCGGTAATGGAATAGCTCCACGAAACAGTAAACATAAAGCTTTCGCCCGATTTGATAGGCGCTGCCAGGTCAACCCGCATCATTGTATTGTTGAGGGTGATGGGCAAATTTTTTCCGGCCTTATCGGATACCGAATTGATGGTGCAGCCAGCTTTAAACTCCACGGGGCGCACCAAATATTGCATGGTCAGGCCGGTAAGTGTATCGCGCAAGTTTCCAAAGACATTTCCAAAATCTTCATTCCCCTTTTTGTTAACGTTCTGGTCGAGCTGTAACCATAGGAAGGAGAGGGTTTCCGGAGAATTGTTGTAATAGGTAATGGTTTCTTTTCCATTGAGTTGATTGGTAGGTTCATCAATTTCAGCATCGATGGTGTAGTCCGCTTTTTGCTGCCAGTATTTTGAGCCGGGTGCACCCGAGCCAGCGCGGTATTCGTTGGGCGTTGGAAGGAGGTAATCCAATTGCTCAAATTTTCCCTGCCATTTTTTCTGGTCTTGGCAGTAGCATTGGATAATCATGAAACCTCCAAGAAGGAATAGTATTAATTTTTTCATCTTTTTAGATTTTTGTTTAATGCTTGCGCTATTGAATTTTCTTCACCATCTCAAAATTTTTTTTCAAATCCTACTTACAAATATCTTGAAATCAAATTTTCAAAATACTCTTGTTGCCCGCTGATCTGCTCGGATTCACCGCGTCTCAACGCTAACACGTGCAAATCCTTGAGCGAGAGTTTGCCTTGTTCAAATTGTTTGCCTTTTCCGGTATCAAAAGACGCATAACGGCTTTTCAGCAACTGATTGTATTTCCCATCTTCAAGGATGGCATGAGCGGCCAGTAAGGCGTGGGCGAACGTATCCATACCACCAATGTGTGCGTAAAAAATATCGGCAAGGTCGGTAGAGTTCCTTCGTGTCTTGGCATCGAAATTAATTCCACCCGTTTTAAAACCTCCGGCTTTTAAGATCACGAGCATCGCTTCGGTGAGCTCATAGACATTATTCGGAAACTGATCCGTGTCCCACCCATTTTGGTAGTCACCCCGGTTGGCATCCATACTGCCGAGCACCCCTTGGTCGGCTGCTACTTGCAATTCGTGCTGAAAGGTATGCTGGGCAAGCGTGGCGTGGTTCACTTCAATGTTCAATTTAAAATCGTTCATTAAATTATGCTGTCGCAAAAATGAAATGACAGTGGCCGCATCAAAATCATATTGGTGTTTGGTTGGCTCCATCGGTTTGGGCTCGATCAGAAAAGTCCCTTTAAATCCATTTCTTCTTCCGTAGTCTCGTGCAGTATGCAGGAATTTTGCCATGTGCTCTTGTTCGCGTTTCATATTGGTGTTGAGCAGCGAGAGGTAGCCTTCGCGTCCGCCCCAGAAAACATAATTTGCCCCGCCCAACTCCACGGTGGCATCAATCGCATTCTTCACTTGAGTGGCTGCATAGCAAACCACATTAAAATCGGGATTGGTGGCCGCGCCATTCATATAGCGTGGATGAGAGAAAAGATTGGCGGTGCCCCACAGCAATTTTATGCCGGAGGCGCGCTGTTTTTCTGTGGCATATTCTACCAACTTAAAGAATCGCTTTTCTGATTCTCGGAGCGTGGGCGCTTCATCTACTACATCGTAATCATGGAAACAATAAAAAGGGATTCCGATTTTGGAAGTGAACTCGAAGGCTGCATCCATTTTTTGGTAGGCACGCTGCACCGGATCGGTGGCATTGAGCCAGGGAAAATTTTTTGTTGGCACACCAAACGGATCTCCACCACTGCCGCCAAAGGTATGCCAATAGGCCACAGCAAAGCGGAGGTGATTCTCCATCGTTTTCTTTCCTACTTTGCGTTGTGCATCATAATATTTAAATGCCAACGGATTGTCGGAACCTTTCCCTTCGTACCTGATTTTTCTAATATCCTTGAAAAAGGATTGACTTCCTGTTACTACTTTCATCTGTTTAAAATTTATTTCTGAATTTGCTATTAAATAAGTGCGTATTTTTTTCGTTGTGGCTGATCAGGTTGCCAATGGAATGTCCATTTCAATTATCACTTTTGGTCTGCCATGCTGATGGTATTTCATCGTGTTAAATAGGTTAAATCATTTTGAGTTCACATAATTTATTCTTCCATCTGAGGTACGCTTCCTTATACATTTTTGCCTTTTCCTTTTCAGGAATAATCTCCCTTCGCTTGTTAAGCCCGGCAAGGGCCTGGGCAAAGGAAGAATAAATTCCGGCACCTATCCCAGCCCCAAGTGCCGCGCCAATGGCACCGTTGGTATCATACAATTCGAGTTTTACGTTCATCGTGTTTACAAAGGCTTCCCGAAAAACAGGGCTCAAAAAAAGATTGGCCGCCCCGGCTTTGATCGTTTGCGTGCTCACACCCATCGCAGTAAGAATATCAAACCCGTATTGAAAAGCAAAAACAATCCCTTCTTGCGCAGCCCGGAATAAATGGGCCTGCGAATGCCGGTTGAAGTCAAGTCCATGCAAAGACGCCTGACTGATTTTATTTTCCAAAATGCGTTCGGCTCCATTGCCAAAGGGAATGAACGACAAACCTTCCGAGCCAATGGCGACTTGTGCAGCCACCTCGTCCATATTTTTATAAGAAGAGGCACTCACATTTTTGCGCAGCCAACTATTTAATATTCCCGTGCCATTCACGCACATCAAAACTCCATTTCTTTTCCGATCGGGTTGATGATTGACATGAAGAAATGTATTCACCCTTGAGTTGGAATCGTACACATCACAATCGGTCACTGAATAGATCACGCCCGAAGTTCCCCCGTTTGCTGCAGCTTCACCGGGGTTAATTGCGCCCAACGCAAAAGCATTGTTGGGTTGATCACCTGCCCGATAACTCACCATGGTTTCTGATGAAAGTCCAAGTTCACCACAGGCACTCTTACTCAGCTTTCCTTGGTTTGAAAAAACATCCACTTGAGGGCAAATCAATTTAGGATCAAACTCAAAATAGTCAACCGATTTTTGGGAAAGGGTTTGTGAAGTGAAATCCCAAAAAATCCCTTCCGATAAACCTGTATTTGTTGTAACTGCCTCACCGGTTAACTTGAGTGCGATGTAATCGCCCGGCAACATGATTTGGTGAATCTGCTTATAGATCGTAGGTTCATGTTGCTGCACCCATTTTAATTTCGAGGCGGTAAAATTTCCGGGAGAGTTGAGCAAATGGTTCAGGCAATATTCTTCACCTAATTCGCGAAATGCTTTGTGGCCAATATCCACCGCCCGGCTGTCGCACCAGATAATGGCTGGGCGGAGTGGTTTTAATTGGTGGTCAACCATCACCAGTCCGTGCATCTGGTACCCTATGCCAATGGCTTTTACTTTTTTCTTGTCAATGGTGAGCAAACATTTTTGAATCGCAATGACCGCATGCTTCCACCATAGTTCCGGGTCTTGTTCTGCCCATCCGGGTTGAGGCGCGCTGATCGGCATTTCATGGTCGGGGGATTGGCCCTGCGTTACCGTTTTGCCGGAAGCAATTTCCACCAACGCTACTTTCACGGAAGAGCTTCCAATATCCAAACCCAAAAGATAGCCTTCGCATTTCATGGAGATGAAAGGTAAACTTTTTCTGGTGATTCGGGAAAGAGTTGTTCACGAATAAATCACTATTCAAATTCAACGACAAATCTTAACTTGCTCGTTCTAAAATCAGCTTGCCATGCCAACAATAGTCAGAATCCTTTTAGGCCTATTTATTAGCCTATCCGTCTTTGGGCAGAAAAAGCAATCGCTTGCCGACAATCACCTTGCCGAATTAGATGCCAAACTCCAGGCTGTGCTTGTTGAGTGGAAAGTAGCCGGCTTTGCTGTGGCCGTAGTGGAGAAAAATAAAATTGTGTATGCCAAAGGCTTTGGCTACCGCGATTTGGAAAACAAAAAACCAGCTACGCCCAACACCCTGTTTGCCATCGGTAGTTGTAGCAAAGCATTTACTTCGGGTTTGCTGGGCCTGCTGCGCAACGACAACAAAATATCTTTCGATGAAAAACCTTCTACCTATGTGCCCGAACTGAAATTTTTCAATGATGAAATGAATTCAACCATCACCGTGAAAGACCTGATGTGCCACCGCACGGGTTTGCCGCGGCACGATTACAGTTGGTACTTGTTCAGCACCAAATCCAAAGACAGCCTGATCCGGAGAATTCAATTCCAGGAACCATCCGCTGGAGTTCGTCAAAAGTGGCAATACAATAACTTTATGTTTTTAGCACAAGGTATGATCACTGAAAAAGTAACTCGGCAAAGTTGGGAAAAGAACATTTCAGAAAAATTCTTTGCTCCGTTGGGAATGACCACTTCCAATACGTCCATTGTTGAGTTAGAAAAAAGTGCAGAGCCTTCGCTCGGCTACGAAGTAAAAAACGACAAAGAGATTAAGAAAATGGATTACTACCACATCAGCGGCATGGCTCCTGCAGGCAGCATCAACAGCAGTGTGAATGAGATGGCCAACTGGGTGAAGACTTGGATTTATGGCGGCAAGTTTAACGGAAAAGAAATCCTTCCGGCCTCGTATGTCGCAGAGGCCATCAGCTCACAAATGATAATTGGCGGAGGGCTTCCCTCCAAAGAGCACCCCGATGTTCAGTTTTCCAATTATGGGTACGGTTGGTTTCTGGCCTCTTACAAAGGCCATTACCGCGTAGAGCATGGTGGCAACATCAACGGGTTCTCGGCAAGCACGTGCTTCTTTCCGAGCGATAGCATCGGCATTGTGGTGCTTGTCAACCAAAATGGATCTGCTGTGCCTTCGATTGTACGCAACTTGATTGCCGACCGCATGTTGAGGCTCTCCCCAACCGACTGGAGCAAAGAACTAAAAGACGCTGCCGACAAAAACAAAAAACAGGAAGCCGAAGTTAATGCTAAAGTAAAGTCGGGCATGAAAAAAGGAACAAAACCTTCTCATTTTGTGCAGGAATTGGAGGGAAACTACTCGCATCCCGGCTATGGCACATTTAAAATTAATACGGTACATGATTCCATTTTTGCCACTATGGGAACAGAGCACTACTGGCTCAACCATTATCACTACGATATTTTTCAACCCTTTGAAGTAAGTAAGACGCACAAGATTGACACTGCGGAAAAGAGCAATGTGCGATTTAACTTTAGAACCGGGTTGAGCGGAGAAATAGAAATGGTTCAGCTTTCGGGAATTGAGCCAAGCTTGAACAAACCATTGGACTTTTTGCGCCAGCCCACCACCAAAGAAATAAGGCTCGAAGAACTAAAAAAGTATGTTGGCGACTATGAACTATCGGGTTTGGTCGCAAAGGTTTTTACCAAAGAGGAGAAGACGTTGTTCTTGTTTGTTCCCGGCCAGCCGGAATATGAATTGTTGTACTTGGGCAGCAACAAGTTTTCCATTAAAAACCTGAATGGCTACCAAGTGGAGTTTGAAGAAGCAGGAGGAATCGTTACTGCGTGTTCTTTTATGCAACCCAACGGAACGTTCATGGCAAAAAGAAAATGAAAGACTACAAAAAATATTATTCCATTCCGGCTACACCGCAAGAAATTTATCTGGCGCTCACCAATCCACTCACTTTGCATTTGTGGACAGGCGAAGAAGCGGAAATGTCGGAAGTGGTGGGATCAGAATTTTCGCTGTGGGACGGAAGCATCACAGGAAAAAATATTGAATTTGAACCCGACAAAAAAATGGTGCAACAATGGTACTTTGGGGATCAGCAGGAAGCGTCTATCGTTACAATCAAGCTTCATCCTGATAAGGACATGACTTCAGTAGAGCTTCGCCACACCAATATTCCTGATGAAGCGTTTGATGATATTGTTGAAGGCTGGAACGAAACGTACTTTGCCTCGCTGCGTGATTTTTATGCTTGAGGCCGATGGGATTGGTTTCGTTTGCTCTTGTAGACTTTTGTGGCCATCCACAAAACAGCAGCAAGAGTAACTAGCCCCATCAGCCCCCACACCAGGCTCAACGTACTTTTTACTTCCACTACCATTACAATGGCAATCAGAAAAACAGTGGACACTTCATTCCACATCCGAAGTTGCTGCGAAGTGTAATGGAAATTGCCCGCGATTTGTTGACGGTAAATCCCGTGAAGGGAAATATGGTACAACAATAGCCCAATAACAAACCCAATCTTGACGAGAAGCCACATTGGGAAACTTCCAAAGAGGATAAGCATCCAGGTTCCAAAAATAATTGTAAGGACGCACGATGGCCACGTAATGATAAACCAAAGCCGCTTGATCATAATGGCAAACTGCTGCTGAAGAATTACTCGTTCGGCTTCTGGCTTGTCGCAAGCTTCACGGTTATAAATGAATAGCCGAACGATATAAAAAAGCCCTGCGAACCAGGTGGTCACAAAAATAACGTGAAGAGCTTTGACGTAGAGGTACATGCGTGCTTGGGTGGCCGTTATTGGTTAATCGTTATTTGGTGTAATTGAATTTATTAAAATTTTTCAACTGTACCATCCTTCACCAGTTCGGTTAAGGTGTCAATCCAATCGCCCCGATCATTCAAGCAAGGAACAACCGTGAACGCTTCGCCACCATTGTCCATAAAAATTTCCCTGCCTTCCATTTGAATTTCCTCCAGTGTTTCTAAACAATCGCTCACAAATGCCGGGCAGGCAACCACCAATTTTTTAATTCCATGCTTTGGGAATTGCACCAATTGTTCTACCGTGTACGGTTTAAGCCAAGCGTCCGCGCCAAGCCGGGATTGGAAGGATGTGCTGAATTGATCTTTTGAAAGGCCAAGCGCTTCGGCTGCCAATTTTGTAGTGGCATGCACTTGATGGCGGTAGCAAGTTTGGTGTGCTGGCGAATTGGTCGTGCAACAAGCGGCTTTGGCAAGACAATGCGCTTTCGTCATATCGGTTTTGCGCACATGCCTTTCCGGAATCCCATGATAACTAAACAAAAGATGATCAAACGGTTTTTCCAGAAAAGGCTTAATGCTGTTGGCCAATGCCTGGATATATTTTGGATGGCTATAAAATGGAGGAACAACCTTTAGTGAAAAAGAATAACGTTTGGCCTCGTACACAGTCCTCACCTGAACGGCTGCCGTTTCATAACTGCTCATGGCGTAGTGCGGATAGAGCGGCACCAAAATCACTTCCTTCAACTCCGGGTTTTCAGAAATCAATCTTTCAAAAGCTGCCTCGGGTGTTGGATTTCCATAACGCATACAAAGTTCTACAGGCGCCTGGATTTTTTGATGAAGTAATTTTTGCACTTGTTTTGAAATGTGAATCAAGGGCGACCCATTTTCGGTCCAAACGGTTTTGTATTTGGCTGCGCTTTTGGGCGAACGGAACGGCACAATAATCCCTTTGACTAACAAGGCGCGCAGCAAGAAAGGAATATCAATGACTCGCTCGTCCATCAAAAATTCACTTAGGTATTTGCGCAAGTCTTTCACTTCGGTTGAGTCGGGTGAGCCCAGGTTTGCTAAAAGTACTGCGGTTGTTGCCATGGTTATTTAATCAAATTGCCTGACTGAATGTGGGGGTTGAATTGCTTTTCCGCCAAAGCCGCGCATCCAAAGCCGCGCAAATATTGCGAATGAATGTTGAACCTAATGGGGTAACGTAAATCGTTGCGCCATTGAGGGAAACGAATCCATCCTGCTCATACGATTTCATCTTCTCAACAATCGAATCATAAAATTGTTCATCGATCTGTTGTTTATCCAGAGTCGTTGTGTTTGCACACATCAGTTCCAGAATATTTTTTCGCAGCAGGTTATCTTCTTCATTTAACAAATGCCCGGTAATGATCGGCAGTTCACCCCTTCCTATTTTTTCTTCGTACGCTTCCACTTCCTTTTCATTTTGAACAAAAGCGTTCCATGAATCGCTGATGGAAGAAGCACCCAGGCCGATGATCAATTTGTTTTGCGTAGTAGTATAACCCATAAAATTGCGATGCATTTTTCCTGCGGCAGCGGACAACCAAAGTTTGTCATCCGGCAAAGCAAAGTGATCCATGCCGACTGCTGCAAACCCTTCGTGCATCAACAATTCGCGACCTCGATTGTACATCTCCCACTTGGCTTCCGCGGATGGCAAATCTTCTTCAGTATAACGTCTTTGTCCTTTGCTTTTCCACGGCACATGCGCATAAGAATAAAAGGCAATGCGATCAGGCATTAATTTTTTAACCTGCTGAATGGTAAACTCGATATGGCTAACCGTTTGCTTCGGAAGTCCGTAAACCAGGTCGATGTTAATACTGTCATAGCCCAGTTTCCGAGACCAATCAATTACCTCTTTGGTCTTTTCGAACGACTGATTTCGATTAATAATGTACTGAACTTCCGGATCAAAATCCTGCACACCGAGACTGATCCGTTTAAAACCAACATTTCGCAAAGCAATCAAATGAGCCTCGGAAGTATAGTTGGGATGAATTTCCACACTAAACTCGTGATCAGATGGAATTATGGAACCCTTTAGTACTGACTTCATCAACAACGATAAATTATCAGGACTAAAAAAAGTTGGTGTTCCGCCTCCCAAATGAACTTCTCTGATAATCGGTTGAGAAGAAAAAAGATTGAGATAAATTTGCCACTCCTTTAAGACCGATTCAATGTATTTTTCTTCAACCTTGTGATTTTTGGTGATCCGTTTATTGCAGGCGCAAAACGTACAAAGGTTTTCACAAAATGGCAAATGGATATAAAGACACAATTCACCATTCTCTTTTTCAAAAACACTTGAAACTGCTCCCTTCCATTTTTGTTCGTTGATCTTTTCCGGTTCCCAATACGGCACGGTTGGATAACTCGTGTAACGCGGAATCGGTTTGTCGTATTTGGAAAGAAGTGAAAGAATGGAGGTGCTCATTTTTTTCCGATAAAGATCAGAATTTTTCCACTGCTGCTAAGGTTTGTTGGATGTCTTCTTTCGAAAGAGCTGAACTGATAAACCAACTCTCAAAAGCTGAAGGGGGAAGATAAATCCCTTCCTTCAAAAGATGATGGAAGAATTTATTGAATACGGTATTGTCACATGCCTTTGCGGTATCAAAGTCGATTACTGGATGAGCACCGAAGTGTACACTCATCATGCTACCCAGTTGATTGACAGTATGCGATATTTTCTTCTTTTCAAGAATTTGATGAATACCTTCACTGAGTTGCTTTGTTTTTTCATCCAATGATTTGTATAAGTTCGGGTTGCTGTCGAGTTCTTTCAACAAGGTATAACCTGCAATCATCGCGATGGGGTTGCCACTCAACGTACCAGCCTGATAGACATTTCCAAGCGGGGCAATGTTTTGCATGATTTCTTTTTTTCCACCAAAAGCACCTACGGGCATCCCACCTCCAATGATTTTTCCAAAGGTGACCAGATCGGCCTCGATATTAAATAACTCTTGCGCTCCTCCTCTCGCTAGGCGAAAGCCTGTCATCACTTCATCAAAAATCAAAACAATGTCGTATTGCGTGCACAACTCGCGCAATGCTTTTAAAAAACCGGGAGCCGGAAGGATGCACCCCATGTTTCCGGCAACAGGCTCGATAATGATCGCAGCAATTTCCTTCGGGTGTGCGGCAATGAGGTGCGTGACTTCCGCGATGTTGTTGTACGCGGCCGTGAGTGTATCTTGTGCTACGTAACTTTGGACGCCCGGAACAGATTGAATGCCCAACGTGGCCAGGCCGCTGCCTGCTTTGACCAAAAAAGCATCTGCATGGCCATGGTAGCCCCCTTCAAACTTAATGATTTTGTTGCGGCCAGTATATCCACGGGCCAAACGGATAGCGCTCATGCAGGCTTCCGTTCCGCTGTTCACCATGCGGATGAGATCAACGTGGGGCACCATTTTTTTTATGAGCTCGGCCATTTGGATTTCCAACTCAGTTGGTGCACCAAAAGAGGTGGAGTATTCCACCTTCGCCCGAATGGCGTCCACCACAGGTTGGTAAGCATGTCCGAGAATCATCGGTCCCCACGAATTGATGTAATCAATATACCGGTTGCCATCTTCATCAAACAGATACGCGCCTTTTGCACGTTGGATAAAAACCGGGGTGCCTCCCACACTTTTAAAAGCGCGCACCGGGGAATTTACCCCACCTGGAATAGCGCGTTGGGCACGCTCAAAAAGTTGATTGCTTCTTTCGTAATTCGATATCATTTGTTTTTGTGATGGTGTTGAAGGATTTGTTTTGCAAAATAGGTAGCAATTAAATCAGCGCCAGCTCTTTTAATTCCTGTCAATACTTCGACAATAGCCTGCTCTTCATTCAGGTATCCCGCTTTTGCTGCTGCTTTGATCATGGAGTACTCCCCACTGACGTGATAGGCACTGACCGGTAGGTGAACCAAATTTTTTACTTCACGGATAATATCCAAATAAGCATGAGCTGGTTTCACCATAATAATATCAGCACCTTCTTCCACATCCATCTCCACTTCCTTTATTGCTTCCAACCGATTGGCAGGATCCATCTGATACGTTTTCTTGTCACCAAAGCCAGGGGCACTGTCGAGGGCGTCACGAAATGGTCCATAAAAACACGAAGCATATTTTGCGGCATAGCTCATGATCCCGGTTTGATGAAGCCCTTCCTTTTCCAAGGCCTGACGGATGGCCAGAATGCGGCCATCCATCATATCGCTGGGCGCAACAAAATCTGCTCCTGCTTTAGCGTGGCTTACACTCATTCTGGCCAAAACTTCTACGGTCTTGTCGTTAACAATTTGTTGATTTTCCACGATACCATCGTGACCAAACGAGGAGTAGGGATCAAGTGCCACATCCGTCATCACCACCATATCGGGCAATACTTCTTTAATGGCGCGAATGCTTAGCTGCATTAACCCATTTTCATTCAGTGCTTCCGTCCCGGCATTGTCCTTCAGCTCATCGGGCACTTTCACAAATAGCAATACACAGCGTAAACCCAACGTATAACATGCTTTCAATTCTTCAATTGCCAAGTCTAACGAATAGCGAAAAAAATCGGGCATGGAAGGTATCTCTTCTTTTTTGTTTTGTCCCTCCATAATGAACATAGGCAAAATGAAATCCGAAGGCTGTAAAGCTGTTTCCCTCACCAAGCTCCTGACGGAAGCCGACTGTCTCAAAATCCTGTTTCGTCTGATCATAATTTTATTTTGTTGCGATAACGTACCGATGAGGAATGCTTTTCCATTCACCGCGTGTTCCTACGGAACAAAAAATAATGCCCCATTCAATCTCAACCATTTTTACACCCATCTTCGGGGTTGAACCAACACCTTTACCAATCTCTCTTCCTCACTTCCCGCTACAGGAATATAATTATAGTCAAACCTAACTGTTGGCGGCAAACTCATCAAGATGCTTTCGGTGCGACCGTTGGTGCGTATCCCGAACAGCGTTCCGCGATCATGAAGTAAATTGAATTCCACATATCGGCCTCTGCGGATTTCTTGCCAATACTTGTGCTGATCGGTAAAAGGAATTTTTTTTCGCTTTGTTACAATGGGAATATATCCCTCCAAAAAAACATGGCTGTTCGATTCTGTAAAGTTCTTCCAAAAATTCAAATCATGGTGGGCATCTTTACGGCAATGATCAAAAAAAATCCCGCCCACACCTCTTCGCTCCTCCCTGCGGTGATGGTTGCTGAAATAATTGTCGCACTGTTCTTTGAATTTAAGATACAGCACATCGTCAAAATGATCGCAACAATTTTTTTGAACAGCATGAAAATAGACCGCATCTTCTTCAAATAAATAATAAGGGGTAAGATCGGTGCCTCCGCCAAACCAAGCATCAATCGTCAACCCCGATTCATCACACAATTCAAAATAGCGCCAATTTGCATGCACGGTTGGAACAAAAGGATTGAATGGATGGATCACCAATGATAGACCGCAGGCAAAAAATGATTGGCCTTTAACATTTAACTGTTGTGCTGCTTGAGGTGATAGCTCTCCGTGAACGACAGAAACATTGACGCCCCCCTTTTCAAAAATATTTCCATTGCTGATCACCCGCGAATCTCCACCGCCTCCCCCCGGCCGTTCCCACGTATCCGAAATAAATTTCGCCTTTCCATCTGCTTCCTCCAATTCCTTACAAATTTTTTGTTGAAGGACGTGCAAGTGCTGTGTGAATTGGTCTTTAAGCGAGTTCATCTTTATACTCTTTTACCGCATCCACAAAAGCCTTTGCGTGATCCACAGGAATGTGTGGCAAAATCCCATGACCCAAGTTTGCAATATAGGATTGAACCCCAAATGCTTTAATCATTTTTGTTACCTCCATTTTTATTTCCGCGGGTAGCATGGAAAGTTTTGACGGGTCAAAATTCCCTTGAAGAACCACATTGTTTTGTGAATCGTGCCTGGCCTTGGAAGGTTGAATCCCCCAATCGATGCCAATACCCGAAACAGATTGGTGTTGTGAAAGTGAATGAAGCGCATAGCCACTTCCTTTCGGGAATAGGATAACAGGAACATGGGGTGCAAGCGCGTCTGCAATTTGAATGAGATAAGGGCTCGCAAAACGATCAAAGTCCTCGGGGCTTAACAAACCGCTCCAACTGTCGAACACCTGAACGACATCGGCACCTGCCTGCGCCTGGCCTTTCAAATACGTGATAGTGGCTTGCGTGATTTTACGGAGCAACTTGTGCGCTAATTCCGGATGGGCAAAACAAAAGGCTTTTGCTTTTTCAAAACCTTTGCTCCCCTTACCCTCAATCATATAACATAACAGGGTGAACGGGGCACCGGCAAATCCAATCAAGGGTACCCGACTGTTAAGCTCCTTTTTCGTCAGGGTCAACGCTTTAAAAACATAGTCCAGCTTTTCGGTTATTCTATTTTCATCCAACAGTTCAATGTCTTTCAATGTTTTAATTGTATTTGGCAACAAGGGGCCTTTGCCTTCTTCCATTAATACCGTCATGCCCAGGGCCTGAGGGATCACCAGGATGTCACAAAAAATAATAGCGGCATCTACACCGATGATGTCCACCGGTTGCAACGTGATCGCACAAGCCAGCTCAGGCGTTTGCACACGCGTGAAGAAATCATATTTCCTTCGGAGCTCAATATACTGAGGCAAGTACCGACCGGCCTGCCGCATCATCCACACGGGTGGACGCGAAACCTTTTCTTTTCGAAGTGTCCTTAAAAGCAAATCATTTTTGAGCATGTACGGGAAGATTAAAATAAAAGTTGAGTACGATTTGAACTAAGGATTCGGGGGTGAGTGATTTGGCAACCTGGATTTCTGAAAAGCCAACCCCACGCGAATGATCGGCTGTTGTTTTCCCAAGACAAAAAGCAACACTCGAACCAATTGAATTTAACGAGAGAAAACTATCAACGGCACTTGGGCTGAAAAAAAGTACACCCTGATAAGGTTGATTTATTTTTATGGGCGTAGGTTCTGTTTTGTACGCCTCAATTTCCGCTACCTGAATTCCCCTGCTTTTCAATTTTTTCGGCAAATCATTGCGCCTGAGATTGCTGCATACGAAAGTGATCGATTTGATGGCGGTATCTTTCAAAATTAATTCTGCCAATGAAGCGGCATCTGGAGCTACTCCCATAATATTCAGCCCATGTTCGCGGGCCGTAGTTTGGGTCGCCATCGCCAAGCAATAAACCGGAAACTTTATAGCAGGTTTTGATTGTGCTTTTGAAATCTCGATCCAAGCCAGAACGGCTGTTTTACTCGTCAATACAATTACCGAATGAGGAGAAATTGAAGCCATCTTCTCAGGAATCCGAATCGTTTTTTTGATAAAATCGTATTGCGTTACCCGCAGTCCATAAGACTTCAGGCATTGTACAAGCTCCGGATTGAGGACTTTAGTCGACACGATATGAAAAGGTTTTTTCAAAACGATGGCCTGAATGTTTTAACAATTTTTTCCGCGCCTTGTTCGATTATCTCATTTGCGGCCAACAAGCCCGCATTGGCTGCCCGACTCACATCAAAAGACATTTCTATAAGGCATTTCTCTTTGGCATCGAGGCTGAAAATATTTCCTTTGAAAAGGAGTTGGTTATTTTGAACCACGGCATGGGCCGCAATGGGCACGGCACACCCGCCTTGAAGCGCAGCCAAAAAATCACGCTCAGCAGAAATACAAAGCTTGGTTTGTTCGTGGTTGATGACCATACAAATTCCTGATACGGAAATATCTCCTTCCCGGCAAACCACCGCAATCGCGCCCTGCGCTGGCGAGGGCAGCATCCAATCCAGCGTAATGTAGTGATGGGACGAAAGGCCCAGTCTTTCTAAGGCCGCTTGAGCGAAAATTGCACCACTCCAGGTGGATTCATCTAATTTTTTCAGGCGCGTTTGAATGTTGCCTCTTAAGTTTTCCGTAGTGTGATGCGGATACCGGTGAAGCCACTGCGACTTTCTTCGCATACTGCTTGTGGCAATTACACAAGCATTACCCAAATCAACGGAGGGTTTATTTTTTGGCAAAACAAGGCAATCATACGGAGAGGCGCGCTCAAGAACAGCACCGAGCGAAAGTCCTTTTGCTAATTTGGTAGGGATATCCTTGCATGAGTGAACAGCTATATCAATCTTATTTTGTAGCAGCGCAGTATCCAATGTTTTGGTAAAAATCCCTTGAATGCCCATTTCATACAGCGGGGTAACTAAATCGACATCGCCATCGGAAGGGATTTCAATAATCTCTGATTCAATGCCGATTTGATGGAGTTTGTCTTTGACTGCCCTGGCTTGAAAGAGGGCCAAGGCACTTTCGCGTGTGCCGATGCGAATCCGATTTGAAGAAATCATTTTTCGAGTGCAATGAGGTCATTCACCGTTTGGATAACCGTGCAGCCCCGATAGCCCTCCAATTTAATTTGTTGAATCAACCCTGAAAATTTTTTTTCAATTTTTGGTGCCGGGTTGCCGCCATTGTGAATGATGCGGGTCATTTTTTGTTTGTAGTTCAGGATAATTTCGCGGTACTTAAAAACAGCTTGCCAATCCATCAATTGGGCAACAAATTCTTCAATTATTTTTTCCGCTTTCGGGATTTCCAACATCCGTTGCTTGATCAACTCGTTATGAAAAGTAGAGATCTCATCGAGCGAATAATGGGCTACCTGAGAAAGTTCTTTAATCTGCGGATCGATCACTTGTGGGACACTCAGGTCTAAGAACAAACAAGGGTTGGAAGGAATATCCTTCCGGTGAATCAAAAATTGTTCTGATTGGGCTGTGGTAATGACCGCCTCGAAATCGCACAAATGATCGGTGAACGATTCGAACGGAATAGTTTCTCCATTTATTTCTTTCGCCAAACGATGTGCGTTGATTAAGGTACGGTTGGTGATGGTGAGTTTTTGATGCGGGAAGTATTCGCGCAGGTTTTTAGAAACAGCTTGTCCCATTTCTCCAGCGCCCACAATAAGAATCCGGTCAATAGGCCGTTCCGCTTGGTGGTTGGTGATGAGCTCGGCAGCGGCATAACTTACTGAATACTTTCCGTGACTAAGATTTGTTTTTGTTTTTATTTCCTTGGAGGCATGAAAGGCCAACGATGACATTCTGTCCGTGAGCGTTCCCGTCAATCCATAATGGCGGGAAAGTTGTATCGCTTTTTTTACCTGCCCCACGATTTCATAATCACCAATAATTTGAGAATCTAATCCAGCCACAACGCGGAAGAAATGACGGATGGCGGCATTGCCTGTTTCAAAATAAAAGTATTCTTTTAATTGTTCGTTCGGGATATTCAGTTGTTCGCGGACCAATTCCTTCATCAGGCTCAAAGGGGCGCAGCCGTAAAACTCGGTTCGGTTGCAGGTAGAGATGGCAACAAAATTCTTTAATCCTTTGCGGTTTGCACGGGCATAAACTTCGGCCATGGCAGCTTGGGTAATGGCAAACCTGCTGCGCACATGAATGTCTGCTTTTGTAAAATTTGTGCCAATGAGGACCCAATTGCTTAGGTGTTGATAGAATGCCCTGTTATCCATTTTTTAATTAGATGTACAAAGTTGTACCAACCAAAAATGAAAAAATACCTCCATACGGAAGATTAATGACGCTGCAAGATATATATGCCTCCATATCTTCCGGTATTCCGGATTTGTATGACAATTATCAAGGTGAATTGATTACTCGGATCATGGTATTTGAACAACCCTTATGAACGGTTGCGCTGTTTATTAGTGGCTCGGATATGAATGCGGTTTATCGTCAACAAATCCCAGAGATTTTGGATTTTTCGACTTCAAACTTATATTGGCTTAATTTTGAAATGAAAAGCTCGCCACAAACATGAACCACAAGGCAGTTCTGATAAAACTCTTTTACCTGCTGGTGCACGCGGATGGCAAAGTCAACGAGCGCGAAATGGCAAGCGGCAAACAGATGATCAAAGCCGAAGGAATCCATGAAATGGAATTTAATAACCTTTTGGAGTCGTTGAAAAAACGAAAGAAAGACGTTGTGTATGCTGAATGCCTCGATGAATTAAAAAAACTGGACCACAAAACGCAAGTACGTTGCTTAGCCTGGCTCAGTGTAATAGCCAATTCGGATGGCTTCATGGATAAGGCCGAATGGCAGTTTATCTATAACTTGTATCATTCAGAATTAAGGCTGCAATT
>JAYVMP010000074.1:0-7129 GCA_043758895.1 Bacteroidota bacterium
TTGGTTACGTTGATGATATTTCCCGGTACGGTGGCCGGTGGTTTATCAAATATTCCCCCGGTATTGCTCACCTGCTCGTTTAACGTAGTCCAAAATTTATAGGCACTCTCTGTCAGTGATTGCTGATAGATCAGCACAAAATAAGGTGAGGTTGCATCGTAAGGGGCACTTAATATATATTGATTTGTGATTTCCCTACCATTGATAAACTGATCGGACAACAAATTTATGCAGGTCTCACACCTGGTGATGCTCCATGACCGAAGCCCACTGCAACAAGGATATAATACGCGTACGCAAGGTGAGTTATTACAAATGCTTGAGTCAAGGCAATACTTCCTGAGTTCATAATGCTCCCAGTGCCACCGGTAATAGTCACCCTTTGTCGCTGGGTCACGCGCATTCAGCGAAACATTGAACTGCCCTGCCAGTGCATTTGGTCCCTGGGGCAATTGCTGAAACGAAACATTAATGGTGTCGATATGCGGCACTGGCTTGAGCAACTCAGGCAACGTCTGATAGGTAGTGCCATCACTCATCACAATCTTTAAGAAATAGGATCTCCCCACCCTGCCTTGCAGGGTACCCGATTGAGATACAAAGTAACCGTTATCTGTATATTTCAATGCCTCTTGATTCCCTAAATCATCTTGGATCAAAACGGTGGCATCAGCAGGAAACAAATAAGGTAAAAAATCAAAATTGCTGGCAGCCAAGCTATAGTACAAGCGTACTTTGTGTGGCCCCGGCTGATCGGTTAAAATTCCATCGACCGTTAGTTGTATCCGGGTGAATTTAGCATCCGGCTCAAATGGAGTGATGCAATTCAACAATCCCATCGACAAAAGGGAAACCAACCTGGTAAACATCAAAATTTGAAATTATAGGTAATGGAAGGAAAGATGGTGCCGAAGATGGAAAGTTTATAAGTATTGGAGTTAACATAATAGGATTGCCCACCGGGATAGGTGGTATTGGTAAAAACTGAAAAAGCGTTTTTGCGGGCATAAACGTTATAAATGGAAAACACCCAAGTCCCATTAAATTTTTTGACCTTGTCTGGATTCGGCTCAATCGTCATCGACAAGTCCAACCTATTGTAGTCGGGTATTTTATCTTGGTTTCGATTAACATAATTTGGAACCAATGTGGTACCCACAAAATATTTGTCCGTGGCATAGGTAGTAGGCCGGCCGGTACTATACGTAAAGTTGGCAGAATAAGAAACCCTACGGTTTACCGTATAGGTAAGCACCATATTAACGATATGCGGCTTATTAAAATTTGGTGGGTACCAGTTCCCATTGTTAATCCGTTCTTCGGGAGATGGCCCATTGATTAAGTAGCTCACTTGCGAATACGTGTAATTGATCCAGCCCGACAATTTTCCCTTGTTTTTCTTTAACTGCACTTCAAATCCACGCACCTCCCCTTTGCCTTGCAGCACGGACTGCTCCATGGCATTTTGCAGCAGCACATTCGCCCCGTCTTTATAATCGGTTACGTTGGACAACTGCTTTCCGAAAACTTCAACTGATGCTTCATAGAGATTGTTATTAAAATTTTTGAAAAGACCCATTGAAACCTGATCAGCAATTTGTGGCTTGAGGTAAGGGTTACTGATCTGCCACCGGTCTGTTGGCATCGCGGCCGTTGTATTTGATATTCTTTGAATGTATTGCCTCATCCGGTTGTAGCCCAATTTTATTGAACTCCTTTCGCCTAAACTAAATTTCAACGATGCCCTGGGCTCAAACCCGCCATACGTGCTGATGACCTGGCCCTGCGCATACCTTACTGTATCTTTGATTGTTGCCAAATTTATCGGGCCACCGGATAAATAATGGTATCCAGTGCCGGGCCCATAACTTGTAAAATAGGAATACCGCGCACCCACCATGAAAGAGATTCTTCTATTAACCTGAATTTCGTCCGAAACATACCCGGCCAGTAAAGATGATTTCTGAACATCCAATGTTACCGGGTTGATACTGGAAGCGGCACCGCCTGGCGTCAATTGTCCAGGTTGTATTCTATTCAGGCTCGCTTCAGCACCAAAAAGAAATTGGTGTTTGCCCCTCCGCAACGAAAGTTGTGGATGTAGATTTTGAAACAACACGGAAGATTTCAATCTATAACTATCAGCTTGCTCGCTATTGCTAATCGTGGAGGAGTAGTCGCTGTTGACGGCCGTAATTTTTAAAGCGAGGTCATTTGAAAAATTATGGATCCATCCTAATGTGGCATTTTTCGTTTGCCAATTAAACTCTGACAAGGTGGAGTTTATACCAGCCGATGAAGAGGAGGTGACAGTATTTCCGTTGGGCTTAAAATCGTCTTGTGAAAAATACGTGGTTAGGAAAATCTTGTCTTTTGGATTTGGCGTGTACTCCACTTTAGAGGTGACGTCATAAAAATTGGCCTTTGTTCCCTTTATCTGTGAGTTATTGGCTATTTGAAAAAGGTAATCCGAAAAAGACCCCCGGGCACCCACAACAAATGAAAGTTTATTTTTTATGATCGGTCCCTCTACCTGCAACCTATTGGCAATTAATCCGATGCCGCCTTGAACTTTAAATTTATTTGATTCAGGGCTTTTCACAGACATGTCCAATACCGATGAAGTCCTGCCGCCATACTGCGAAGGGATAGCTCCCCGGTAAAAGGAAATACCTTTTACCATATCCGGATTAAAGACAGAAAACAATCCCATCAAGTGTGACGGGTTGAAAATAGGAGCCTCATCCAACAAAATGAGGTTTTGGTCTGAATTGCCACCACGCACATTAATATCTGATGTGCCCTCGCCCACGTTGGTAACGCCCGGCAAAGACAGCAGGCTTTTAATCACATCCACTTCGCCCATAAAAGCGGGCATTTTCTTGATGAGGCTAATGCTCAACTTACTCACACCTACATCGAGGCTCTGCACATTATGATCTGGCCCTTGGCTCGAAACAACTACCTCGTCAAGTTGGTTTACTTCCTCGTAAAGATCAAAAACCAAATTTACAGGTCTGTCAAAAACTAACTTCATTCGCTTCGTTTCGTAGCCCACGAAAGAAACGACTGCCTCGTCTGTACCTTTCGGCACATTCCATTTAAAATAACCTGTAGAGTCGGTAGTAGCAGCGCCACCCGGGAGTTTGACCAATCTTATAACCGCCCCGGTTAATGGGCTATTCGTTTTTTGATTGATGACATGCCCTTCAAATAATACACGTTGTGCTTGAAGTGATAGCAGTGTTAGTAAAGTTAACAATGAGCTGGTAATAAACCGCCACAGATAAGCATTTTTCATTCGCCTTCAATAAATTGAGAATCCATTTTATGCACAGAAAATATAGAGGTAATAAAAAAGTCTATCCCGAAAGTCAATCTTTCGAGAAATCACTCTTGATTTTTAACTAACAATGGGGGGGAAAAAATAAGAGGCTGCCATTTGAAGGCAGCCTCTTTAAGAAATCAGCCTAATTTATTGATGGGTCCAGGTGAAAGTCCAATCATCACCCGAATTGGTTATCCAATTACCTTTAATGATAAGGGGTGAAGCAATTCCACCAATCACAACCCCGTCAGTTCCCTGAGTAACGGTAGCTGATCCGGAGAGAATATCCCCCCAGCCATCCGACCCTTTCGGGATGGCGATGTTGCCGCATATATCGGTAATTACGTAAGGCACATATTGAGGGGCTCCATAAGAAGGCACTGGAAAGTAAATTTGGTTAAACACACCCCCGCTTATATCATCGGCATTGTAGGTAATACTGCCGGCAGAGGTATGTTTAAGCGTCACCGTTCCATTAATCGTATATGTGTTTCCCAAAACTTGATCCGTGCCTGTTTGAGTGACATTGTATGTTCCCTCCAATGTGGAAGGGCAGCCAACGCCTATATTGTTCTGAAATGTGGAACTATAGAATGGCCCGGTTAGCATGTTACCACTTGAATTTGTTGAAGAGAATACTCTGCCGTCTTTCAAGTTGACGGCAAACCTGAAGGCAAAATTGTCCACCTGTTGAATTGATGCTTTGGTTATCCCCAGCTTCGCAATGGTTTCAGTGAACGTTGCAATAAGTGTTGCTCTCGGCAGCCCCGTCACAGCAGATTTGGTAAACCCGGAAGCCGGGAAAGATTTCAGCCGTTGCTCCGCTACTTTCGTTCCTGACACACTCTTGTAGGATACAAAGAGATCAACGGAAGAAAATAAAGTACCATTTGCCCCATCCGACTCCTCAACATTTATTTTGAATGTGGAAGTATCTAAATTATAATAATTGAAGTAATTGGATGGCACGGAGAGCACTCTTAAAAAGGCGCCATTAAGATTATTCAGTGTGTCAAATGGAAGTGGCAACTTACTTTCCTGCTGGCAGGAAAGTATCACCACTACCAATACACTGAAAAATAAGGATATATATTTTTTGATTTTCATAATGTTTCAAATTAGGTTGTTTAATTGATCCAATTGGGGTCAGCCGGGTTATTATCCCAAAACACCTGTACAGAACCATCCGTCTTTTGTTTAGCATTGCTATTCCTTACCGCATAAACGGCAGGGTAATAGAAACTCCGGTAATAATTGCCCGGATTTGCCGTGTAGCGTGCAGGTTGCAACCCGGTGGGTTTGCCAATCCTGCGGTACATGTTATACGCTTCATAGCCAGAGCCAAATAGTGCCACCCAATATTCGGTGGCCACTACATTCAATTGATCGGTGGCAGCATCGAAATTAGTACCCACTTGGTTCACGTAACTTTTTACAGCGGTGGAGGGGGTAAGCAGCGATCCGGCTAATGCCACTGTAGGATTATAGGGAGAATTAACCACACGGATACAGGATTTAGTAACCCCATCGAGCAACAATGCCCTGGGGTTTCCGGTAGTACCCAACCGCAAAGCAGCCTCAGCCTGCATGAACGAAGTATAGGAAGCCATCAGGATCGGGAAAATACCCTGTCCTTTTAAGCCAGAGGTTACCGAAAGAGGTGCTGCTTTGCCGTTATCAATTAAACCACCGATTGGATATTGGCCAAAAACAGTTCTCAATTTAGTATCAGGGTTAATCCCACTATTGTCACCAAAGTCCCTACCGAAATATCCTAGGCTTAATTGACAAAATGGCATTCCTGCCGGAAACCAGGCCGGAGTTGCAAGCCCGGCACAGGATAGCACGTTTACATCTGTAATAGGAACTACAGTTTGACGATAAAAATAATACTTAGTACGGGGATCGTTTGCATTCACCATGACATTCATATAATAGTTGGCCATGTATTGAGCCGCCCCGTTTTGATAATTGTTTTTAAACCAAGGATGGTAGTTATCAGGGTTGCTAAAACTGGTTGCCGGATAGAAAAAGGCAAAATCCTCCGTTCCATTAATGTTGTCAATCAAGTCGTTTCCGGCTATAAGTGTATTGATGGCTGAGGTTGAACCCGCCTTATCCACAAGGCTTTGATTGAGGTAAATCTTAAGTTTGATTGTCTTGGCGCAAGTAATCCACTTGGTGGCATTACTTGATGTTACCTTACCAACGCCAGTACCATAATACAGGTCTTGGGCGGGATATGCGCTTGGGGTCTTGCCCAGGTCGCTGATGGCATCATCCAGCATGGCCAATGCGGCCGCATAAACCGATGAACTCGGATCTGTTTTGGGGCTAAAGTTGGTAGGATCCAATGCCTGTGTGTAGGGTATATCCCCAAAATAATCAACTAGTGCCACCATCGTATAAGCCTGGATAACCTTGGCCATCCCTGTATGGAAATACAATTTCTTCGGGGTGGCATTGGCAAGAAGCAACTTTGTGTTTTCGAAGATGCCCGCATACGCATTGATCCAAATATTATCAAATGCAGTCGGCTGATACATATTCGAATACGTATTACCCCCGGTGGCCGGTAAAATACGCGTTACCTCCATACCGTATTGGCTCAAATCTTGAAACATGGCCGGCAGTGAGGTTTGTACGGTGTTCAAGAGATAGTCATTGTTTGCCTGGCTCGCGCTCAGCAAACTGGGATTTGTTTGTTGGTTCAAATCGCAGGAAGTTGCCCCCACAATGGAAACCAGCAGGATTATAATTTTTAATTTCTTTTTCATAAATATTTTTTTAATTATTAACTAATTAAAAGGTCAATGAGATGCTGCCACCGTACTGGCGTGCGCTTGGCCCGGTGAAGAAATCAAGACCTTGGGCATTGCCCACACCTGTACCGACTTGGTTGGTGTCGAAATGCAGGTGCTTGGGGAAGTTCACTGCGTTGAACCAGAGGTTCTGCCCTGAGAGTGATACCGAGGCACGTTTGAAAAACGCCTTCTTGAATATTGAGGTGGGCAAGCTGTAGCTGATTTGCACCTGCGATAATCTTATCGTGGTGCCGTCATATATTTGAAGCTCCGAAGGCCCAAAACCTACATTGGTGAAATAAAAATCGGAAGGCGTGATTTGAATGTTATTCGGAGTACCGTCTTGCTTCACACCTGGCAATACAAAAGTCTTGCTGCGATCGAAACCCGTGTCCGCTGTAACGCCTCTGCCTATAAGAGTGCCCGCTGTAGTGGAATAAATAGAACCACCATTCCGGTAATCCCATTGCATCATTAACGAAAACCGCTTGTAAGAAAAAGTGTTGATAAGCGAAGTGGTAAAATTCGGTATTGGGTTACCAATCTCACGAATGTCCCCGGAAGGGATATAATTACCATTGGCATCCACTTGCTTGTTGCCCTTGCTGTCCCGCTGCACATAATTCCCTTCGATTATGCCGAAAGGCCTGCCCGGAACCACAAAGTTACCCAGGTTGGTATAACCTCCACCGGGGATTAACACCCGTGTAAGGCCATAGCCCAGGGACAATACATCCGATCGGTAAGCGTAGTAGTTGGCCGTGATATCCCAACGGAAATCTCCAATAATAACCGGTGTGCCGCTGATAGAGAGCTCGATACCCTTGTTGTTGAGCGCTCCCACATTCACGTTGGTATTCTGGAATCCGGTGGCAGGATCCAAAGGTGCCTGCGTAATCAGGTTAGTGGTCTTTCTGGTGTACATGGACAAATCAAAAGAAAGCCTGTTGTTGAAAAACTTGCCCTCCATCCCCACTTCATACTCGCTCTGAAGTTC
>JAYVMP010000075.1:0-37168 GCA_043758895.1 Bacteroidota bacterium
CTGCGCGACACGGTGCTGTCAAATTCGTCCGCTCCGGCAATCACTTCCAAAACCAAAGCGACATCGTCAACATGGTTTGAAAAAATCCCGATGCAGTCAAACGAAGAAGCATAAGCGGCCAATCCATAGCGTGAGATGCGGGAGTACGTGGGCTTCAATCCCAGCAATCCACAAAAAGCAGCCGGCTGGCGAACCGAGCCACCCGTATCGGTACCCAACGACACTTGGCACATCCCGGCCTGCACGGCAACTGCCGATCCGCCCGAAGACCCGCCCGAAACCCGCGTGTTGTCGATGTCATTGGCTACCGGGCCAAAGGCTGAATTTTCATTGGAGGACCCCATGCCAAACTCGTCACAATTTTGCCTTCCGATGATGAGTGCATCTTGGTCAAGTAAGCGTTGAACTGCGGTGGCATTATATTGGGATACAAACCCATCGAGGATTTTGCTGCCACATTGAAGCGGATGGTCCTTATAGCAAAGCAAATCCTTGAGGCCAACAACAAGCCCTGCCAGTTTTCCTGCTTTGCGATTTTTGATTTTGCGATCAACCTCTTCCGCTTGCGCCAACGTTTCCTGCGAATAAACACTCAAAAAGGCATTGAGGTGTTTTTTCTTTTCAATTACGGAAAGATGGTTTTTTACCAGCTCAACACTAGTGAGTGTATTATTGTAGAGCGACTGACGGATTTGGGAATAGGGTAACGACTGCAACGGAATTACTTCTCGTCAAGCTTCGGCACTTCTTTGCCCGCCTCGTCTACCTCTTTCTTCACGTCTTTCACGGCATCTTTAAATTCGCGGATACCCTTGCCCAGGCCTTTGGCGAATTCAGGGATTTTTTTTGCGCCAAAGAAGATAAGCACGAATAAACCGATTACCACCCACTCGCCTATGCCGGGTGGTCCAAATAAGAAGATTGCGTTCATAGCATTAAAATTAAGATTAGGTTGTAAAACTAAGGAATTATTTTGTCCAATCCATCAATTCGTTGATTTGTTAATTCGATGATGGCCGACCCCATTAGGTCTGTTTGGGCCTGAGTTAGGTACCACTGCATAATCGAATTATCGAATCAATCTTCAATCTCCACAATCATTTCAATCTCCACGGAAATATTGGAAGGCAGCATGTACATCCCAACTGCAGAACGCGCATGTTTTCCTTTTTCACCAAACAGGGCGACCATCAGGTCTGAAAAACCATTGATTACTTTGGGTTGATCCATAAATTCTTGCGTGCAATTTACCATACCGAGAACTTTTACAATCCGCTTTACTTTATTGAGATCGCCAACCTCTGCTTTTAACGTTGAAAGCAAAGCAATACCAGTTTGTTTGGCAGCTTCATAACCTTGCTCCATCGTCAAGTCTTTGCCCACTTTACCGGTGATGTTGGTGTTGTCCGCACGGGTGGGGCCGTGACCGGCAAAATAAAGCAGGTTGCCCGTGCGAACTACCTTTACATAGTTGCCCATGGGCTTTGTGGGCACGTAAAGTTCGATTCCCAAATCGGTCAGCTTTCTGTCAAAATCAATTTTCTGCGCACTTGTTGGAAATGCCCAAAACAGTGCTACGGTGAGAAGGATAATTTTGTTCATCGTTAAAATTTTGTGTTGCTTCTTATCAACTGCTGCCACGGAAAAACCAATTTAAAACCCTGCTTGTTTTTTCCAGAAATATCAATAAATCCTTTGGTTCCCCTCAAATTGCCTTGTACATCCCAATAAAAAAGGGTGCCAAATTTTCCTTTGTTGTAGGACATGGTAGTGATGGTGCCTCCCCAGAAAAAATCATTTTGCATCCTCCAGTTCAAACTTGAGAAATTTATCATTGATGGAGAAGATATCCTGTAATTTTTTATTGGATCTGCCAGCAGGTTGGGGATGAATGTTTTTTGGGCGGCCGGGAAAATAGGCTGCTCAAAGGAATAAGTCACGGTCTCGCCTGAACGATACTGGCCATGGATTTCCGTTACAATTAAAAAGCAGATCGTTAAAAAAATTAATTTCATCAGCAATCAATTCAGGAAGTTACATAATTAATTCGTTAATTCGTTGAGGGGATGAATCGTTAAGGTGATAGCGCAGCGAAATGGAAGCAACGAAACCAATAAATGAATTACGAATCAACCCCACATCAACTCATGACTGAAAAATTCCGTTGCCCGTGGTGCCTCAAGTTTGACCAATACATCCGCTACCACGATGAAGAGTGGGGCTTGCCCGTGCATGACGACCTCATCCATTTTGAGTTTTTGATCTTGGAGGGTGCACAAGCCGGCCTAAGTTGGAGTACCATTTTGAAAAAACGGGAAGGCTATCGAAAAAACTTTGCCGACTTTGATCCCGCGAAAGTAGCACGGTTTACGCTCAAGAAAATAAAAAAGATCCTCACCGATCCCGGCATTGTCAGGAACAAGCTAAAAGTAAATGCGGCCGTGAACAATGCGAAGCGTTTTCTGGAGGTGCAAAAGGAGTTCCGCACCTTCGATCAGTACATTTGGTCGTTTGTAAAAGGCCAGCCCATCGTCAATCAGCGCAAAACCATGAAGCAAGTGCCGGCCACCACCAAAGAATCGGACGCCTTGAGCAAGGACTTAAAAAAACGGGGTTTCAAATTTGTGGGCAGCACGGTGATCTATGCACACATGCAAGCCTGTGGACTGGTGAACGATCACTTGACGGAGTGCTTTCGGTTTAAGGAAGTGCAATCAAAAGTTAGCTATTAAACTTGACTTAGGCGGTTTCTCTCAAACCTGTTTTTCACCCCTCCCGCTTTTTGATTTGCCCATTGCTACTTTTTAGTTTGCATACTCGCTCAGAAACTTCACGCGCATCAGGCGCACGTCTTCTTCGCTATAGCCCTTCAGTTCGGCCATTGCATCTTGCATATTGTCAGTTTCACTGTTGAGGAAGTAGTCGTAGATCTCTTCCTGCCGGGTATCATCCAGCACTTCATCAATGTAGTAATCTACATTCAACTTAGTGCCACTATAACAAATATTTTCCATCTCCGTAAGCAGCTCATCAAAACTTAATGTCTTGCTTTCTGCAATTTCTTCCAAGTCCACCTTGCGGTCGATTTGCTGAATGATAAAGATTTTAATTTTGGATTTATTGATCGATGACTTGACCACCACTTCGGCCGCGGTCTCGATGTCATTATCATCAACGTATTTTTGGATTAGGTCCAAAAACTCTTTGCCAAATTTATTCACTTTGCCCATGCCCACACCGTTCACGCTGGCCATCTCGTCTTTGGTGGTCGGGTAGGTGGTTGCCATTTCCTCCAGGGAAGGATCCTGGAAAATAACATAGGGAGGCAGGTCTTTATCTTTGGCTACTTTTTTGCGCAGCGACTTGAGCAACTCGAATAACCTTTCATCGTACGATTTGGAGTTGATGGGTGTGCGCTCGCTCGATTCTTCATTTCCCACATCGGTCGTAAAGTCGTGATCTTTGGCCAACTCCACATCGTGTGGTTTTTTCAAAAAGGCCAACCCTTTTTGACTGAGTTTGAGCACCCCAATGTTGTCGATATCTTTTTCGAGGTATTGGTAGATCAGGGTCTGACGGATTACAGATTTCCAAAAATCGGCATCCTCGGTGTCGCCTTTTCCATAGACGGCCAGGTCAAAGTGGGCATAGCTCTTCACATATTCATCCTCAATGCCTTTGATGACATTGACCAAGTGCGCCAAGCCAAATCGTTCATTGGTTTGCTTTACGGCTTCCAGGGCAATTTTCACAAACTGAGATCCTTCAAACCGTTCGCGGGGGTTGGTGCAATTGTCGCACATGCCGCAATTCTTCCCTTGATACTCTTCACCAAAATAGTGGAGCAATTGTTTGCGCCTGCACACGGGCGATTCGGCATAAAACTCCATCTCCTGCAAAAGGATGCGAGCGTTTTCTCGCTCTTGCACTGCCTTATCCTTGTTGAACTTCTCGAGCTTGTTCAAATCATTGTGGCTGTAAAACATCAGGCAGATTCCTTCTAAGCCATCGCGGCCGGAGCGTCCTGTCTCTTGATAGTACCCTTCGAGGGATTTGGGCACGTCATAGTGCACCACAAAACGCACATCGGGTTTGTCGATGCCCATGCCAAAAGCAATGGTGGCGCAAATAATATCTACTTCTTCATTCAAAAAATCATCTTGGTTTTTCATGCGCACATCCGGATCAAGGCCTGCATGATAGGGTGCCGCTTTGAACCCATTCACATTTAGAAGCTGTGCAATCTCCTCCACTTTTTTGCGGCTGAGGCAATAGATGATCCCGGATTTTCCTTTGTGCTCTTTTAAAAAACGGATCAACTGCTTTTTCGTCTCTTTCTTTGGTCGAACTTCATAATACAAATTTTTGCGGTTGAAAGAAGAGATGAACACATCAGCCTCCTCCATCTGCAAATTCTTTTGAATGTCCAATTGAACCTTTGGCGTGGCCGTGGCGGTGAGTGCAATCACATTCATAGTCCCCAGCTGGGCGATCATCGTTTTGATCTTGCGGTATTCGGGGCGGAAGTCGTGGCCCCACTCCGAGATGCAATGTGCCTCGTCTATAGCCACAAATGAAATATTTGCTTTCTGTAGAAACTCAATGTTGTCTTCTTTGTTGAGCGACTCGGGGGCAACGTAAAGCAATTTTATTTTTCCGGAAACGCAATCCTTCCTCAAGCGCGTGATTTCACCTTTGCTAAGCGTTGAATTAAGAAATCGGGCATTGATCCCATAGGCATTCAACTGATCAACCTGATTTTTCATCAAGGCGATCAGTGGAGAGATAACAATAGCCAACCCGTCAGTAACCATCGCGGGCAATTGATAACACAGGGACTTGCCTGCTCCGGTTGGCATGATCACAAACGTGTTGCGCCCGCCCAAAATGTTTTTAATTACAATCTCTTGATTACCGCGAAAGCTGCTGTAACCAAATATTTCCTTGAGTTTTATCTTCAATTCATCTTTCTCTTCTGCCACTACCATATTCTTACTAATAAAGTTTTAATCTGTTAAGAATGATTCTTCTCCCGTTTTTTAAAGGGAGTTGAAGCTAATAAAAAAAAATCGCAAATCATTCAAATTTGTAAAAAATAAATTGCCTTTATCCCTATAAACCAAGGGCTATCCTTCGACATGGCCACATCAGCAACGCACAAATTTTTGCATCGAACGTCTTATTTCGACTGATATTGTGGTCAAAGGCGCTAATTAAACCGATTGCAGGATCAGGGAGAAGAGCAGTGCCATCTCCGCGATTTTCTTTTTTGTCCTGGGTAAAACATAAATTACTTTTTTTAACTTCGGCCTCCCGTTTAGGAAAATTCAATGAATAAAAACTTGTATGTGGCACTCATGGCCGGTGGTGTGGGTACCCGCTTTTGGCCGTATAGCCGCAATTCGCACCCCAAGCAATTCTTAGATGTGATGGGCACTGGCAAATCGTTGCTTCGCTCTACGTATGAACGTTTTCTGGCAATATGCCCCCCGGAAAATATTTTTGTGGTCACGCACCAAGAGCATGTTGCGATTACTTTGGAGCAACTGCCCGAGCTGCCCCCATCGCAGGTTTTGGCCGAGCCGATGCGCAAAAACACTACACCTTGTATTGCCTATGCCTGTCATAAAATAAACAAGATCAACCCGCAGGCTATTCTGATTGTGAGCCCGACCGATCATCTGATCTTGAATGAATCCGATTTCCAACAAACTATACTTCATGCTGTGGAGTATGCCAGGCCACACGACAAATTAATTACACTTGGGATCACACCCACCAGGCCAGAAACCGGCTACGGGTACATTCAATTTCTTGAAGGCAAGAGCCCGCTCAAAAAAGTGAAGACATTTACGGAAAAGCCAGAGCTTGCCTTGGCCAAAAAATTTATCGACAGCGGTGACTTTGTTTGGAATGCCGGGATTTTTATTTGGGGTGTTCAGGCCTTTTTATCGGCATTCCGAAAATACTTGCCTGAGATGGCTGAAATCTTTGACGATGCCGCAGAAAAAATTTCTACCCCAGAAGAAAAAGCAGCGATCGAAACGGCTTATGCCCAGGTAAAAAGTATTTCCATCGACTATGGCATCATGGAGAAAGCTGATAATGTCTTTGTGTGGCTCAGCAATTTTGCGTGGAATGATTTAGGATCATGGGCCTCACTGCATGAGATTTCTTCAAAAGATGAAAACAATAACGCGATTGCTGCCGATGCCTTGGTGTACGATACAAGGAATTCGATTATCAAGGGATCAAAAGATAAATTGATTGTAGTGCAAGGCCTCAATGGCTATCTGGTAGGCGCATTCGGAAATGTGGTTATCGTATGCGAAAAAGACAAGGAGGATTTATTCCGCAGATTTGTCAACGATCTGAAAAATAAACCGAATGGGGCACAGTATTCGTAGCCCAAGCAACGTAAATAAAGAAAAGAGAACCGTGTTTACTTCATAAATTGAACGATCAATATCATTCTAAGATCAAATTTGAATTTAAGAATGATCGTAGGTGAATTGGAAATGTGAAGTAACAAATCCGCCACACCCTTGGACTTGCATACCTCTAAACTAAAAACCCTGGCCGGTGAAACCATGCTTTATGGCCTTGGCAACATGGTGCCGCGGCTATTCAATTTTTTTCTGTTACCCTTGCACACCATTTTTTTTCGTCCCGAAGAATACGGAGTTTTCACTTACCTGATGTCGATCGTGGCCGTGCTCAACATCGTTTACAGTTTTGGAATGGAAACCGCCTATTTCCGTTTTGCTACCAAACCGGAAGCCGATGAGAAACGGATTTTTAATTTGGCGCAGACGGCAGTGATAAGCATCAGTGCCTTTTTTTCAATCCTGTTCATTTTATTTGCCTCTTCTTTCGCGGAGTTGCTGAAGGTGCCTGGCCATAAAAATTATATCGTGTGGCTCACCCTTATCCTGTTTATCGACAATGTGGTGAGCATTCCATTTGCACGACTTCGCCTTCAAAAAAAGGCAGTGCAGTTTGCCCTATTCCGAATTTCCAATGTGGCCATCCTCACCGGCCTCAATGTGTATTTCTTGTACGTAGTCTTCGATCCCCGGGTAGGCATCTCCTATATTTTTATGGCCAACCTAATCGCTAACGCGCTCTACCTTGTGTTCTTTTTCAAAACGTTAATAACCTGGCGGCCCGCTTTTGACAAAGAGGTTTTCCCTTCCATGATCCGTTACGCCTTTCCGGTTATGATCATGGGCCTGGCCGCCATGACCAATGAATTTTTTTCACGATTAGCATTAAAAAGATGGCTGCCCGAAAATTTTTATCCTGGGAAAAGCCCTGAATATGCCCTTGGTATTTTTGGCGCTTGTTATAAATTTTCGGTGCTGATGAATTTAGCCGTGCAAGCATTTCGCATGGCTGGTGAGCCTTTTTTCTTTTCCCAATCTCACGACAGAAATTCACCCACACTGTTCGCCAAAGTGAATCATTACTTTATCATCGTAGGCTGTATCATCTTCCTTGGGGTGAGCATCAATTTGGATGTGTTGAAATATTTCATTCCAACACCCGAATACTGGGAAGGCCTTAACATTGTACCCCCGCTATTGCTCGGCTACCTTTTTATCGGAATCTATTACAACTTTACAATATGGTTTAAACTCACCGACAGAACGTATTACGGAACGGTGATCACCATTGGCGGAGCCCTCCTGACGATCGCCCTGAATTTTATTTTAATCCCCGTTGCCGGATACTATGGAAGCAGCTTGGCTACCCTGCTCGTCTATGCCTCCATGATGATGGCCTGCTATTTTCTAGGTCAAAAATACTATCCTATCCCTTACAAAATTTTATCAGGCTCGGCTTATATCATCGCCACAAGTCTCCTGATCTATTTGGTAGATCAAGTTAAAATAATGAACCGGTGGATGTCCGTATCCGTTCATGCGGCCATCGTTCTTGTTTTTATTGGCGTTGTTTTTCTTCTGGAGAAGGAAGCATGGGCACGCAAGTAAATTGTACCATCCACTGACTTTCTGAACCGACTTGGTAGAAGAAGTGAACTCATTTATTCCTACCTTTATTCGTTCAAATTCACCGCATTGAAAACAAAGTACACCTTCTTTATCTTAACCCTTGCTTTTTCACTGACAAGCTTCTCTTGCTACCCGCAAAAAGAGAAAAAGAGAAAAGCGGAGCCTGTGTTATCCGCTGCACGGATGGCCGAAGCCGAGCGGATTTTTACCGAAGGTGAAAAGTTTTACATCCTGGAAGATTACACCAAAGCACTTTTTTATTTTCAACAGGCATTGGAGTACAGCCCCAACAATGCCACTGCCTACTATAAAATTGCGGAGATAAATTTGCGAGGAAACAAAGAGGAAGAGTTACAGCATGCTACACAAAATATAGAAAGCGCGCTAAAACTGGAAAAGAAGAACAAATATTTTTACCTGCTTGCTTCGCGCATTTATGTCACCCGTCATCAATATGAAAAGGCATCGCAGGCCCTGGAGACGATGATGAAGGAAATCAACGGAGCCGAAGATCATTATTATGAACTGGCTGCCATCTATTTGCAAGACAATCAATTGGACGAAGCGCTAAAAGCCTACAACCATGCTGAGGCAGCCCTCGGTATAAATGAACTTTCATCTTTCCAAAAACAACGCATCTTCCTAATCAAAGGCAAACTGACGGAAGCGATAGCCGAAGGCGACAAACTAATTCAATCTTACCCGGATGAAGAGCGGTATGTGTTGGCCCAAGCCGAAAACCTTTCGCAACAGGGCAAGCCCCTGCTCGGGATTCCTTATTTAGAAAAATTTATCGGAACACATCCCGGTGCTGGCAATTGCAAAGTGTTACTAACCGGCCTTTACCGCGACTCCGGACAAGAGCAAAAATCGCGCGATTGCGCAAATAAAATTTTCGATGACCCTGAAGTGGAGATTGGAAGCAAAGTGCTGATGCTCGGAACCTATAACGCAGTGCTCTCGCAAAACAAAGCAAAAAAAAATAGAGATGTGGACCTCGAAAATTTCTCGCTTGGACTCTTCAAAAAATTGGAAACCAATTACCCCTCCGACCCTGATGCTCACCTGGTGGGCGGAGACCTATTTCTGATGCTTGACAAAAACGAAGAGGCACGCAGTGAATACCGAAAGGGGGTGCACCTGGGGGCAAGCAGTTTTGAAGCGTGGCAGAATTTGCTTTTTTTGGATTCGCAAGCTGGCCTTTCGGATAGCGTGATCGTTCATGCCGAGCAGGCATTGGAACTATTCCCCAACCAAGCCATGATCTATTATTTCAGCGGAATCGCCCACCTGAGGAAAAAAAATTACAGCCAGGCAGCTCAAACACTGGAGCAAGCAAAAAGACTTTCGCCCAACAACCGCAATCTGTTGGGCGAGATCGACAGCATGCTGGGTGATGCCTACAACGCAATGAAGGAAAACGAAAAGTCAAACCAAGCCTATGACGATGCACTTGCGGTGAACCCCGACAACGAATACGTGTTAAACAATTACAGTTACTACCTCGCTTTGCAGAAAACCAATTTGGAGAAAGCAGAAAAGATGTCGGCCTCATTAATAAAAAACCATCCCGGCAATGCCGCGTACTTAGATACCCATGCGTGGGTGTTGTTTCAACTGGGTAAATACAGAGAGGCAAAAAAAGTGATGGAGCGTGTTTTCCCCTTGGGCAAGGGAAATGAAATTTACTTTGAACATTTCGGGGATATTTTATATCAACTGGGCGACATTGATGAAGCCATGGCACAATGGCAAAAGGCAAAATCGTTGGATGGTGGCAATGAAGTGCTGAACAAAAAAATCAATAACCGTAAAATTTATTAACGATAAAATCCAACAGAAAATAGTATGGGTAATTTATTGGTAAGGAACCTCATTCTAAAAATCGTAGTGCTGATTTTTGGTTTTCTGTTATTGGCCGGATGCCACCGGAAAATTGTCGCTACACTTCCACCACCGCCCAAGTCGGTGGATATTCAGGAAATTGATTTTGAATTCCTGCACGGCAAAGCCCGACTCGTTTTTCGCGACAACACAAAAGAACATGAGGTGAAAGCACACATCCGAATACGTAAAGACAGCGTAATTTGGATGAAGCTTACGGTAATTGGCGTGCAGGGGGGGTCGGCTCTCATCAACAAAGACTCGATCACCATCGTAAGCAATCTGGCAAAAGAGTATTATGTGTTTAGTTATGCCGAGCTAACCAAGCGGTTTAATTTCGAAGTCAACTACCAGGTAATTCAGGCCGCTCTGTTGGGCAACCCCATCCAGCGCAAAAAAGCAGAAGATGAAGTAGGCGAAGATTCGTTTTTTAACAAAGTCAATCAACGGAGTGGGTCAGTCATGATTCAAAACCTGATCAACAAAAAGACCAAGAAATTAGAGCGTGTTGATTTGACGGAATCGAGCTCGGGCAACTCGATAAAAATAAATTATTCCGACTTTCAGCCCGTAGGCGATAAGTTGTTTCCCTACAAAGGGACCATCGATGTGGTGTACAAAACCGTAGCCGGCCTAGTGAATAACACCATTCTTTTTGAATACACCAAGGCCGAGGTGGGCAACAAAGAGCTGCGTTTCCCTTTCAACATCCCCAAACGCTATGATCGCAGGTAAGTACAGGCATTTACTGGTTGTCTTATTATTTGTCTTCCCCTTTTTTGTTTTTGCACAAAAAAACAAATCCCAACTTCAAAAGGAACGCCAACAAGACCTGGAGCGGATCAAGGAAACAGAAAAAATTTTAGATGAGACTTCCAACGAGAAAAAGAATTCGATTGGGGAACTCACGGCCCTCAACAGGCGAATTGAACAACAGGAAACATTGATCAGTTCCATTAAAAGCGAAATCGCTTTGCTGGATGGCGGTCTAGAAGAAGACAATCAGGTTATCGAAGCGCTTGAAAAAGATGTCCGTGAATTGAAAGAGGAATATGCGGCCATGGTGTTTGCCGCACAAAAAGCAAGTGGCAAAACCGACAAGTTGACTTTCCTTTTTTCGGCCGAATCGTTTGATCAATTCGTGATGCGCCTGAAATACATGGAGCAATATGGCAAGGCACGAAAGGAGCAGACCGAGGCTATTGCACGGGCGCAATTGCTGCTGGGTGAACAAGTGATCCGCACCGAATTAAAACTAAACGAAAAGCAGCTTTTATTGAGCGATGAACTCAAACAAAGTGAGCACCTCACGGGCTTGAAACAAAAACAGCGCAAGGTGGTGCGCAACCTAGAAAAGGAAGAGAAGAAACTGAGAAGAGAACTGGAAGAGACCAAAAGAGCCGTGGCCGAGATTGATAACCTCGTTGCAAAAATCGTAAAAGAAGAATTGGAGCGGGCCGCCCGTGAAGCAAGAGCGCGCGAAAAAAATAAGGTAAAAGAAGTAGAGTCGGCATTTGAATCGGCTAAACTTTCTTCTTCTTTCGAGGAAAACAAAAATAAATTCCCATGGCCGGTCACTGGTTTTATGTCTCAAAAATTCGGACGCCAAATGCACCCTGTGCTGAAGGGAATCGAAATTAAAAATGATGGCATCAATATTCAGACGAAACAAAATGAACCAGTGCGGGCAATCTTTAATGGAGAGGTTCGCAAAGTGGCTTTCATTCGTGGCATTGGCAGTACTGTGATCCTCAGCCACGGAGATTACTATACGGTTTATTCAGGGATAAAAGATGTTTTTGTGAAAAAAGGACAACGGGTTTCCACCGGAGAAGAAATTGCCCGTGTGCTGTCCACGGCTGATGGCATTTCAGAATTGCGGTTTCAAATCAGAAAAAACTTTGAGGCCTTAGACCCGCAGCAGTGGTTGCGAAATTAACCCGATGATGCCCTCAGCTATTTTTCAACCAAATGATCTTGCCCGTATTTTTGGCGCAGCGCGGATTTCAAAAATTTGCCAACTGAGGTTTTAGGTATGGCCTGAACAAAAGCGTAGCCTTCGGGTATCCAGAATTTAGCAAACTTTGTTTCGAGAAACCTCTTGAGTTCTTCCGGGGAAATTGCCTTTCCTTCTTTGGGCACCACATACGCAAAAGGCCGCTCCATCCATTTTTCATCTGGCACCGCAATAACGGCTGCTTCCAAAACCGAAGGATGACCCATCAACGTATTTTCCAACGCTACGGAGCTGATCCACTCGCCCCCTGATTTGATCACGTCTTTGCTGCGGTCTTTCACTTCAATACAACCATGATCACCAATGGTCACAATGTCTCCGGTTTTAAACCATCCGTCCGGAGTAAATTTTCCTTCCGGCTCTTGGTCGCGGTAATAGGAAGAAGAAATCCAAGGGCCGCGCACTTCGAGTTCACCCATGGTTTTTCCATCCCAGGGGATGAATCCGTTTTCATTTCTTCCGCGAATCTCTACGAAGGGTGCGGGCAATCCCTGTTTGGCCGTATGGTCGTATTGTTCTTCTTTGGAGGCATTACTCAATTGACTGGTCAATACCGAAGTGCTACCCAATGGCGAGGTTTCTGTCATGCCCCAGCCTTGCAACACTTTGATGTTGTGTCGTTCGTCTAAGGCCTTGACTAAAAAACGCGGCACGGCCGAGCCGCCTACCAGCACCGTGCGCAATGCAAGTTTATACTTGGTTGGTTCGGCATCGAGCTTATTCAAAATGCCAAGCATCACAGTAGGTACGCCACCGGTAATGGTAATTTTTTCGGCTTCGAACAATTGCAGCAAATTTTCGGCATCTAAGTGTGGCCCGGGCAGAACCTGGGTTGCCCCCACAAAAGTGCAATTGAACGGGAAGCCCCAGGCGCTTGCATGAAACATGGGAACAACGGGGAGTACAATATCGGTCTCGGTGATGCCCAGCCCACAACAACTTACAAGACACGACATGGAATGGAGCATGATGGAACGGTGTGAATACAAAACACCTTTTGGCTTTCCGGTAGTGCCTGAGGTGTAGCACATTGATGCGGCCGAATACTCATCGCCTTCAAATGGCTCGAATTGAGAAGCATCGCCCGAGGCCACTACCTCTTCATAGTCCAAGTACCCATTTGGTATGGCCTCGTTGAGTTGCGGAATGACAATGATTTTTGAGGTATTAATGTTGCGTTTGAATTTTTCAAGTAAGGGCAACAAGACCTGGTCAACAATAATTATTTTATCCTCCGCATGATTGACAATATAAGTGAGGTCATCAGGGCTCAATCGGAGGTTGAGCGTATGCACAACTGCACCCATGCAGGGAATAGCAAAGTAGGCTTCAAGATGCTGGTGGTGATTCCAACTGAGCGTGGCCACCCGGTCGCCATGCCTTACACCCAACTGCCGAAACGCGCTGGCCAATTTTTTTGTGCGCAACGCAAAGTCACGATATGTGTAGCGGTGAATGCTTTTATCCGGCTGGCGGCTTACGATTTCCTTTTTAGGAAATAAAGTTTCCGCCCTCCGCAATATAGTGGGGATGGTGAGCTGGTATTCCATCATTAAACCTCTCATACTATTCAGGTTTTAGTGGTAAAAAAATCATTCGTCAATATAATAAAAGTCAATGTCGTTCCTTAAGCCATTTTTGATCACCTCGCCTCGTTCCTCTCCAAAAGAGAGGATGTCAGAGGCGCTTAAGGAAACGACATTGTAATAAAAGTAGTGACCTACTGAATCAAAAGCTGACAGCTTAATGTAGGTGTGGCACTTGTTATTGTAGGCAACAAAAATCTTTTACTGGTTGGAAGCCCTGAGTGAAAGCCCTTAGGATTACTCCAACGGAGGAAAACTTTCGAAGGGCCGTTCTTTTAGATCGTATTGCATGATCGTTCTGGCGCAAGTATTCCATCGGAGAATGGCATCGTTGTTGTGCGGTGGCGCGAGCGGTTGTGCTTGTTCAAAAAGCTCCATGGCTTCCAGGTACCATTCGTAAGCATCAAAATTGGATCCTGGGTTTCCAGCGTTTAAGGTAGCCGTGCCCATCCGCTCGCGAATGATTCCCGCGTAATAAACTCTTGAATACTCGTCTTGCAGGCTCTTGGCAAGCTCATTGGCATGTTTTGAAGCAGCAGAAAAGGATTGACCAAACTGATCGGTCAATGCCAGCAATAAAATTACTTTTGCCTGGTGATTGGTTTTATCAATCTCGATCACATCCAAGCAAATGCTTTCAGCCAGTTTGGGTTGATTGAGCAGCCTGTATTGATCGGCTTTGCTCAAGGCTGAATCAATTCCATCTTTGGATAGCACTTTCAATTTGAAAGTCTGCTTCGCTTCTGTTTTGGCCTGGTTCATAATTTTAAATTAAGATTTTTTTGAAAACAACCGGAATAAACTTTTCAAGGGATCGTAAAACTTGTCGGCAACCCGTTCTTTCAGGGGAATGATGGCATTGTCGGTGATGGTGATGTTCTCCGGACAAACCGAGGTGCAGCATTTAGTGATGTTGCAGTAGCCAATGCCAGCGGTATGCTTCAACTCCTCCCTGCGATCCTCAACATCCAATGGGTGCATTTCCAACGCGGCTGAATAAACCATGTGCCGGGGGCCGGCAAATTTTTCGTGCAGCCAATGCTCTCGCAGCACATGGCACACATCCTGGCAAAGAAAACACTCAATACATTTTCTGAATTCCTGAACGCGGTCAATATCACGTTGCGCCATCCGCCAGGTGCCATCGGCTGCATCGGGTTGACGGGGCTTGAATTTTTTAATTTTCTTTTTCGTGAGATAGTTAATTGACACGTCCGTGACCAAATCTTTAATAACAGGAAATGCCTGCATCGGCTGAATCGAAATGGGTTTATCCTTGGGCATGTCTTCCATGCGCGTCATGCACATGAGCTTGGGCCTTCCGTTGATTTCGGCAGAACAAGAACCGCATTTTCCAGCCTTACAATTCCACCGCACGGCAAGATCGGGCGCGCTTTCCTCTTGGATCTGGTGAATGGCATCGAGCACGACCATTCCTTCGGTGATTTCAGTTTGGTATTCCCGAAACTCACCGATCGAATTGCTGCTGCGCCAAATATTAAATTTCACCTTCATTGTTTCGTTTAAATTAAGCGAAATACGGAAGCGTCATTGCGAGCGTCTGCGAGGGACTTGTGTGATGGCGCGATGCAATCCTCATTTGAAAAATCGCTTCGTCCCACTCTCCTTCCTTCGCTGGTACTCGCGATGACGTCAACTTATTCATTTCATTTCTTCAATTATTTGTTCGAGGTCTGGTCGCATAGCCAATTTAGTTTTTTGGTTTACTTCCATCGCATCCACTCCCGATTTTATTATTGAAATATTGACATTACCCAATTCCTTGCTCTTGTCGGGAAAATCTTCGCGAAAATGGCCACCACGACTTTCTTTCCGTTCGCGTGCCGCTCGTGCAATGCATTCGGCCACGGTGATCATGTGAGATAATTCCATAGCGGTGTGCCATCCTGGATTAAAATTCCTGTTGCCATCGCAACCAACTTCTTTGATCAACACTTTCATTTCGTCAATCTTGGCAATGGCTTGCGCGAGGTCAGCTTCCGTTCGTGTTATGCCGACAAGGCTTTGCATAAACTCCTGAAGTTGGGATTGTATCTGAAATGCATTTCCGTTTTTCGATTCGCGTTCAAACGGAGCTAATGCCCAACTTATAATTTCCAAAACTTGTTCCTGACGAATATTGGTCTCCAAATTATTTTTTGCATACTCGGTCGCAAATTCGCCAGCCCTTTTTCCAAACACCAGCAGATCGGAAAGCGAGTTGCCACCGAGCCGATTGGCTCCATGTAATCCTGCTGCACATTCGCCTGCAGCAAACAGACCGTGCACTGTGGTCATCTGCGTGTCGGCTTCTACTTTTATTCCGCCCATCATGTAATGCGTAGTTGGGCCAACTTCCATGGGTTCTTTTGTAATATCAACGCCTGCCAACTCCTTAAATTGGTGGTACATGCTGGGCAATTTCTTCTTGATATGCTCCGGTGCGTTGGAGATTTTTTCTTTGATCCACGCAATGTCAAGAAATACTCCGCCATGGGGAGATCCCCTTCCCGCTTTTATCTCACGCATGATACATCGGGCAACATGATCACGGGTAAGAAGTTCAGGAGGCCGTTTTGCGTTTTTGTCTCCTTGGATGTACCGCCAACCTTCTTCTTCATCCGTTGATGTTTGTCCGCGATAGTTTTCAGGAATATCGTCAAACATAAATCGCTTCCCCGAATTATTCCGCAACACGCCACCTTCGCCTCGCACACCTTCGGTAATTAAAAGTCCTCGAACGCTGGGCGGCCATACCATTCCGGTAGGGTGAAATTGCACAAACTCCATATCGATCAGTTCGGCCCCGGCATGATAAGCGATGGAGATTCCTCCACCTGTGCAATCCCAACTGTTGCTAGAAATTTTGAAGATGCGCCCCATTCCCCCGGTGGTGATGACCACTGCTTTTGCCTTGAATACTTTAAATGATCCGGTGGCGCGATCATAACCGAATGCACCAGATATCCGATCTCCATCCTTCAGTAAGCGGATAATGGTATGTTCCTGATACACATCGATGCCCTGATGGATGCCGTGATCTTGCAAGGTTCGTATCATTTCAAGTCCAGTCCGGTCGCCCACGTGAGCGAGCCGTGGATATTTATGTCCCCCAAAATTCCGTTGAAGAATTCTTCCATCCGGAGTTCGGTCAAAGACCGCGCCCCAGGCTTCCAACTCTTTCACACGGTCGGGGGCTTCTTTGGTAAACAATTCTACCATTCGCCAATTGTTGAGGTACTGACCTCCGCGCATCGTATCGGCAAAATGAACCCTCCAATTATCGCGGTCGTCAACATTAGCAAGTGCCGCGGCCACTCCGCCTTCGGCCATCACCGTATGTGCTTTGCCAAGCAATGAGCGGCAAACCATTCCTACTGAAACACCTTTTGACGAAGCTTCGATGGCAGCCCTCAATCCTGCTCCACCGGAACCGATGACCAACACATCATGATGCAAGGTTTCGTAGGCGGCCATCAGAAGAATCTTAGGTCTGTCCAAATTCCCATGGCGCACATTCTTATATAGATGTCGGAGAAGGCTACCCAAAACAAACTGAACCAAGCCCAGGTGGAGTGGCCACGGTTCAGGCAACTGGAGCAATCGTACAATTTCTTTCGGATTGGTGAACCTGATAATCGGTCTTTGATGCCTCCGATCATGTGTCGAAAGGAATGACAACCAAAAGTATATCCACCGAGCAGTGTTGCATTGATGGCCAAAACAAAACTTCCGACTCCTAACCCAAAAACTTTTTCGCCCGATGCAGGATCGACAAACCACAACGCTTTCCATGCATCGTAAGCCAGAAAGAAAACGAAGATCACCGCGAGGTACATAAAGTAGCGATGCGCATTTTGCATGATCAACGGAAAAGAGTTTTCGCCCCAATAGGTTTTGCGTGGCTCTGAAACTGCACAGGCGGGCGGATCAGCCCAAAACGATTTGTAATAAGCCCCGCGATAATAATAACACGTAAAGCGCATGCCGCCCGGAGCCCATAAGATTAGCAATGCAGGAGAGAACGGAAGAATCAATGGCCACCACGTAGGTTGGGGGCCGAGCAAACTATGAATGGAATCGCCAAAAATCTCGGGTGAATAAAATGGTGACAAATAAGGGCCGAAAGAATAATATTCACCCTGAAAGGCGGACCAGGTAGCATACCCAATAAAAGACGAAAGGCAAATGAAAACCACCAGTGGTCGAAGCCACCAAACATCCCTGCGCATTGTGGTAGCAATTGCCATAGGTTATGAATAGTCCCTACAACTTAGGCAAAAACAAAGATAAAATCAACTAAAGTAGGATGGCTTGGAGTTGACACTTTCAATTATTATAGATGCAACTGACGAGGTGCGCCTCTCACAGCTATCGTACCTCACGATAGTTTTTTGTTTAAATTTCGACTATTAAAAGATCCATGCTAACTAAGGCACAGCCCATCAGCCGCAAAAAGTTCTTGCGCGTTTCTGCATTCTCTATTACGGGCACAATGTTGTCATCGTTTTCTGCGGTCCTTGAGCCTGAAAATGAGAATAGCATAACCATCGGTCTCTGTGGCGCGTGGGAAAATAGTCCCTTGGCAAAACAGGCGGGCTGCTCGTACATCGAAGAGGGCGTAGCAAAACTAGTGATGCCCAGCCAGCCCGACAGCGCGTTTAACCAACAATTCGACAAGCTTTCAAGCCAACCCTTACCGATCCAATGCGTTAATTTATTTCTCCCTGGTGAAATGCACGCAGTGGGGGATCATGCCGACCACGAAGCCATTGTTAACTATTCTGCCGTGGCATTTGGGCGCATTGAAAAAGTAGGGGCCAACATACTAGTGTTTGGCAGTGGGGGAGCCCGCAAGATACCGGATGGATTTGATAGAGTAGAGGCGAAAGAACAATTCATTTCACTCTGTAAAACACTTTCACCAATGGCGGCCAAGCACCACATCACTCTGGCAGTGGAGCAACTCAACCGAGGCGAGACCAATTTTATTAATACGTTACAAGAAGCCGGAGAGATCGTTGACGCAGTGAACCACCCCCATCTCAAAATGATTTGCGACATCTATCATGCCCTTCGCGAAAATGATCCGGCCAGTGAGCTCGTTCGCCTAAACGAACGGATTGTTCACTGTCACCTTGCCGAGCGTGAAGACCGCACACCGCCCGGTACGCGGGGAGATGACTTCACTCCTTATTTACGGGCCCTAAAAAAAATAAATTATAAAGGAAAAATTTCGTTGGAGTGCCGTTGGAAAAATCTGGAGGCTGAACTTCCGGTTGCCGTAAATGTGCTGAAGGAACAATGGTTGAAGATTTGATTATTTGTTGATCAAAAAAAAACGATGAGTTGTTGTCAACTGCGGCCGCTTTATTTTCCTGATGAATTTTTCTTCAACGCAATTTTCACCACTCCGTTCTTTCCAGCTTCTCCGTAGACGAAAAAAGCACTTTCGCCTTTAAGAATTGTGACGCTTTCAATATTGGTTGAATTGATCTCTACAACCGGGCTTACCATTCTATTTGTGCCTGCTTTACTTCGAACTAAATCGGGCATTACATTTCCATCAATAATATAAAGTGGTTTATTCAGGGGTAGCATTTCAACCTTCGAATCCCTAATTTGGATTTGCTGAGCATGTGCCTTTGTTGATAGGGCTGAGATAAATAGTATCGCGATGACATGTTTCATTTATGAAATATTTAGAGCAATGTACAAAAAAATTATTTTTCGTAATCATGATCGATGATGTGCTGGCTTATAATTTTATAGATCTCCACCAGAGCGGGATCACCTTTTAGAAATTCCAAATGTTGTTCAAGCGTTTTCAGGTCACCGCGCTTGGCTGGGCCGGTTTGGGCTGCTTTTGGGCCAAGCTGAAAACTTTTGGCGATCGTTTCAGTGATCAATGGCTTCAACCAATCGTAGGCCAAACCATTTTGTTGCATGAGCGCCTCGGAAAGGGCGAGCAGGTGGTTAGTAAAATTGGACGCAAAAACAGCCGCTACATGCAAGGCTTTTCTTTCTTCTGATCCGATTTTTTTTACGTTGTTGCTGATGGCATCAGCCAAAGTCGTCAGCACCGTCTCCGTTTCGTGATTGACACTTTCGATAAAGACCGGTGTCACCTTAAAATCTATTTTTTTATTTTTAGTAAATGTTTGCAGGGGATAAAAAACACCAATGTTGGGCGTGGCCGCAAATTGCAAATCGGTTAATGGCACACTGCCGGAGGTATGCGCCAGCACCGCTTCATCAGGTAAAATTATCTCTCTCGCGATTTCATTAATGCTTTCATCGTTGACGGCAACAATAAAAACGGACGAAGGACTGGTAGAGAAATCGAGTGTTGCTTTTACTTCGGCCTGATAGAGTCGTTCGGTCAAGGCTTCAGCGTGCCGCGCGTTGCGGCTATAAACTTCTTTTACGATAAACCCAACATTGTCCAAAGCTGGAGCGAGGTGCCAGGCCAGGTTACCGGAGCCGATGAAACTAATTGTCTGCATCAGGAAGGGCAGGATTTTCTAAATTCCTATATGCCACTTTATGGTTGATTGCTTCCATCTTCTAAACCAGTTAATTCTTGACAACCTTGCCCCCAACAGTTTCCACAACCTTATCAACCACAAAGTCAATTTCTTCCATCGTGTTATACTTGCTAAACGAAAACCGCACCGCTCCTCTTTTCGAGTTGGGGTAGATCGCACCCAAAACATGCGACCCCGCTGACGCTCCACTCGAGCAGGCACTGCCTCCTGATGCGGAAATCCCTTTCATGTCCAAGTTGAAAAGCATCATCTCATTTTCTTCTGATTCAGGAAACGAAACATTCAGCACTGTGTAAAGGCTCCGCTCCAAATTATCCGAGTCGCCATGAAAACTTATTCCCGGAACAGTAACCTTTAATTTTTCGATCATGTACTTTTTCAGTTTCACAATGTGCGCTTCATGCTCGGCCATCTCACGATAACAGATCTCCAACGCTTTCGCGAGCCCGATAATGCCATACACATTTTCAGTGCCGCCACGCATGTTGCGCTCTTGCGCCCCGCCATGCACCATTGCTTTTATTTTTTTGTCTTTATTAATGAACATAAAACCAATACCCTTTGGCCCATGAAACTTATGAGCCGCACCCGTCAGGCCGTGCACTTTCAGTTGGTTGAGGTAATGTCTGTAATGGCCCATGGTTTGTACTGTATCCGAGTGAAAGTAGGCATTGTATGGCGCGCATAAGTCTGCTATTTTTTTAATATCAAGCAAATTGCCAATTTCATTATTGGCGTGCATCAGCGACACCAATGCATTCGGGAATTGTTTTAATAAACTTTCAAGATGCATTAAGTCAACATGACCTTTTTCATCGAGTTGAACATGATGCAAATTAATTTCCCCTCGCCTATCCAGCAGCTCAAGAGTATGTGAAACTGCATGATGCTCGATCGCAGATGAAATAGCGTGCCCAATTTTATAAGTCTGAATTGCTCCGGTAATGATCGCATTGTCGGCCTCCGTTCCTCCGGAAGTAAAAATAATTTCGCCCGGAGTGCAATTGAGCAATTCGGCCACTTTTTTCCTTGCCGATTCAATAGCCGCACGTACCTTTCTTCCATGGGCATGTGTTGAAGAGGGGTTACCAAAATCTTCGAGCATAAAGGGCCTCATGGCCTCAAACACCTCCGGATCGAGAGGTGTAGTGGCTGCATTGTCAAAATAAACTCTCATTTTAATTTTTATCAGGGATGAATTACAATTAACTGATAACGATTAACGATTTAATGTCACTGATAATCCTATTCGCCAACTCATACGCCTTCATCTCGCTCAGCGATTCGGCATAGATGCGAATGATCGGCTCAGTGTTGCTCTTGCGCAAATGTATCCACTCCTTTTCCTTTTCGAAATCGATCTTTACACCATCGGCTGTGTCGATTTTTTCGTGCTGGTACTTCGCCTTTATCTTTTCCAATATCCAGTCAACGTTGATGCCGGGAGTGAGTTCAATTTTATTTTTCGAGATGAAATATTCAGGATAAGTTTTCTTTAGCTCCGAAACTTTCTTTTTGCTTGTTGCCAGGTGCGAAAGGAAAAGCGCAATGCCCATCAACGCATCCCGGCCATAATGAAGTTCGGGAAAAATCACACCACCATTGCCTTCGCCACCGATCACGGCTTTGGTTTTTTTCATCAGGTTAACTACGTTCACCTCGCCCACTGCAGCGGCATAATAATTTCCACCGGCTTTTTCTGTAACATCGCGCAAGGCACGTGTGGAAGAAAGATTCGAAACCGTGTTTCCCTTTCTTTTACTTAGTACATAATCCGCCACCGCCACCAAAGTATATTCTTCGCCAAACGGTTTTCCATCTTCTTGTACGAGTGCCAACCGGTCAACATCCGGATCAACAATTATCCCCAAATGGTATTTTCCCTTCTTTACTTCTTTGCAAATAGCTTTAATATTTTCGGGCAGCGGCTCCGGGTTATGCGGGAATTTTCCGGTAGGTTCACAATACAGTTTCTTGATTGTCTTCACGCCCAGTTCTTTCAACAGCAGTGGCACGGCAATTCCTCCAGTAGAATTCACGGCATCGACTACAATTTTGAATTTTGAATTTTGAATTGCCTTCACATCGACCAACTTATTTTTCTTTATGAGTTCAATGTGCTTTTTCAAATAATGGGAGCCTGCCCAAGAAAGCCTGCCCAACTTTTCAACCGGGGCAAAATCAAAATTTCCATCTTCGGCCAATCGTAAAACTTCTGCACCATCCGCCCCTGAAATAAATTCGCCCTTTTCGTTCAATAATTTCAAGGCGTTCCATTGAATGGGATTGTGACTGGCGGTGAGAATTATTCCCCCGCCCGCTTTTTCAATGGGCACGACAATTTCCACCGTTGGTGTTGTGGAAAGACAGAGATCAACCACATGCAAGCCAAGGCCCTGCAAGGTATTGCACACTAAGTTGCTCACCATCTCGCCCGAAATTCGCGCATCGCGGCCGATCACGATTTTATTTCCGCCACGGCTTTTTACCCATGTTCCAAATGCGGCCGCAAATTTTACTATGTCAACAGGTGTGAGGGCTTCACCCGGCTTCCCTCCAATAGTACCACGAATGCCGGAGATTGATTTAATTAATGCCACAATTCAAAAAATTTAACAAATGTAGAAATTTACGAGGTACAATCAGACGTGCTAAAATCAATTTACGCCAAGTCGCTAAGCAAAATGGATAGCTATTCGGGAAATTATCCTGGAAATCCTTGGACCCTGCGCCTTTGCGTGAAACAGTAAATTGTAAATTGCGGGATGAAAAAACCTTTCTCAGCCCCCGACCTTAACCGCGAAGCCAAACTCAACGCCTTCGATCGGCTGCTTACCATCATGGACGAGCTACGCGAAAATTGTCCGTGGGATAAAAAGCAAACCCTCGAAAGTTTGCGTCACCTCACCATCGAAGAAACGTATGAACTTTCGGATTCCATCTTGGATGGCAACCTGAATGAAGCAAAAAAAGAATTGGGCGACCTGATGCTGCACAATGTTTTTTACGCACGCATTGCTTCAGAAATGAAAATCTTTGATATCGCTGATGTGCTCAATTCCATTTGTGATAAATTGATCGAACGTCATCCGCATGTGTACAGCGATGTCATCGCAAACGATGAGAAAACCGTGAAAGCAAATTGGGAAAAAATAAAACTGAAGGCTGGCAATAAGTCCGTGCTCGAAGGGGTGCCCAAGTCGTTGCCTGCCTTGGTGAAAGCCATGCGCATTCAGGACAAGGCACGTGGTGTTGGCTTTGATTGGGAAAAGAAAGAACAAGTGTGGCAGAAGGTGGAGGAAGAAATGCAGGAATTTAAAGAGGAATTCAACATGGAATCCAACCAGACGATCGACAATAAGAAAGCAACCGCAGAATTCGGTGACCTGCTTTTTTCGTTGGTCAATTATTCCCGCTTTTTGGAGATCGATGCCGAAGAAGCCCTGGAGCGCACGAATAAAAAATTTATCAAGCGTTTTCAATATTTGGAAACCGAATCGGCAAAAGACGGAAAGAAAATAGGCGAGATGACCCTTGCCGAGATGGACGAATATTGGGAAAAAGCTAAATCAATTTAAATGAACCTCACACAACTTCATCGCATCCGCCAAACGGCCATCGACAAAAACTGGAAAGCGATGGAATCATTCTTTAATTCTTCTATTCAGTTAAGGCACAGCGGCATCCGCGTGGACTTGTCGGACATTACCAAACCACTTGTGATTATTGACGAAGTTCAAGAATATCACAAAGGCGGCATTGGCACCGAGGCGGTGAATGGAGCCGTTATTGCCATGCTCGCTGATCTTGCCATCGGGCTTTTAGGCCTGACTCATTACTCCGAGGGAATGACAGGCACCAGCAACCTGAGTATTAATTATGTAAAACCGTTGCTCGCCAAAAAAGTAATTGTCAGTGCCGAGCAAACCGAAGTGGTGGGTAAAAGAATCTTTGGCATTGTGCGCGTGATGAACGAGCGGGAAGAAGTTTGCGCGTATGCAACGGGTGCGTTGGCAAAGGGGATTGTGGTATAGTGTGGTCAACCCGCATTTTGAAACGAGCATTCTTTTGAAATGAGTACGTCCGAAAAAAAAGTTGATTGAACCAAATGACGGGCGATGACAAAATGGAACAAGAATTTTTTTTGAGGACTTAAGACGCAAGATGTTAATTTCTCCCATTGCCGCGGATGCTTATAGCTGCTGCTTGCGCTCTTTCAACACTGGCACCTTGGCTGTTTTTTATAACTTCATCTTCCTACAATCATTATCATTTCACCCCTTCGGGGTTGCTCGATTCCCTACAATCATTACACCCCTGCGGGGTTGCCGATGTTTTCTACAATTATGAAACCCCTGCGGGGTTTGGCTATTTTTTAACTTCATCTTCTACTACAACCATTTCACCCCTGCGGGGTTGCTCGATGTTTCTACAATCGCCCTCTTCGGTATTTCAATTTATATTTCAATTAGCCTTTTCATTGACTTCTACTACTATTTTTATGTACAAATCCCGAAGGGATGAAAGTGTTGTAGCAGCCGATGAATCGGAGCCAGAACCCCGAAGGGGTGACATAGGTCACTCCATCCAATCGAACAAATATTTTTCATCATGATCAATCTCAAATTTTTTTAAAAACTCAATGTATTCCTCTTTAAACGTTTTCTTTCGGTGATGCTCTTCTTGATTGAGGATATAGTTATAAACCGAATCGATCTGCGAATGGGAATACGAGAACGCTCCATACCCCTCTTGCCAAGAAAACTTTCCTTTGACAAATTTCTTCTCGTTGATGAAATTGGTCGTGTTGTTTTTAACTTCCCTGATCAAATCGGAAAGAGCCATAGAAGGCTTTAGGCCGATGAACAAATGGACATGATCCGTAACTCCGTTGACGATGATAGGCTTCTGCTCTTTTGCTTTGATGATGCCCGCTATGTATTTGAACACTTCATCGCGCCAGGGCTTCAGTAAAATATTTTCCCTGTTTTTCACCGCGAACACCACTTGAATGTAAATCTGTGAATAAGTTCCTGCCATAGTCTATGCCACCCCTTCGGGGTTAGTTATTTTTCTAAATTACGAAGTCTAAATCATTTCACCCCTTCGGGGTTTATGTGATTAAATCTCAAAATCGCTTTTCGCCTTCCAATTTTTTCAACAACGCTCTTTGTACAACTCCATCAAATCACCCTCAATGCTATCGCTCAGCTTCGGCTGGCAGTACCATCTGAAGAGCTTTAGGAATGTTTTAGGTGGATATGGTTTTTTTGATTTCAATTCTTGTTAATTTAAAGTCGGCAGTCTCCAGTTGACAGGCGAGACTGCAGGCTGCCTACTTTCCCCTTCATTCGCTTCTCAAACTCTCTTCGACAGCCGAAGCTCATTCTGAGCGAAGGCTGTTCACAGGATTTACCATTACTGCTTTAAATGTTTGATAACTGACGGTGAGCAACGAAATCAACAGTATGATTGCCAACGGCAGTAAGAATACCCAAGCATTCATGCTGATCCTTACGGCATAGTTCGCGAGCCATTCTTGCATGGCGTAATAGGCAAAGGGCATGGCCACCATGCCACCGATGAGCACGAGCTTGATAAAATCTTGCGAAAGCAGTTTTACAATTTCTGACACAGAGCCGCCCAACACTTTTCTGATCCCGATTTCTTTTGTGCGCTGCAAAATGGTGAAAGATGAAAGTCCGAATAATCCCAAACAAGCAATGAGAATGGCGAGAATGGAAAAAGTGCCAATCACGTGACCAAATTGTTGATCGGCCTTGTATTGCTGATCGTATTTTTCATCGAGGAAGAAGTAATTGAAACCAGCTGAGGGAAAAATAGTATCCCAGTTGGTTCTGATCAATTGCATAGTCTCTTGCAAATGATCGGTCTTCAAACGGATAGTAAAGAAATTTGCGAACTCGTCATATCGAAAAATCATGGGAATGTTTTTTTCTTTAGGCGATCGCTGGCTAAAATTTTTAATTACACCTATTACCATTGTGTAGTCACTCTCCTTGGTTGTTTTGTACGAAATTTTTTCGCCAATGGCAGCTTCTGCAGAGGCAAAGCCAAGTGTTCGCACTGCCTCTTCATTGATAATTACTTCGCCTAGATTTTTCTCATCGGGTTTAAAATTTCTGCCCGCTACGATTTTCATATTGAGCGTGAGTACGTAGTCAGCATCAATGGCATGATGATAGTAATTATAGCTGCCCTCCTTTCTATCTTGTCCAAATCTGAAAACGCCATTAGTAGTTGATAGATTGCCTACATCAAGCCCCGGCACAGCAGAAGAACGCGCCACCATTTCAATGGCTTTGTCGCGAAGAAGTTCTGTTTTTAAGCTGTGATAATTACTGATGTAAATGGAGTCGGGCACATTGATATCCGAAGTCTCTAATACGAGAGTCTGCGCTATATTAATCCCCAAGTCTTGGTTTCTTAAATGCCTGATTTGCAAATACACCGTAACCAAACAAACCATGAGCACCGATGTAGAAGCAAATTGAAATACCACCAATCCTTTTCTAAGCCATTGCCCATGGCCCGATGATTGAAACTTGCCCTTCAGCACCCTCACAGGCTCAAAAGAAGATAAAACAATGGCTGGATATAAACCAGATGACACGATACCAATGCTGGTGAGTGCCAAAAGTAAGAACCAAAAGTTTTTATCTTGAAAAATAGTATATGGCAAAGGTTGACCGGTAAGGTCTCGGAAGAATGGCAAGCCTACTTTCGCAAATACCAAAGCAACCAACACGGCCAGCATATTAATAATGGTGGCTTCGGAGAAAAATTGAAAGACAAGTTGAGACCGTAATGAACCCATCACCTTGCGAATGCCTACTTCGCGTGCGCGCTCCATTGCTTTGGCCGTGGATAGATTGACATAGTTTACCCATGCTAACACCATAATAAAAATGGCAACGATCAATAGGAAAAAAATCGTTTTAGCGTTGCCATTTACTTCTGGCTCAAATGTTTTATTGGAATAAAGATGAATGTCTCTTATGTATTCTGCCTTGTATCGTTCAGCACTCTTGTTGTTTACGGTGAGAGAGAGTTTTTCGAGTTTAGAATTGAAAGTCACTAAATCTGTATTTGGTTCTATCAACAGGTATGTGAACTCATTATTGCCAGTGTCCCACGATTCATCTGAATAGCCCTTCCAAAACTTAGGTATGGTAGCATGAGAAAGAAGGAAATCAAATTTCAAGTGTGTGTTGATAGGAACATCTTCCATCACGGCCGTAACCTTGCACGGCTTCAAACCGATTTCTACTACTTCGCCCACTGCATCTGTTCGGCCAAAATATTTTTTAGCGGCAGAAGCCGTAACTACCATTTGATAGGGTTCATTAAGGGCATTCTTGAAAGTTCCATGCAACACTTTATATGTGAATACAGAAAATACTGATGGGTCAGCGAAATAATTTACTTCATCAAAAAATTTCTTCGTTCCTATCTTTACCTTTTTATCGTCCCTGGCCATAATCCTGACATAGTCAATTACTTCGGGGAATTTTGACTTTGCCAATGGCCCGAATGGTGCATGCGTTTCACAATCCGTTGTTACATACTCAGAGCCCTTATACAAATCAAGCGTAACACGAACAATATTATCAGCGTTCTTATGAAAGTCTTCGTAACTATGTTCAAAGCGCACATAATGAACGATCAAAAGAAAGCAAGCCATGCCAATGGCCAGCCCACCAATGTTGATGAGGGAGTAACTTTTGTTTTTCACTAAATTCCTCCACCCAATCTTGAAATAACTTTTGATCATACCATAGTTGTTTAAATTTTGATACCCTTCCATCGGCCTGATGATGCTCGGCCTGAACAGCAGCAGCACATCAACAATAAATTTCAAATCTGCTTTCCACTTTTTATTTTTTGCTTTCCGCTCTTCATACAGCTCCATCAAATCCCCTTCAATGCTATCGCGCAACTTGGGGTGGCAGAAGCTGCGGAAGAAGCGGAGCGCGAAGCGTGGAGGATTAGCCATTGGCGAATAGTTTCTCTATCTTTATTTTTCAATTCAAACTTGAATATTTCTTAACGGAAAAATGTATGAAGGCAGAGTTTACAGCAATCATAGAGCCGGCTCCCGAGGGCGGATATTGGGCAATTTGCCCCGAGGTGCCTGGTGCCAATGGCCAGGGCGAAACCGTGGAAGAGGCAAAAGCAGACTTAACGGATGCCGTGAAATTATTGCTTGACGACAGGCGCAGCGATATGCTTCGCGGGCTGCCAGAAGATGCCATTACCGAAAAACTTTTGGTAGGTTGAAGCGCAGGGATCTGGAGCGCAAACTTCGCATTGCCGGCTGCTATCTCAAAAGAGAGGGTGGAAGCCATTCCATTTGGGTAAATCCGAAGAATGGAATTACGGAAGCGATCCCACGGCACACTGAAATCAAAGAACCGTTGGCGAAGAAAATTCTCAAACGACTCAATGCAGATTGATTGTTTATTCATGTTATCTTCTTGACAGGTTTTTTTCTATAATCATTGGGTGAATTTCAGGTACTGGCTTCCAGCAGCCAGCCACCAGCATCTAGTATTCAGTCGCTAACTTCAAATTCAAAGCAACCTTCGGTATTGCCCTCCACAATTCCTCGCGTTGTTCTTTGCTGTGCTCAATAGCTCGCTTGCCCAGTGCCGTGATCTGAAAATATTTCTTTGGCCTGCCCGCACGCTCTTCGGTGGCTTCGCCTTCACGCGATTTGAGATAGCCCTTGTCTTCCAGGCGGATCAGCGCAGACTGGAGTGCGCCCACGCTCACCTTGCGCTTGAGCCGTTCTTCAATTTCTTTTTTGATGGACACACCGTATGCCCTGTCGTACAGTACTCCTACCGTCAGCATGACGATTTCTTCAAATTCACCGAGTTGATATTTTTTCATAAGGATAATAATTTCCTAAATGTAGTAATAATCGTGCCAGACTATGTCAATCCTTTTGGCAAGTAGATTTGGCATGTTGCCATTATTCAAGTGTCCGCTCTGCATACACTGCTTGTCCGTTTTCGGTCGGGTACGATTTCACTTCAACCGAAACGAAAAGAAACCTTACCTTTCGGTGAAAGAAATTTTTGAAATGAAAATCACAATCACATTTTTGCAATGCCAACCGTCAATTATCCCAGTCAAAATACTCATCCTTTTGCAACTCCACTTCCTTTTTCTTTTTGATGCCGCGGTTTTGGAAGGCTTGTTTTAATTCCTTCACCTCCTTTTTCAAGTCACTTACAATTTTTTTCTTGGTGGCTTCTTTGTCGAGTTTCACTTCATAGTTGTCGGTGGTGCCGGTAATCTTCAAAAATATTTTTGACTGCCCTCCGGCTGTTTCTTCAATCGCACCAAAAGCTTCATCGGGATCAATTTTCTTTTTATTGCGCAAGGGTGCAATTACCCGGTAGTCGATGTGCTGATCAAACGAATGCGTTCCGCTCACAATTAAATTAGTAGCGTTGCTCCTCACTTCCATCTGCGGAATAAAAATTGTTTTTCGTTCAATATGGATGTCATTTTTTAAATCGGCAAAACGCAATTGGTTCAGTGCCTGGTCGTCTAAGTAACGGTTCAGTTTTTGGAGTGGCTCAAAATTATTCAACTCTCCATTTTTGATGATGGTGCTAATGTCGGCTGTCAGCGTTTGCGGATAAAGTTTTAGCTTTTCGTTGAGGGTCATTTCCAAACTTACCTCTGCATTGGCCTGGCCTTTTAAATTTTGCGCGATGATAAAATCCTGATAAAAATCTTCAAAGACATAAAACACGCTGTCAACATTTATTCCCTCCAGTTTAAAGGCGGTGGAAACGTCAATGGCTTTTGGGCTTTTGGCGTCCACCATTCCGCTGCCGCTAAGCAAACCGCCCATCGCACTAAACGTAAGATGACGCGACACCGCCATTTGGTTCTTCACGAGCAAGTCGCCTTTAATATGGCGTGGTGCGAACCGTTTGTATTTCATTTGCTTTACTGCGCAATTGAAATTCAAGTGGAGGTTGGGCGAAAGCGCAAAGCCAAAATCCTTTGAACCTGTTTCGCCCAGACCAAACGCGACCAACTCATCAAGGTCAAGGAAATTGGATTTCAGATCAGCTTCGATGCCGATGGGTTGATTTTCAAAAAGCAGAAACGTGATCACGTTTTTTAAAAATCCATTGAGCAGAAAATCACTTTTAGCCAATTGTCCGCCTACATTGCTCATCGCAATATCATTTTTATTGAATTGCAACGTGCCATTCCAGTTTTTAAAGGGGAGGTGCTGCTTGCCGGTAACGAACGAAATATTTTTCAACTCCACAGTTCCCTCCCCATGCACTTGCTGAGCTGTTGCCTTATCTTTTAACAAGGAAATTTTTCCTTCCAAATTGAAATTGGTATTCGCTTCGCCAGCCAGTTCCTTCACTTCTTTGATCGGATAAAAATTCTGGATCCAGGCTATGTCCACGCTCCCTTTGAATTTCAGTGTAACATAAGGGTCGCGAAGGTTCTGAATGGAGAAATCGGATTCGAATGGTTTACCATTGAGCTTGCCAGAAATTTTTTTCAGAAACAATTCGCTACCTGAAAAATCGGTAGTGGAAGAGCTAGCAAACGAACCTTCGAGGTTGGCCTCGTCAATTTTTGATTGGTAAGTAGGATGAAAGAACGAAGCATTTCTGCAACCGAAGGATATGGACAGGAATGGACTTTTGTTTTTAGCGATCTCGCCTTTCATTGAAAGCGAAAAATAAATTTCTCCACGGCTTTGGTACTCCCTTACCTTTTGATTGACATTTTCCGGGAATAAGGAAAGTAACGTTTGGATGTCCGTATTCTCGCCAGTCAATTTAAAATCCACGAAATTCCCCTTCTTGAAATCATTTTTGCCAGTGAGTGCAAACGCTGATTGGTTCAGTTTTATTTTAGATGTTTCAATTACCACAGTTTTGTTTTCATCATCGTAATTGACATGGGCGGCTATAAGGAATTTTTTGCCCTTCAACAGCGTGAGATTGCCAAAGCCGATCTGCCCAATGGTGATATCGCCTGAGCCCTCGATTTCATAGATCGCTTTGTGCAGCCCCACCGAAGCCGTGAGTTTTCCGCTCTCAAAAACATGGTGTTGCAAAGCCCGTAAATCGTGATAAGAAACTTTGGTGTTGGTAAGCATTACATTGCGCAGATCGAAAGAAATGTTTTCGCCTCCGCGACCTGGATCTTTTAAGATCGTGAAGTTATTAGTTCCTTTGTCATCGATTTTCAAATGCGTTTCGCTGTCGCGGAGTTGCAACCCACGAATAGAATATTTTCCTTTCCATGCCTCGATCGGGTTGAGGAAAAACGAAACAGACTTGGCTGTTAACAAGGGATAAAGTCCCGGCTGGCTGTCTTCCACATACACATCGGTGAACGTGATCGCAAGATTGGGGAAATCCCGCCAGGCTGAAATCTCAATCAGGCCGATCTGCACCGGAGTGCCAAGGCTTTTGTTTGCCTCCCGGATGAATTGTTGGATGATGCGATCCTTAAATAAGTAAACAGACGCACCGAAGGCGATGATCACCACTACCACCGTGATCAAAAAATAGAGGAGGATTTTTTTTGTGATTGCCAAGTTAAAAAAGTAATACCGCAAAGGTATTGAGAAGGGATTGATTTATCTGCCCAAAAAATAATCCTGAAAAAAATTAAACCCCCTCAGCTGCTTGCTCCATGTATTTTTTGAAAGCGCTTATCTCCTGCGCGGGCCCGGAATTGGTGAGTTCTCTTTCCGAAAGTGCAATGACAATATTATTTATTCAGAAAGTTGTCGCGGATATCTTTTTTTCCATCTATGAATTTCTCTTTACTAACCTTGTGAAACGAAGAGACAGCAACTAGGCTACCTCAAAAACTTCGGCTGAAGCATGTTTCAAATGTTCTTCATAATCGAAAGGGGCATCAGCCCCATCCAATAAACTTCCTTCAGGGATGATCGGATAGATTTCATCATAGGTTTTCACCAAGTTCATGAACACACGCCTGTACACATGCGTGCGGTTGATGTTGTTCGGGTGGTCCAAACCTGCTGCGCCAATCAACTCGACAAAACTCTCCACCGTGTTTTTATGAAAGTTGGCCACCCTTATTTTTTTATCTTCGATCACCAGGCCTTTCATCAGTTCTGGTTTTTGTGTGGCCACCCCGGTGGGGCAAGTATTTTTGTTGCACTCCAATGCCTGGATGCAGCCGAGGGCCATCATCATCGCACGTGCACAATTGCACGTGTCGGCACCGAGCGCCATCGCCCGCACGATATGAAAACCGGTAAGCACTTTTCCGGAAGCAATCAATTTCACCTTATCGCGAACACCAAAACCGATGAGCGCATTGTCCACAAAAGCCAGGGCATCAAGCAGGGGCATGCCAACGAAATTGGTAAATTCAGGTGGAGCCGCGCCTGTGCCTCCTTCACCACCATCGATGGTAATAAAATCCGGATAGCTGTTCAGTTGGATCATTGCCTTACAGATCGAAAGAAATTCAGCTTTGCGCCCGACACAAAGTTTAAAACCAACAGGCTTGCCCCCTGAAAGTGTGCGCAATTTTTCAATGAACCTGATCAACTCGGAGGGCGTGGTGAAGGCGCTATGAAAGGGCGGGGAAAAAACGGTGGTTCCAGGTTTCACTAAGCGGATGGCTGCGATCTCAGGTGTATTTTTGGCGGCCGGCAAAATCCCCCCATGGCCAGGCTTGGCACCTTGCGATAATTTGATCTCGATCATTTTCACACTAGGTCGTATTGCATTTTGCTGAAAGGCGTTGTCAGAAAATTTCCCGTCTTCGGTCCTTGCCCCAAAGTACCCGGTGCCGATTTGCCAGATAACATCGCCTCCATGTTTTAAATGATAAGGGCTTAGGCCACCTTCGCCTGTATTGTGTGCGAAGCCACCGATCTTTGCGCCCGCATTCAATGCCTCGATTGCATTTTGGCTCAACGAGCCAAAGCTCATAGCCGAAACGTTGAGTACGCTCATGTCGTAAGGTTGTGAACATTTTTCGCCACCGAAGCGCACGCGCGGGTTATGGTCCATCTTGTGAAAATCTTTGGGCGCGATGGAGTGGGTCATCCACTCATAGCCTTCGGCATATACATTCAGTTGCGTGCCAAAGGGAACAGTATCAATTTGTTTTTTGGCACGTTGATAAATGACCGAGCGTTCGTTGCGGTTGATGGGCGCTCCATCGGTATCGCTTTCCACAAAATACTGTTGGATTTTGGGGCGCAAATCTTCAAACACATAGCGCAAGCGCCCAAACAACGGAAAATTCCTTTTAATGGATTGCTTGGTCTGGATCATATCATGAATGCCCATATAGACAAAAGGCAAGGAGATCAACAAAAAAATTACGGCATCATGCCAGTAATAAGTCCAAGCCGCAAGAGCAGCAACAACAACAAAGGAAATGAGGATGAAAATCTGACGGTTGTTCATAGACAAGATTAGTTTGTGCCGGTCAAGTTAAGAAAGGAGGATCAATTAGGCAATTGTTGCCAGGATGATCGTCCGAATTGAGGTATAATTGTATCTCCTTCTTAAAAAGAAACATCAATGACACCGATCTTTTTAATGAGAGTTTTAATCAGTTTTTAATACTGGAGGTCGGCATCGGCTAAATTTTTTTTACGATGCTGCAATCTTTGCCACCGCATCGATGAACCGGTCCAAGTCTCTTGTGGTGGTGTAAACATGTGGCGTAACGCGCACGGCATTTACGCTTTCCCATTTGATGGAAACCGTATGGATCTGGTAGTCGGTCATGAGCTTGGCAGCGATATCGCCCACATCAAGTCCATCAATACTAAAGGTGCCAAGGGCACACGAATATTCCGGATTCAACGAGATGTGCAATTTCACGCGAGGATTTTTGGTGACCGCCTTGCACCAATAGGATTTTAAAAAGTGCAACCGTTCTTGCTTTCGCCTTGCACCAATGGCGTTATGAAAATCGATGGCCTGACCAATGGCTTGCTCAGGTGCAAAAGATCGTGTGCCGAGGGCTTCAAACTTTTTAATGTCTCCGCTCTTGGGCTTGTCTATCGGAAATAAAGGCCAGGTTTTTTCGATGTGCTCTTTGCGGACATACATCATGCCTGTGCCAAACGGAGCGCATAACCATTTATGCAAACTTGTTCCGAAATAGTCGCAGTTGAAATCGGAAATCTTATAATCTAGGTGGGCGAAGGAATGGGCTGCATCCACGATAGTGATTATTCCACGTTTGCGCGCTTCTGCACAAAGTTTTGCCGCGGGTAAAATCTGTCCGGTCCAGGTCATCAAATGGGTAATGTGCCAAATTTTTGTTTTGGCTGTGGTCGCATCGATGTAGGCTTTAAGAACGAGATCGTCATTATCGATTGGCAAATTAAAATTGATCCAGTTGATCTTCACGCCTTCACGCATTTCCCGTTGCTTCCAGGCATGGATCATGTTCGGATAGTCTTGCTTGGTCATCACAATCTCATCACCCTTTTGCATATCAATGCCATAGGTGAAGGTGCCTAATGCTTCGGTTGTATTTCGGTTGATGGCAATTTCTTCAGCGGAGACTCCGGCCAGGTCGGCCAGTTTTCTTCTCAAAGGTTCGCGGCCCTTATCCAAAATTTGCCACATATAATAGGTAGGTGCCTCGTTGCTCAGATGGTAATAACGGTCAACGGCATCTTGCACCACTTTTGGTTGGGGGCTTACACCGCCATTGTTCAGGTTGAGCATGTTGGGTGAAACAGTGTAGGCCTGTGCCATGCGTGCCCACAAATCCTCTTCATCGGCAGCTTCCAAAGGTGAAAGTTTATTCAAACTAACCAATGCATCAGAAATATCTTCCGCCATTGCCTCGCTGAGGATGGGCGTCAACGACAAAGCCCCTGCCATGCCGAGCGACTTTTGAAAAAACGACCTGCGTGATGCCATTATGATTTTTTTTTAATTGCTGAAAAGGCTAAACATCGCCATTAAGTTAAGACATTTTGCACCAATTAGCACAGTCTTTTTCAAAGTCGGGGTCGTGACCGTTGAGGTCGTCAAATCAAATGGCTTTATCCGCCAACGGATGCGCCACCACACCCTTCACAATTAAATACAGTGCCGCCATATACGTGAGCATGATCCAAACACCGGCATAAAAAATGGGCTGATAAAATCGGTTGATCGCCAGCAGTGAATCCGAAAGCAGGAAAAAAACGGCTCCGGTGAAAACGAGCCAAAAACTTGTGGCCGATGTTCTACCTAACCGGAAAATTGCTTGCAGCACCATGAGGGCAAGCACCACGGTGTAAACCATCACCGGGATTTTCAGTGCGCCCAATGTAGGATATAAAATAGTGACCAAGCCGGAACCAATCAGTAGAATGAAGAAGGAAAGGCGCACGCGCAGGGTGCTGTTTTGCCCGTTGTCCGGGAATGAAAATTGCCGGTACGAAAAAATCAACAGCACATGGGCTACTAAAAAAGAGCTGAGGCCGGAAAGGAAGAAAAGATTGTGAAACTGATCAACCATAAGCAGGATATCACCCACCCAACAACAGCTTAGTGCAAGAAAGAAAGTTTTGTTGAGGGGAAAAACATTTTGCCGGTAATAGGAAGCAAGAAATATAACCAGCATCGGTTTTGCTGCCCAGTGCAAAACTTGCAGATCAAAAAATTGCGAGGCCATTTCTATTCCCGCAAAAGCAAAAAACAAAATTTGAAACCTGCGGTCTAACACGGATATGTTATTTTCCTATCCAAGTTAGGATTATATCCTGAAAAGCATAGCAAAAATGATCCGGTCTTCCGTGTTCACCAGGTCGGGTGCCCAATTGGCAGGCAGCGGTGTGGTGGTGTATCCGGTAGGCGATGTCACCCCTCCATGTCCGGCAAAATAGGGGACGTTGGCATAGCGATGCACATACTCTATCCGCCAGGTAATACTTTGATTTGGCATCCAATCAAAATTGGTCGAACAATCCCAGCCTTTAAATTTACTGCCAGGGCTTGTATCAAACGGATGAGTGCCTTCGGTTAGGGTTGGGTTATTGGGATTGGGCAATGGACTTGCATCACCGGTTGGGTAGAGCACCAGGTAGCGGCCCGGGTTGTTGATCACGCCTCCACCAATAGTCCAGGCAAAATGGTTTTGATTAAACCACATGCGGTGATAAAACATCGCACTGAGAAAATATTGAGCCGGGCCTTTAACCGGGTCGCTGGTGAATCCATTTACACCACCACCCTTTTCAAACCCCACATCCACCGTTAGGGAGAATGCTCGTCTGCTCACCCCTTTTGATTGGGGGCTATCAAAATATTTCAACAAAAAGCTGTTGTCGGAGTGAAACCGTTTCCTGCCGGGAGTAAGGGGCGTATCAGTTCCAAAATAATCGTTGGTGAGCAACTTCACGTTATTGTTTGGAATCCAGGTAATATTTCCACCAAGGCCGGGCATGCTATTAAATTTCCCATAACTCTGCCATCCATTGATAATCCACGGCTCGATCTTTAAATGTTTGGTAGGAAAAATCTGGATGCGCATGCCATTAAAAAACCAGGGGGTATTATCTGATGTATAGGACGCTTGATATTCCCAGTTCTCCACTTGGTAGTAAGAATTGAGGCCGATATAGGATACAAACATGCCCACGTCCACATTAATGCCCCGCCATTTATCGAAGTGATAGCCACCATAGGCTTCTGCCAAATAGCGGTAAACGTTGGCCAATTGATACTGTCCCTTGTAGGAGCTGCCATCATCTCGGGGGATTACGGTTGTGTTGGTTCCCATTTGAATCATCATTTTTCCACGGGCGCCCTTGTAATCAAATTCCGCACCGATTGCCCCGAGCGCCAGTTGAAATTCATTGTCGCGGCCAAGAGCAGTTGAGCCTACCACCGTGTTGTCTATGGGGTTTGCAAAGGAGTAGGAGTAGTTGACATCCATCATCAAACTGGCAACAAAATACTTCCCTTTCAGCACAGCGGAATCCCTGCGGTCTCCTCCATTGTACCAGGTTTGGTCAAGGCCTTCGAAAGGGGTTTTGGACTTGGCCGTATCGACTTGTGCAGACGCACTTATGGAAATCAGGATAAAAGCTAC
>JAYVMP010000076.1:0-4288 GCA_043758895.1 Bacteroidota bacterium
TTTGTATTGATCAAAGCCTCTCCGCTTCTCGACATCCACCAAGGCCTGCGCGAATTGGTTAATGTTAAGAAAGTAGTCGTGGTTTCCGTTGGTAACGAATGCAAGGAGCTACTTTTCCTTTTACAGAAAGGATTTGAAGGTGAGGCGTTGGTGGAAGCGTGCAATCTCAACACCCTTGGAAAAGTAAATCATTTTTTTTCCTTTACCTTTAAAGAGGAGAAAAATTGCATCGCTGCCTTTGGTGAACTGCAAACCTATCTTTACGAACCGAACGTTTCCATTTTAAAATCTGGGGCTTTTAAATTAATTGGAGAAAATTTAAATTTAAATAAACTGCATCCCAACACCCATCTTTATACTTCTTCCTCCGTCAAAATAGATTTTCCCGGTCGGGTTTTTAAAATTGAGCAACCAACTTTTAACCTGAAAAGTATTCCTGAAGGAAAAGCTAATGTGATTACCCGCAACTATCCCTTGAAGGCAGAGGAATTAAAAAAGAAATTAAAATTGGAGGACGGTGGCGAAAATTATGTGATTGCCTTTTCCGGGACGAGGAAAAAGCACATTGTTCTTGCTACGCGACTGGGATAAACACAAGCACCCAATAGAGCAAATAAAATAGTATCGCTACCGTGCCATAGACTTTAATCACTTTTCTCCTGTTTTGCGTGTCTTCCCACCAAAGAAGAAGCCAGGGTTTCATCAAGCCAATCAACAAAAATAAAATAGAAGTTATACTCAAGAGCAAGCACAGTAAACGGGGGTAGTACATGGCGTAAATCTCTTCCTTCTCAGAGAAAAAACCAACTCCGTGGTGGCATTGGGAAGAGATGGAAGTTGTTGACACGAATGCCCAATACCTGATGCCCAATCGCAAATCCTATCCTAATCCCAAAAATCCTGATCTTAATCCAGCAAATCCTAAACCCCAGCTACTATATTTGCGCCCTCGTTTTTAAAAGTTGAAGGCTCACGATTTTGTTTCCCTATACCGTGCGGACAGTTTGGTGCAAATGCTGGCCGAAGGGATTCGTGCGCCCGCACCCCGAAATGCTTTGCACGAAGAGTCCAATATTGGATCGCTTCACCTAAAAAACCTTCACGGAAGCCTTGATGCTGTTTTGTTTGCCGCAGTCCATAAAAGCACACGGGCAAATCACCTAATCATCCTTCACGACCGTGAAGAGGCGGGGTACTTCCAAAACGATTTACAAAACTTGCTGGAAAAAACTGAGATTCTTTTTTTTCCGATGTCGTACAAAAAGCCGTACGAACATGATGAAATTGAAAATGCCAACGTGCTGATGCGTTCCGAAACACTGAACCGGCTAAGCAGTCATCCTGAAAGCAATATCATTATCACTTACCCCGAAGCCCTTTCCGAAAAAGTAATCAACAAAAAGTCGCTTGCCTCCAACACCTTTCTGGTGATCAAAGGTGAAAAACTCGACCGCGAGTTTCTCGAAGAGTTTTTGCACGCTTATGATTTTGAAAAAACGGATTTTGTTTATGAAGCCGGCCAGTTTGCCGTGCGCGGTGGCATCATCGATGTGTTTTCTTTTGCCAATGAACTTCCCTTCCGGATTGAGCTTTTTGGCGATGACGTTGATAGCATCAGGTCGTTTGATCCAGGTTCGCAGCTTTCGGTTGACCTATTGGATAAAGTAAGTTTGATGCCCAACGTTCAAACCCGGTTGATGCAAGAAGAGCGGCAGTCCTTTTTCGAATTTATTTCTTCTAACACAAGGGTTTGGGTCAAAGACGTTGGTCTCACCCGCGATGTGCTGAACAAAAGTTTTGAAAAGGCCAGCGAACATTTTGATGAAATCCTGCGCGAAAGTGGCCAGACCAAAATTGTATTGGAGCCGCACCAACTATTTGACGCCAGTGGCGAATTTGAAAAGCATTTGAAAAATTTCGTTTGCATCGAGTTTGGTCAGCGGTTCTACTTTCCGTCAGAAAAAAAATACGAGTTTAAATCTTCGGTTCAGCCATCCTTTAATAAAAATTTTGAGCTACTGGCGGCAGACCTTTTGAACCATCAGCAAAAAGGCTTTGAAAATTTTATTGCTTCCGAGCAGCCCAAACAAGTGGAGCGGCTTCAGGGAATTTTTGAAGAAATCCATCCCGAACTGAAATTCCAAGCGTTGGATTTTCAGCTTCGTCAAGGATTTGTGGACATGCAAATGAAGGTCGTGGGTTATACCGACCATCAGATTTTTGAACGCTACCATCGCTATCGCGGAAAAGAAAAATTCTCGAAATCCAAGGCACTCACTTTTCGTGAATTGCAATCGTTGCAGCCTGGGGATTTTGTAACTCACATCGACTACGGCATTGGCAAGTTTGCCGGCCTTGAAAAAAAGGAGGTCAATGGCAAAGAACAGGAATCAATTCGTTTGGTTTTTCGCGATGATGATCTTTTGACGGTGAGCATCCATGCATTGCATAAAATTTCAAAATACTCGGGCAGGGAAGGTACACCACCCGCTATCAGCAAGCTGGGTTCGGGTGAGTGGGAAAGCAAAAAAGCCAAAGTCAAGAAAAAGGTAAAAGACATTGCCAAAGAGTTGATCGACCTTTACGCCAAACGAAAAGGAGCTCCCGGTTTTGCCTTTGCGCCCGATAGTTTTCTGCAAGCTGAATTGGAGACTTCATTTATTTATGAAGACACTCCCGATCAGGCCATGGCCACCGAAGATGTAAAGAAAGATATGCAACAGCCACACCCCATGGACCGATTGGTTTGTGGCGATGTGGGATTTGGAAAAACAGAAGTTGCCATACGGGCTGCCTTCAAGGCAACCACCGAAGGCAAACAAGTAGCTGTGCTTGTTCCCACCACCATTCTGGCGATGCAACACTGGCGTACGTTTTCGGAGCGCCTTGCCGATTTTCCGGTAAAGATCGAATACATTTCCCGCTTCAAAACGGATAAGGAAATAAAGGAAATTTTAGCCGAAGTAAAATTGGGCAACATCAATATCATCATCGGTACGCACCGGGTGGTAAGCAAAGATGTCGAATTCAAAGATTTAGGGTTGCTCGTAGTTGATGAAGAACAAAAGTTTGGCGTAAAAACAAAAGACAGGCTCAAAGAATTAAAAGTGAATGTGGATGTGCTCACGCTAACGGCAACGCCCATCCCACGCACCTTGCATTTTTCTTTGATGGGCGCTCGTGACTTGAGCATCATTGCCACGCCACCGCCCAACCGCCAGCCCGTTACCACCGAACTGCATACGTTTGATGAAGCAAAAATCCGAGATGCCGTAAGTCACGAATTGAAAAGGGGAGGGCAAGTATTTTTTGTGCACAACCGGGTAAGCGACATTGAACAAATTGCCAACGTAGTTTTCAAATTAGTTCCGGATTCACGGATCGGCATTGCGCACGGTCAAATGGATGGCGACCGTTTGGAAAAAGTGATGGTCAAGTTTATAGAAGGAGAATACGATGTGCTGGTATCAACTAACATTATCGAATCCGGTCTCGACATACCCAACGCAAACACCATCATCATTAACAATGCCCACCTTTTCGGCTTGAGTGATTTGCACCAAATGCGCGGGCGGGTAGGAAGGTCAAACAAAAAGGCCTATTGTTATTTACTTACACCGCCCACCTCTGTGGTGTCGTCCGATTCGCGAAAGCGCCTCGCTGCCTTAGAAGAATTTTCAGAACTGGGCGATGGCTTTAAAGTGGCGATGCGCGATTTGGACATTCGCGGAGCAGGAAATTTATTAGGGGCGGAGCAAAGCGGGTTCATTACCGACTTAGGGTTTGATACGTATCACAAAATCCTTGATGATGCCATTCAGGAACTGAAGGAAACCGTTTTCAAAGATCTCTTTGCCGAGGAACTTTCCGAAAAAGCGAAACTCATTGTACCCGACTGCGTGATCGAAACAGATTTGGAAATTCTCATCCCCGATGATTACATCAGCAGTACCTCCGAGCGCCTCCAGTTGTACGCAACCCTGGACAGTATTGCAGACGAAGCAGCGTTGCATCAATTCAGCCTTTCGCTCAAAGACCGTTTTGGGCCTTACCCAACTCCGGTTGAGCAACTGATCGATACGGTTCGCCTGCGGTGGGCAGGTGAGGTGTTAGGTTTTGAAAAAATAAGTTTGAAGAACGGAAAACTCCGCCTGCAATTCCTTACCGGAAATGAAGTGTATTTTAAGTCAGAAACATTTGGAAAAATTTTATCATTTGTACAAACTCATTCCAAAAGCTGTCGAATGAAAGACACTGCCGGCAAACTCATTCTTGCAGTTGAAAACAT
>JAYVMP010000077.1:0-2828 GCA_043758895.1 Bacteroidota bacterium
TCCATTGTACCAGGTTTGGTCAAGGCCTTCGAAAGGGGTTTTGGACTTGGCCGTATCGACTTGTGCAGACGCACTTATGGAAATCAGGATAAAAGCTACCGGTAAATTAAGTTTCATGTGTCAATATTTTGTTTTTTAGTTGTCACTAGGCATTTCATATGTTACTATTTATTTTTTTAAGGTCACATGGAATGGCCGGGATTATATATTCCATTGGATGTGCCATAGGTTATGGTCATTTCATGCTGGGTATCTGATTTAATTTTAAAAATATAAAATATTCATTGTTTTTAACCGGTACTGCCAATGCGCTTGAGATTGGCTCTTTCGGTCGGGTGATAAACTAATGGAATGTGTTCCTCTACTACATCGCTTTTATCGAGTCCAAAAGCTTTCTCATCACTTTGACTGAATTTTTTCAAAAAGAAGTAGCCGTTCAACAGCAGGCCTTCGCGGATGGCAAACTCATTTTCAACGGACAGGAATTTTTCAATAATCACAAATTTGAAGTCTGGCTCTGGATTGTATTTTGTTGATCCATCCGGGCGGATGTGCAGATTCAGTTCCTTATTAGCGACCAGCTCGCGAACAATTATTTTGAAAAACAATTCAGACCGTGGCTGCACCCGAAAACCCAAGTTGATCGATACTTTGATGATTTTGTCATCGACCAATTCGCTCACCTCATAGTTGAGGGTATAAGGCTCATCGGTGCGGTGGATGTGCAAGAACCAATACACATCTGCCCGTTTTGGTTTTTTTGAAAGGATCGATTTCATTATTTTCTCTTCGATCTGCTCGCGGTAATTGGCTTTGGTCAGATAGATAAGGTGCGTGGCAAATTTGGGAATGCTGTCATCTTCACTCAGTTCTTTGATTAACGAAGTGTATTTTCCAAGTTCTACAAAATGCACTAGTCGGTTGTTGATTTTCCGAGCGTAGTACCAAACGTACATCACCAGAAAAATAAACAACTCAAAGAAGAGAAACATCCAACGTTCCTTAATCTTGACCACGTTGGTGATGAAAAAAGAAATCTCCACAACAAAGAATAAAGTAAGAATGCCAAACACCAGCACCTTGTTCCATTTTTTGCGAAACAGAAGGTAGAAGGTGAGCAAAACGGTGGTCATCATCATGGCGATAGTGATTGAAAATCCATAGGCTGCTTCCATGTTGGAAGAAGTCTGAAAATATAGAATCATCAGGATACAGCCAAGCCATAAAATCGTGTTGGCACTCGGAATGTAGATCTGCCCCTTGAATTCGCTGGGCTGCCGCACGGTGACACGCGGCCAGAAATTCAAACTCATCGCTTCGTTGATCAACGTGTAGGATCCGCTGATGAGTGCCTGCGAAGCAATGATGGCGGCCAAGGTGGCAATGACGATCCCGGGAATCAAAAACCAGGGCGGCATCATGCCATAAAATGGGTTGATCTCATTTAGCGAACTCGCCCTGAGCGAAAGAATCCAGGCAGCTTGGCCGAGGTAATTCGTGACTAAGCAAATTTTTACGAATGCCCACGTTATCCGTATATTTTTTCTTCCGCAATGACCAAGATCTGAATACAAGGCTTCCGCCCCGGTGGTAGCGAGAAACACGGCACCTAATAACCAGAACCCATGCGGGTAATGCACCAATAAATCATAAGCATAGGAAGGATTCAATGCCTTCAACACACCTGGCATTTTTACGATTTGACTTAACCCGATAATAAATAACATGATGAACCAGATTGCCATCATCGGGCCAAATGTGCTTCCGATCCGGTAAGTGCCAAATCGTTGAAAGAAAAATAGCAACGAGAGTATAACCACAACGATGGGAACAGAAGGAATATTCGGGATGACCATGCTCAATCCTTCCACAGCGGAGGCAACGGAAATCGGGGGAGTGATGATGCCGTCTGCAAGAAGGGTTGTGGCCCCAAGTATGGTGGGGATTACCAACGCTTTACTGTAAGACCTTACTAACGCATACAAAGAAAAAACGCCACCTTCACCTTCGTTGTCGGCCATTAAAGTAAGCACTACGTATTTTAAAGTGGTTTGCAAGATGAGGGTCCAAAAGATGCAAGAGACACCGCCCAAGACAAGCGCCTCGGTGATCGGCCGGCTGCCCACCACCGCCCGCAGCACATATAAGGGGCTAGTGCCAATGTCCCCATAAATTATCCCCAGTGCAACCAGCAGGGTGGCTGTGCTAACCTTCGAACTCCAATTCGATTTTGTCATAACTAAAATTTTCCCTTGAATCTACTTGCACATGAACCTGTACCCCACTCGTGGCTCCGTGATAATGTGTAGCGGTCGATTGGGGTCTGCCTCAATTTTTTTCCTTAGCTGTGCGATAAACACCCTCAAATACTGCGACTCATTTTTATACGATGGCCCCCACACCTGATTTAGTAAATAGTGATGGGTAAGCACTTTGCCTGCATTTTTCACCATCAAAGCCATAAGGGAATATTCAGTGGCAGTCAGCTTCACGATCTTGTTTTCCTTTTTTAAGAGACGGGCACCCAAGTCAATGTGCAGTTCGCCAAATTCGATTATAGGCGAGTTTTCGTCAACTGATTTTTCGCGAAGGGCCGATCGGATACGCGCCAGCAGTTCGCCTGTGCGAAAAGGTTTTACCAAATAATCGTTTGCACCCTGATCGAGTGCCCCAACAATATCTTCTTCGTTATCCTGAACAGAAAGTATAATGACCGGATTGGAATACCACTCCCTCAAATGTCTTAACACCGCATGACCGCTTTCGTCCGGCAGGCCGATGTCGAGCAAAATCAGGTCTGGTGGTTTGCTGGCGGCCGCAGCCAAGCC
>JAYVMP010000078.1:0-9804 GCA_043758895.1 Bacteroidota bacterium
CCTAAGATTTTCCCTGCAAAAGCAATAACGAGGAGAATAACGGTTAATGCCCAATCGAAGTTGGTGATGAAGTTTACTTGTAGGCCGATCGAAACAAAAAATAATGGCGCAAAAATATTATTGATGAATTGGTGAACGATCTCTTTTGCGCGCTCGCTAAAATGCTCGGAGTCCCCGAGGGCTACGCCAACGATGAACGCCCCAAACACTGCGTGGATGCCAATGTATTCAGTAAATGCGGCCCCCAAAAAACACAACGCCAGAGAGAGTGAAAGCACACCGCCCGGCCAGGCCATCTTTTTGTTTACCCACGGAAGAATTCGATTGAAAATTCCACGGCCTACGGTAAGCATCACCGTAACAAAAGCAATGGTAAGGCCGATGGTGTAGCCCACCGACATGGTGTCTCCGTTTTTTCCGATCATTCCGAGGATGACGGAAAAAATAATCCAGCCGATGACATCATCCACCATGGCAGACGTAACCACCAATAAGCCCATCTTGGATTTGAATAAATTCAAGTCCATGAGTATCCGCACGATAACGGGAAGGGCGGAAATCGACATGGCTGTACCCATGAAAAGCGCAAAGACAAAAAGCTGGTGGGTATCGGCTATGCCAAAAAATTCGGGGAACAAGTAAGGGAAAATGTATCCAAAAAAAAATGGAACAATCAGGCCAAGCAGGCTCGTTGCCAACGCTTGCCTCCCCTGCTGCCACACCACATGAAGATCTACCTCTAGGCCAGCAATAAACAACAGCATCACCACGGCTACTTGCACAAAGCCGGAAAGAACGATGGCCGATGTGCCCTGTGGGGGGAACAAGGTTTGGAACCACTCGGGTTGAATCATGCCCAGCACCGTTGGCCCCAATAGGATGCCCGCAAAAATTTCGCCCACCACAGCAGGTTGCTTCATCTTTCTGGCCACCTCGGCAAACAATCTGCCCACGAGGAGCATCGTGCTCAGTTGCAGCAAAAGGTGGAGTATATCCGTGTGGCCAAGTTTACCCATGAAGTATTTCTTTTCGTTGGTTTACCACGAGCAAATTGCAAGGCAAGTCGGCAAATACATATTCGAGGTCGTGCGGAAAAATGCGGTCGAACAAGGAGAGCCTTCGGGGCGGAGCGCCCACAACCAATAGCTCGGCCTGCTTGCGTTCCACAAACTTGCACAACTCAAAGCCCGACTTTCCCGAAAGCATCTTGATATTGATTTTTGTTTTCTCGTGCGGGATGGCCGCTATTATTTTTTCTACTGTTTCAATTTCTTCCCGCATCAGTTCTTGCTTTTGCTCGATGTACTCTTGTTCGGTGGACTGCTCGCTCGCTGCCAGTGTTAGGCCAAGTAGTTTTAACTCGCGCACAATATGCACCCACGAGGAGCTTTCCAGCACTGCGATTTGGCAAGCAACTTCAATGGCATGTTCCACATGAGGGCTGTCTTCCGCATTTACCACAATTTGTTTGACTGGTGCTGGGTCAGAGGAAGGATTATTTACCATATAAACGGAGCAATCGGCTTTGCGCATGATGGCGCGGGCTATGGAGCCGATGTAGTGCCTCAGCGCTTTTTCTTTTTTGAGCGCGCCAGCTACCAACAAATCGAGCTTTTCCTCGCGGCAGGTTTTTAAAATCTCTTCCACGGGTTTGCCTTCTCGCCAAATAATTTTATGAGGTTGGGTTAGGTTCGCATAGTTTATCAGCTCACCCAATTTTTGTTCTTCCTCTTGTCCATGATGGCCAACGTGGATGAGAACAAGCTCGGATGAGAAAAGGTAGGCCAGGCGATTCGCTTCGGCCAGAATGGCTGCGGCAGTTGGCGAAAAGGCAATGGCAAGTCCAATTTTTTGAAACGGGTGATTCACAGCCTCAAAATAACACCGCTATTTTGGTTGTCCATCATTTTTTGGGAATATCTTTGCGCCAACATGCGAAACAGTTGGATGCACAGTTTCCTTTTAAAGGAAAAATCTTTTGATTCCCATAACATTTACAAAAGAGCAGTACTGCGCGGGCAGCTGAGCCTCTTATGCGTAACCGTAGGTATTTTTTACTCTTTTTTTGATTTCTTTAACAACCTTTATGTCAGCATTCTCTATTATTTAATATTGATTATCTTATCAGGAATCGTTTTTTTTATGAATCGGGCAGGAAAATACAACCTTGCCAATTTTATCTTCCTGTCCCTTTTACTCCTTTTACTTTATGCCTTTGCCGACAATGATCACAGCCGCACCGGAGTGGGGACTTATTTAATCATTTATTCGCTGATAGCAATAACCCTTTACGGCTATGAACATATTCGTTGGGGTGCCGGCTTTTCATTGCTGGCATTGTTGTGTTTTTTCTTAGCCTATTTTGTTGAATTGCCACCGTTGATACCTTGGATTGAATACACCCGATTTTATGTCAATCTTTCATTCATCGTAAATTTTTTGGTGTCCTTTATCACGGCAATTTCCTTGTTGTTGTTTTTGTTAAGCATCAACTACAAAACCGAGCAGGAACTAACAGTCAATAACCAACTGCTTACCAAAACCAATAGTGAATTAGACCGCTTTGTATATAGTGCTTCGCACGACTTAAGGGCTCCGCTGAGTTCGCTTTTGGGTTTGATAGAAATCAGTCAACGGACCAACGATCAGGAAGAGATCCAGCAATGTCTTGGCATGATGAAAGTGCGCATTGCAGATTTGGACGCGTTCATCCAGGAGATCATCAATTATTCCCGCAACGCACGCCAAGATGTTCGCCTAGAAAATTTTAATTTGCTTGATCTTGTCAAAGAAGTGGCAGACGGCTTGAGGTTTGGCAACGGGATGGACAATATTTTTATGAAATACACACTTGCCTCCGACCTGCACGTGACCCTCGACCGATCGAGGCTGAAGGTGATTTTAAATAATTTAATTGGAAACGCATTAAAGTACAGCAACCCCTACCGGGAAGATCAAACCATTTCCGTTGAGGCAAGCAAAGATCAACGGCTACTTGTTATTAAGGTTGAAGACAATGGCATCGGCATCGCAGAAGAACATCAAGCGAGAATATTTGAAATGTTCTACCGGGCTTCAGAGAAATCGAAAGGTTCTGGATTGGGTCTCTATATTGTTAAGGAAACAATGGAAAAACTGAAAGGCAAAATTGAAGTCTCCTCAAAGCCCGATCAGGGGTCGGTATTTCGCCTCGAAATACCCGTCTAGTTTTTAAAATCCAATGGCCATGGAAGTAGGGTATCTGCAAAAATTGTTTGCATGCAAATACATGCAAGTTTGTTTTGTCGTGATAAACTAATCTGCGCGGAGAGCCTATTCCAAAAAATATGACGCTTTGACTTTTTCAGTAGACCCTATTTAATTCCCGGCACGCCCTCAGGTTTTGCTTGTTCGTTTCCAAAGGAGGGAGCTTTGCGTGGAGTAGGATAAACTTCATCCAATGTGTTGCCATCGTAAAGTCGTCCATTCTTCATCACTTGATTTACGGAGTTGGAGTTGCGGATGTTTTCCAACGGGTTTTTATCCAGGATGACGAAGTCTGCAAGTTTACCAGCTTCGATGCTTCCAAGGTCGCCATCAAGGCCTAATGCCCTTGCTCCATGAATGGTGGCTACTTTCAGGGCGTTGAGGTTGCTCATTCCGCCCGAAGCAACGCTCCACAATTCCCAATGGTAGCCGAGCCCTTGTAATTGCCCATGTGATCCGATGCCCGCATTCCCTCCGGCTTTCACCAAGTCATTAACAAATTTTGCGTGATCGGGGAATACGTGCTCTTCGTACATAAACCACCCCGGTCTTCTGCGCGATTTTTGATCGAGTTCGGATTTGGCAGTGAAGTGATTCAACTTTCCATCGCTATTAACGTTTTCGGTGGCATAATAAAAATTCTCGGCCCAAGGGCCACCGTAGGCAACGAGCAACGTTGGTGTGTAAGTCATCTTGGCTTCCGCAATGCCGGTAGTTACGTCCTTGTAGAGCGGATAAATGGGCAGCGCATGTTCGTGCCCCGGGTAGCCATCAATTAAATTAGTCATGTTGAGTTTGAAGTCAAGGCCACCTTCGGTAGTGGGCATCAGGCTTTGTTCTTTCGCGGCCTGGATGATCCATTGCCGGTGCTGTCGATTGCCGGTCAGATACATTTTGATGTACTTCGTGTTGTAATATTCGGAATACTGCTTCAAAATATCTTTGGCCTGATCAAAATCTTTCAGGTTGTAAGCCCAAAAGCCAACACCCGGCCCCGTGGAATAGATGCGCGGGCCGATGATTTGTCCGGTTTCAACCATGTCGCTGTAGGTGAGCACATCGGTGGTAGCAGTCTGTGGGTCGCGCGTAGTGGTTACGCCATAGGCAAGGTTGGCGGCATAGATCCACACCTGGCTTTTGTGGATGCCCCACGCGGGCCACATGTGTGCGTGGGTGTCAACAAATCCGGGCACGATGGTCTTGCCACTTAAGTCTATTTTTTTCACGGAGGCATCTATATTGATTGTGCCTGCTGGGCCTACTTGCTTGATGCGTGTGTTCTCGATGAGCACATCGCCTTTTTCGATCACCTCATCGCCTTTCATGGTGATAATGCGCGCATTCTGCAAAAGCACTCTCCCCTGTGGGATATCTTTTTGAACGGTTACTTTTATTCGGATTTCATTGGGCTTGTAGCCTTCGTCTTTTTTCGCCTCGTCTTTCTTCTCCTCTTTCTTCTCCTCTTTGTCTTCTTCTTTCAATTTATCTTCCGCGGCTTTCTTTTTCTTCAGCACGTCATCCTTCGCTTTTGCTGAATCTAAATGGTAAGTAAAGAAAGCATTGCCCAGGGTGAAGTAAACAGTTTTGGCATTGCTTGCCCAACTGGCAAATTCGCCTCCCAGTTTGGTGAGCTTGCGAGCGGGGAACTGGGCCTTGTCGGCTTCGGCCACCGAAATTTTTGGCGTTTCGCCACCGGTCTTGGGAACGGTGACTACATAAATTTCATTGTTGATTTGAGCCAATGCTTGCTCGCCTTCAGGGGCCATTCGGATAACATCGGCATTGGCGGGCTCACGTTGTGGCTCGGTTACCGACTCGGCTAATAAGCAATTGGTTTCACTTAATAGCGAACCGTAAGTGAGGATGCCCGAAACCTTCAAATGGATTTTTTCATCGGTTCCATCCCAGCGAATGGAAAGCAATCCTTTTTCTTTTTGTCCGCTGTACAAATAAATACGGTCACTTGATTTTGTAAAATGGGGGGCAGTTCTTCCTTTGGCACGTGCAACAAAGTTCGTTGCCCCGCCATCACCGCTAACCCAAACGATCTCATCTTGATTGGCATACGCTGCGAAGGGTTCGGCATCTTCCTTGAAATTATTTGAAGCACCTCGAAGGAAAACAATTTTATTCCCTTGATAAGACCACGCAGGCTCAGTATAAAGCCCGGCCTCATTGACAAGCCTTTGGGGCTGAGCTCCCTTTGCTTTGAAATTTATTTTATAGAGGTAGCCGCCATTTCCTTCCCAGCTTACCCAAGCTAATTGCGATCCGTCTGGACTCCAGCAAGGTTGGGCTTCGGTGAAATTATTTGAGGTAACGCGGGCAGGCGTTCCATTTGGAAGATCAACGGTGTATAATCTATTGAGTGCCGTAAAGGCAACTTTTTTCCCATCGGGCGACACCACGGCATCGCGAATTTGTGTGACGATCATATTTTTCTCGTCTTTGATCGGATATTTGAAATCAACACGAGGGCCAAGTAGCAATTCGGTTTCCATTTCAAATGGGATGCTGATGGCATCGCCACCCGCTACCGGGATGCGATAAAATTTTCCCCCGTAAGAGGCAATCACTTCTTTGCTGTCGGGTGTGAAAGACATGGCCGGCAAAACACCCAGCGGGGCAATGGATTCTTGCTCATCGTGCTGCACCGGATAGGCCAACCATTTTTCATCGCCTGATTTTAAATTGCGCAACACCAATCCGGTTTGATCATTGTAGCGCGAACCATACACCAACCATTTTCCATCCGGGGAAAGCGTAGGTGTGAATGCTGAGCCGTAGCGTTGTGTCTTTACTTCGACCTCACCATTATCGCGGTCGTAAGTCGCAATTTGATATTGAGGAAATTGGGCGTTGTAGTTCCACGCGGAAGTGCGTTGTGCAAACCAGATGTAACGGCCGTCTGGACCGAAAGCGGGCTCTACGGTTTTTAAATTATCGGGTTTGGAAATGAGTTGCGCGCCCGTGCCTCCGTCTTTGTGGAACAGCCACAATTTTAAATTGCGGATACCACGCGAACCGACCACATAGTTTCCATCGGGAGTCCATTCGGCAGACTGATAATGATCAGTATTCCCCTTGCTTACCTGCATGGAGTCCTTTTTGTCAAGAGCGAACCACCAAATATTTTCACCTCCACTTCGGTCGGAGAGGAAAAGGATTTTCGATCCATCGGGTGAAAATTTCGGCTGTGAATCAAAGGCCAATCCTTTGGTAAACTGTGTGGGCCTGCCCCCTGCAATAGGCACCATAAAAATATCGCCCAAGAAATCGAAGGCAATGGTTTTGCCATCAGGGCTTATATCGAGCGACATCCAGGTGCCTTCGTTGGTTTTTATTCCTATTTTCCGATCGACTTCCAGCGGAAGGTCTTTTTTCTTTTTTGGCTTTTCCTTTTTTGCCGAATCGGCTTTGGTTTCTTTTTTTGGTTCTTGAGCGAATGTGCCACCGACTACCAAAAACATCACCCAGAATAGTGTAGATATCCTCTGCATATTGATTGTTAAGATTTGATTAAAAGCAATCTACTGATTTGCGCGATAAAGGTTGCGAAAATTATTTGGGTGGGGATTGTAGGGTTAACTTGTGTGTTCAGGTCATCGTACCCTTCTATGCCTTGAGTCGATTTAACCAATGGTTTGTTTGGGTGCATTTCAAATTGTCGCGCTGTCTTGGCAGGTTAAATTACCGAGCCTACGGCTCTCCTGTCCCGATTGCCATGACACAACGGATTAAAATCCGTTGTTACGAAATGCTTCGAGCCTATGGCTCTGTAATGAAGAGGCGTAGCCTCGATCAATGTAATAACAACGGGTTTCAACCCGTTGACATGACGCCTGTTAATAAGAACAAGAACCGTAGGTTCGGCACATTATTCCAGATACGAAATAGTCCACGCGATAATTTGAAATGCACCCTTTGTGTTAGCCATGAATTAAAAATTGAACTATACTTGCAGTACTGTTTTTCATTTTTCGATGAACGAGTTTCAACTTTATTTCGGTCTTGGCAAAGACCACATCCTCGATTACGTCAACGGCTACGACCATATTTTATTCGTGCTTGCCTTGTGTGCTCTTTATTTGGTGCGCGACTGGAAAAAAATAGTAGTGCTCGTCACCGCTTTTACAATTGGCCACTCCATTACTTTGGCGCTCGCTACGTTGAATATCATCACCGTGAAAACGGAGTTGATCGAGTTTTTAATTCCACTTACTATTTTCATCACCGCAGTCGCTAATCTTTTTAGGAATGAAACAGCCATCGACATGGGAAATATTCAGGTCAATTATTTTTTTGCCCTCTTTTTCGGGTTGATCCATGGCATGGGTTTTTCTAATTACCTGCGCGCTATTTTGGGAAATAGCCACGAGATACCAACCCCTCTATTGGCCTTTAATCTTGGTTTGGAATTCGGCCAAATAATAGTTGTAACCTTTTTTCTTGCAATCAGTTATATTTTGGTCGATTGGTTGAAGGTGTCACGAAGAGATTGGAAGATGGTGCTATCTTCGGCAATAGCTGGGATCGCACTAGTTTTGATGAAAGACAGATTCTAATTCAAAATTAATGTCGTTTCCTTAAGCCTTTTTTTATGACCTCACCTCGCTCCTCTCCGAGAGAGAGGATGTTTGCTGAGCTTAAGGAAACGACATTGGATTCTAATTCAAAATTGCAAATTCAAAAATAGAGTTGCAATTTTTTTAAATGAATAAACCGGAAGATAGAGAATCTTTAAAATTAAATTTTTAATCTGTAATCCTGAATCTGTAATTAATAAACCATGAAACAATTTGTACTCCTTTTCTTCCTGATTGGTTCCTTGGCGGCATTCGCGCAAGACAAACCGAAAGACAACGCCCCGCAATGGAAAGGCAAGTTCGAGCAACTCGATCAAACCCTGCCCACACCGAACGAATACCGAACCGGCTCGGGCGCACCTGGCCCAAAATATTGGCAGCAGCAAGCCGACTACGATATCGTGGCCGAATTGAATGATGACAACCAGCGCATCACCGGGAGCGAAACGATCACTTATACCAACAACTCACCTGATGTGTTGAAATATTTTTGGGTACAGTTGGACCAAAATATTTTCGAGAAGGGCAACAACACGGGAAAGACATCGACTAATTCGGTAAAAGATTCCGTAGCCGCAAAAATGATGGCCAATCAGTTGAGCCTTTGGGATTACGATGGCGGCTATAAACTTAAGTTGGTAAAAGATGTTTCGGGCAAAGACTTGCCCTACACCATCAACAAAACAATGATGCGCGTTGATCTACCAACTCCATTAAAATCGGGCGGAAAATATTCCTTTAAAATCGAATGGTCGTTCAACGTACTTGACCGCAACCAGACTTTTGCGCGAAGCGGTTACGAATTTTTTCCAGACGATAATAATTATGTCTATACCATTGCGCAATGGTTTCCACGCATGTGTGTGTATGACGATGTGGTGGGCTGGCAAAACAAACAGTTCCTCGGTCGTGGTGAGTTCACGCTCCCTTTCGGGAATTATAAAGTGAGCATCACCGTGCCGTCTGATCACATCATCGCAGCGACAGGAATGATAAAAAACCCCGGTCAGGTTTTAACGGGTGAACAAATTGCCCGCTTTGAAAAAGCAAAAACAACTTACGATAAGCCCGTCATCATTGTAACGCAAGCGGAAGCGGTCGAAAAAGAAAGGACTAAATCCAAAGACAAAAAAACCTGGCAGTTTGAGGCAACGAATGTTCGCGACTTTGCCTTTGCCTCCTCGCGCAAATTCATTTGGGATGCTATGGCGGTGAAGATCGCCAACAGTACTCCCCTGGCGATGTCGTTCTATCCGAAAGAAGGCAACCCACTATGGGAAAAGGAATCAACATTGGCGGTCAAGAACACCCTTGAAGTGTATTCAAAATATACAGTTGACTACCCTTATCCCCAGGCTACTTCCGTTCATGCAGCCAGCATCGGCATGGAATATCCGATGATCTGCTTCAACTTTGGCCGTCCAAAAAAAGATGGAACGTATGACAATCAACTTTTGCAACGAATGCTGGGTGTTGTGATTCACGAAGTAGGTCATAATTTTTTCCCCATGATCATCAACAATGACGAGCGCCAAACTACCTGGATGGACGAAGGCATCAACAGTTTTGTGCAACTGCTCACCGAATTGGAGCGGTATCCGAACTTGGATTTCAGCCGCGGCAAACCTGCGGGGCTTGTTCCTTACATGAAGGGCGATAAAACGACCATGCGACCGCTGATGACGAATTCAGAACAAGTTATTCAGTTTGGATCGGAGCAATACCAAAAAGCCGCTACCGCCTTGTTTATTTTGCGCGAGACGATAATGGGCCATGAGCTGTTTGATAAATCATTTAAAGAATACGCGCAACGTTGGGCATTCAAGCATCCCAAACCGGCTGATTTTTTCCGCACCATGGAAGATGCTTCGGCAGTTGATTTGGATTGGTTCTGGCGCGGATGGTTCTACACGACCGACAATGTTGATCAATCGCTGGATCAAGTGAAGTGGTATAAACTCCGCACTGAACA
>JAYVMP010000079.1:0-2139 GCA_043758895.1 Bacteroidota bacterium
ATGCGTTCGATCTTTTTAGAATTCGGTCTGTAAAAAAATTTTACTTCCGGCACGGGTGATTTCACTTTGGCAAGGTACGAATGCACGATAAGGTTACTGTGTTGGTCATCGCGATAGCTTTGCTGGTAATTGCCTTTGTACAAGGGTTTATTGATTACATCCAATTGCTGGAAAGCATCCAACTCGTGTTTCCACTGCGTGCTGTCAGGTGTGAATACAGTGGAATCTCTCTTTCCATTGAGCGAAGTCTTCTTTCTGACGATGGCTTTTATTCCACTCAGTTTCAGCACCTGGGTACGCACCAAGCTATCAAAGTCAACGTAAGGTTTGTCGTATGTTAGGTTTTCACGATGGCAAGAATAGAACCCGGCCACCAAGGCTACACATAAAAAAATTTTCATCCTTATTTTTCGATTAATACTTGGCCTGTCATTTCTTTAGGCAATGCAATACCCATCAGCGTAAGTATGGTTGGCGCAAGGTCTCCCAATTTGCCGTCTTTAATTTTTCCTTTGTAGTGATCATCCACCAAAATACACGGCACTAAACTAGTTGTATGGGCTGTATTGGGCGTGCCGTCATCATTGATCATAAAGTCGGCATTGCCATGGTCGGCAATAATTATTATGGTATATCCATTTTTTCTGGCCGCCTCCGTCACAGCTTGGTTGCATTGATCTACCGTTTCGCAGGCCTTCACTACGGCTGAAAAAACGCCCGTGTGGCCCACCATGTCAGGGTTCGCAAAGTTCAGGCAAATGAAATCCACTTCCTTTTTTTCTAACTCGGGAATGATTTTATCACGGATATCAGCCGCGCTCATATCGGGCTTGAGGTCATACGTAGCCACTTTGGGCGAAGGGCACATGATGCGCGATTCTCCCGGAAAAATTTCTTCCCGCCCTCCCGAGAAAAAGAATGTAACGTGCGGATATTTTTCCGTCTCGGCAATACGGATTTGTTTCTTGCCGGCCTTGGACACCATCTCGCCCAGCGTGTTAGTCAAATTATCTTTATCAAAAATCACCTTCACATCCCGAAAGGAATCATCGTAGTTCGCCATGGTGATGTAATACAACTTCATTTTCTTCATGCCCTGTTCCGGGTAATCGTTTTGGGAGAGGGCCATCGTAATCTCACGGCCACGATCTGTGCGGAAGTTGAAACAGATCACCACATCGTTTTCACGGATCGTTGCCACCGGTTTTTGATTGGCATCCACCATCATGATTGGCTTAATAAATTCATCCGTCACTCCCGCATCATACGATTTCTGTATGGCCTGTGACACATCGCTCGACTTTTCGCCTATGCCATTCACCAGCACATCATAGGCGAGCTTCACTCGTTCCCATCGCTTGTCGCGGTCCATGGCATAGTAGCGACCCACAATGCTGGCTATTTTTCCGGTTGTGTTAGCTAAATGATTTTGTAAATCCTTGAGGAAGCCCAATCCACTTTTCGGATCTGTATCGCGACCATCGGTGAAGGCATGAACAAATACATCTTTTACCGAATTGTTTTTTGCGATGGTGCAAATCCCCTTCAAATGCTCAATGTGCGAGTGGACTCCGCCATCCGAAACCAACCCAATCAGATGAACAGGCTTATTGTTGTTTTTCGCATACGCAAAAGCCTCCAAAAGAATTTCATTTTTATCGAGTTCTTTTTCCTTCACGGCCTTGTTGATGCGAACCAAGTCTTGATACACTACGCGGCCTGCACCAATATTCATGTGGCCCACTTCGCTGTTGCCCATCTGGCCTTCCGGCAAGCCAACCGCCAAGCCTGAGGCTTGCAACTTGCTGTGCGTATATTTTTGATAGAGGGAATTGATGTAAGGAGTTTTAGCCGCATCAATGGCCGATACTTTTGTGTTTTTTGCGATTCCCCAACCATCGAGGATCATCAACAGGACTTTTTTATTCATTTGATTTTTGTTCAACTTGAAAATTAAATATAAGGTTCAACCACGATTTGACTTGATCAAAATCCATCATCGGTTTTCTTTTCCTCCTTTTTCTTGTCTTTCTTTTTGGCAGAGGTTGTACCGCTGGCCAAATCATAGGGTGCCTCCAGCCCGTAATAGGTCAGGCGGAATTTATTGATCCATGCGAGCGTCTCGTCATCGCTGCCGGG
>JAYVMP010000080.1:0-10591 GCA_043758895.1 Bacteroidota bacterium
GCCGCGTCCAACATACACTGGAGTCCGGAGATCAAATCTATCTTGTCAAGCAAAAGCAGCAGAAGGAAGATCCTTTGGGATGGCGGACAGGAGAAGTGGTATTTTTCAATTGTTGATGTTATTGCCGGTGCTTTCTGACCAGAACAATTTTCAAGGGGCAAGAAATTACTGAAAGACGTTAAAGCACAGGCTTTTAAAAGAAATGAAATGAAACGGTTCATGATTATTTCGTCAAGTAAAAGAAAATGATTCTTTTGTTCCAAAAGAACTCTCTACCTCCTCCGATACAACACCCTCATAAAACTCGGTAATACAAGTAGTAATAATGGAAGTCCTGCAATGAACCCACCAATGACTGCAATAGCCAACGGTTGCTGCATTTGCGCGCCAAGTCCAATCCCTAAGGCCAATGGCATCAGTGCAAGAATGGCCCCAATGGCTGTCATTAATTTCGGTCGGATGCGAAGCGCGATCGCATAGTTGATGGACTGGTCCACATCACTGGTTAGTATCATGTTTTGCCGGAATTGATTGACGGTGAAGATGGCGTTCTCGGCAATGATCCCCACGATCATAATAATGCCGGTATAACTGCTTACATTCAATGGAATGCCAACGATATACAGCGCGAGGATACATCCGCTGATGGCCGTCACGGAAATAAATAAGATAAGCACTGATATCCTCCATTCTTTGAACAAGAACATCATCACACCAAATACAAACAGTGTGGCCATGGCTAAAATGGTGAGCAATTCTTTAAAGGAGCGTTGCTGTTCTGCGTATGCTCCACCGTAAACAATCGTATAACCTTGTGGCAAGGGCAATTCGGCATTGAGTTTCTTTTGAATGTCCCGGATGGCACTTCCCAAGTCGCGGTTTTCCAAGCGGGCCGTGAGGATCACGGTTGATTTAAGGTCTTCTCTCCGGTATTCAATTTCGCCCGGGATTATTTTTACATCGCAAAAAAAGGAAAGCGGGCGTGTAGTGCCATCCGGCAAAAAAATCAATTGCCTCTTCAAAAGTTCTAAATCGTTGTCTTTAAAATTGGTAAAGCGCAATAAGATCCTCCGCATTTGTTCACCGTCCTGAAACTGGCCAATTTGCAGGCCGCCCGTCATGGCTGCTTGAAAAGGCGATGGTGTCGCCACGTTGGCATTTAACCCTAACGGTATCCCGGTGGTATAAGTGGTCAGTTGGTTTTGAAAATCCACTAACGAAATTTTATACAGACTCAACTTTTCCTGATCGGGCAAAAAGATAATGGACGGCCCTGCAGTGACCAATCCGCTATTAATATCGGCAATGCCTTGCACGTGTTGCAATAAGGTGTCTGCTTTGCCCGCGATTTTTTTTAATAAAGCATAGTCATCGCCAAATATTTTTATCTGAATAGGCTGTGGCGTGCTCATCAAATCACCGAGCAAATCAGAAATGCGCTGCCCGAAAGAGATCTCTTCCATCGCCACCACTTTACCCTCGATGGCTTTGCGCAGTTCATTGATTACTTGGTCGGTAGTTTTTGTTCTGCTCGGTCTTAATTGAATTGAATAGTCACCAATGTTTGGCGGATCACTTTTGAAGGCCATGTGTATGCCTGTTCTCCGCGAATAGGATTCCACATCCGGGTGAGCGTCCACGATTTTTTCGATTTCTTTACATATCGCATCGGTTTCTTCAAGGGAAGTTCCTGGCGGTGAGATATAATCCAATACAATTGTGCCTTCATCCAATTCCGGTAAAAAGCCTGTCTCCAATTTACCTGATGCCCACCACGCAGATGACACCAAAGTAGCCACCAATAAAAATGCAATAACTGGTTTCTTAAAAAACCAGGTGAGCCACGAGAGACGATTAATGGAATCGGAGACCGTATGTGAATGTGGCTTTAGCGAAGCTTTGTAGCCGATCATCAGATGGAGCACGGGCAATAGTAACCACGTTACCAAAAATGAAGTGATCATGGTTAATTGCATCGTGTCCGATAATTCCCTGAAAAAACTGCCGGCCAGTCCACTCATTAACCGAAAAGGAAAATGGATCACAATGGTGGCGAGCGATGATCCCACCATGGCAGGGAAGAGACCGTGTATCGCCTCTCTCACAATGGTGAAGCGGTCTTTCTCCGGGTGATCTTCGTGCCCCCGGTAAATTTGCTCGATGATCACGATCGCATCGTCAATGATCAACCCGATGGAAGCGGCAATAGCCCCCAGCGACATAATGTTGATGGTGATGCCGGCTAAGTACAGGACAAGCACGGTAAACCCAAGGGTAACAGGAATAGTGAGCAGCACCACTAAACTGGATCGCCATGATCGTAAAAATATCACCATGACAATGAGCGCCAGGATCAATCCTTCATAAATTGTTTTCACCACACTGTGAATGCTGTCGCCAACGAAAGCACTTTGGTTGTAATACGTTTTCAACTCATATCCCTTTGGCAAAATCCTTCTGGCTTCTACCGCTTTATCTTCCACTTCTTTAGCGAAGGAAATCAAATTGATACCCGGCTGCTTCACTAAATCAATAAGCACAGCGTTGCCGCCATTTGCATTGATGATCACAAACTCCTGCATTTCTTGGACTTCAACGGTGGCCACATCTTTCAACCGCACGATGCGGTTGCCATCGTTTTTCAAGATGATATCTTTTAACGCATCCAGGTTATTGACGCGCGTGTCGGTCAGGGAGAGGTACAACCTGCGGAAATCGGAAACAAAGCCATTGGACAACACGAAATTGTTTGCATTAAAGACAGCAAGAAAGGTGGCTGGTGTAAGGCCAAGGGATGATAGCTTCAGCGGATCAGGAATGACCACAAAATCTTTTGCCCGGCCGCCTCGCACCACCACATTCGAAATGCCATTCACCTGTGAAAAAATCGGGCGTAGCAATAGGTTTGCTTGATCTCGCATGGCAACCTGGCTGTGCTCTTTGCTTTCAAGGGTGTACCCATAGACCGGAAACAAAGATTGGTTCATTGCCTCAATGGAAAGATTAACCCCCGGAGGAAGAAAATTTTTGATCTCGTTGATCCTGCTTTCGATCTGGAGCTTTTTGGCATAGGTGTCCAACCCCCAGTCAAAGAAAATATCGATGGTGCATACGCCCCGGCTGGTACTGCTTTTCACAACCGTTACGCCTTGCACTCTTTTTACCGCACTCTCCAATGGTTTGGTAACGGTGATCATCATGCGATCAATCGGCACTTGTCCCGCATCGGCAATGATGGTGATCCTCGGAAATAATACTTCGGGAAACAGGTTGGTTTGCATACGCGTGTACGCGAATGCGCCCGCAATCAAAAGCAAAATGCCAACGAATAAAATCGGCTTGGCGAAAATCTGGAGATAACCTTTGGAAGAATTCATAGCAGGCACGATTATCGATTCACTTTTACAAAGGCCGTATCAGGAAGCCCGTAATTGCCGGTGGTCAAAAACTTATCGCCCGCTTTAAAGAGTGGTTTCATTATTTCTACCAAAGCATTGTTGGCTACCCCAGGGACGACCTCTACTTTGATTGCCGTGCTGTCGTTCACCAATTTCATTACCCAAAATTTTTCCATCATCTCATCGCTGAGCACGGCCATCTTGGGAAGGATTTGTTCTTTGGTTTCCATGTTTTTATTGACCAAAACTTTCACGATAAGATTTTCCGGAAGGAATAAAGAACCGTCTGATTTGGCGAGAACGGTTTGTGTTTGTGCCAGCGCGTTCATGGTGGTGAGCGGTGTCGTAAACCTGGCCGGGTGACGGGAGTTGTCAGGCAATAACAAGGTGCAAGGCGCTCCTGCTTTAGTGAAGGTGCTAAATTCGAAAGGGACATTTACGGCAAAGGCAAGCGCGCTGCTCTCGGCAATCGTGCACAACTGAGCCCCTTCCAATACGTAATCACCAATCTGTTGCTTATCCAAGGTGCTGATGATGCCCGAAGCGGGGGCCTTCACTATAATTTTGCCGAAAGCGGTAGCTGCTGAGTCGGGCATCACCGCACCAGAGCCAAGGGCTCTTCGTTCTTTCGTCTCCAGCACATATAACAGTTGGCTCTGTTTCACAGGGTCGCCAAGTTTGATAAACACCTGCACGATGAATGCCGGAATGGGTGCGGTTACAATGTTCCGTTTAAGATAGAGCGTGGTGGCAAACAAAGTAAGCTCATCTTTAATGATGCCTTTGCTCAATCCTGTAACGTCAACCGAAACTTTTGCTTTTATAGCCGAGACATCTTCAGCAGCCGGTTTATTGCAGGCCGTCATTACGGAGATGAGCCCAATAAAGAATTTAAAATAGATGCGCATAGTTTACCAGTTCCAGTAGTTGTAGAGATTGATGAGAAGTTGCTTGTTGGTTTGGAGAAGGACAAAATCACGTTGGGTGATGATCATACTTTTCAAGGTGGTGATGTAGTTGATTACAGAAATCTGCCCACGGCTCAATTCCTGTTTATAGAAGGCCAGTAGTTTTATATATTCTTTCAGTTGTTCCTCGGTGAGGGTAAGCCTCTCGTTAAGTGCTTTTAATTCCGTTAATATCCTGCCCTTTCTTACGGTATTTTGTTTGTAGAAGAAATTCTTGTAGCGACCGGTTGAGCGCATCAATACGGACGTGCGCTGCTGCGAAATCTGACGCTGCTTGCCATCGGTCAGGTTCATCGTGAAGTTAAAGCCAGCACTCATGCCAAACCGATTGGGAATGGTCGGGGCATACACCGCATTTAATCCCGTATTAGCATACAAGCCAACAAGAGGTTTGTATTTCATCTCAAACACTTTTTGTGTTGCCAGCAGGTTGAGGCTATCGAGACGATACCGTTCCACCCATCGGGATTGGTTGATGTTTTCCTTAGGCTGTAGGTCGATATTGGTAAGCACTTGATAGGTGGTGTCGGTCATGCCGCAAAGTACACGTAGGTCCATCAAGTCTCTGCGGTACGTAGCCCGAAATGTATTCAGTGCTGTTTGCTGGGTCTTTTGTTCAATGGTAAGTAAGGCGAGGTCTGATTGTTTCGCAATGCCATTTTCTACAAGTTTAAAAACCACATTCTTTTGATCGTTGATAATCTTCACCAGATCGCTCAGGTATTCGGTTTGTTTGTAGTCGGTGAGGCAAAGAAGATACTGATCGGTAATAAATTTTTCTAAATCGTGCGCAGAAAGCTGAGCTGTGTTTTCGTTGATCTGTGCCCCGATCAATACTTGTTCGGCCGCAGTTTCATAGCGTGAATTGTTGAACAATGGTTTGGCCCAGTTGATCATTCCCTGGTAAGTGCCTGCATTGCTGGCGGCAATATCATAGCCTGAATATTTATCTGCACCCGGGGAATTCAATACTAAATCGGATTTGTTGTTGTCATGTGAGATGATAGGGGCAAACATGTAGAGCCCAGTGAGCGTCACCTGCGACTTGGTATAAAAAGCCTTCAGCCGCTCGGCCTCGAGGTGAGCTGCTTCACTCAGGTTTTTGTTGTCTTGAATTAAAGGGCTGTTGAGTTTGGCCTGCTCAATATAAAAAGGGAGGTCTTGCGCCCGTAGCACCGTGGAGCTAAAAACAAAAATCAAGGGGAGGCTTATCAAATGGATTCTCATGTTTTAATAATTGTTTTTAGAGGTCACCTGGATTGGCCGGTATTATCGTAACATTGGATGTAGAGTGCCTTAATGGCCATCGTCATGATTCTAAAAAATGGGCATCAGCAAATGGAGACATTAAAACAAGTCCACCAAGAATAAACTGAGAGCACGAATAGTTTGTGATCTTCGTCATTCTTGGTGACCGTTGTGTTTTTTTTATGTTAGAATTTATTTAAGACTTAGTTCGTTGAGTCGTGCCACCATTCAAAGTGGCGGCACGAATTAAGACATCAGTCCTTTACTTCTTTTATAAACTTGCCGGTACTATCAAACAACAAGTCCATTCCTTTAACTTCCGCTTCGTAGGTAACTTTACCTTCGGCATCGGTAATTTTTGCCGCCTCTTTCACTGTCACCCCTTTGTAATTTGCCTTGATGTATTCAGCTACTCCTTTTGGCAATTGGTTCATTTCTATTTCCACTTCAGTCTCTACAATTTTGCCGGCTTCATCAAAAAGTACTGAATGATCTGTTTTATTCAAATCAAAACTTGCTTCGTACTGACTCTTTTCCTTGTCCCATTTCACATCCTTCGCGGCAGGAAACTGCTTTTGCAACGCGCTCTTTACGGCTGCCGGTACTTCGGCATCCTTCATCTTCTGAGAAAAGCCGAGTGACACTCCCATCACCATGGCTGCTAACAACATTAATTTTTTCATGATTTTTTTTAAATTTGAAGCAAGGTGCGCTACGAATTCGAAGATTTTCTGAATTTTAAAAAATCAACATAAAAATATGCACTTTATTTTCATGAGCGTATTTGATTGACCAGCCGTGCAAATCGCTTATTTTCTTGACGATGGCAAGGCCGAGGCCATTTCCGCCATTTGAACCGGGAAGGGAAAAGCGTTGAAATATTTTTTTTTCGTCTAAGGCAGGCGAGTCTCCGGTATTCGCTACGGATAATTTGTTTTGACCAAGTTTAATCTCAACACTGCCATTGACCTGATTGTGGCGAACGGCATTCAACAATAAATTGCTGATGGCGATTTCGAGTAGCGTGGGGTTGGCCTTGATGGTACAAGTGCTTAGGTCTTTGGCATCAACGGTAATGCTCATCGTTTCGGCTTGCTCAGAAAAAAAAGTGATTTGCTTTTGCACTACTTCCCTTACGGATATCTCTTCACCTGCGGCAAATTGGTTGTTATCAATCTTCGAGAGCAGTAAAAGATTTTTATTGATCCGTGCAAGGCGCGTCAACGAATCATTCATGTCCGACAGGGTTTTGCCAATGGCATCGGTAAATGGCAGCTGCTGCGCCAATGTGTCTAATTTTGCCTGGAATATGGCGAGGGGAGTTTGCAGCTCATGGGAGGCATTCTCAATAAATTCCTTTTGGTTGTTGTAACTTTTCGTGTTCCGCTCAAGCAGTTTGCCCACGGATTGGTTGAGCCTTGAAAATTCTTCGATATTGCTTGAAGCAAAGTCAACCTCTATATTTTTGTCGAGTTCAAAGCGTTCTACTTTTTCCACCGTTGAATAAAATGGTTTCCAAAGGTGTGCAGAAAGATATTTTGTAATAAAGTAGAGCCCAGTCAATAAGGTGCTGAGAATGAGCACAAACAATAAGGCGATGCCTTTAATCATGTCATCCGACTCGATGAGGTTGATGTGTGCAATAAACAGGTAAGGTTTTTTTTCGATGGTCAATGGCGAGATCAATACCCGGTAGGGCTCATTTTCATTGGCCAGCGAATCAAAATGGAATTGATAGAAAATCGAATCACGGATAATCTTAGACTTATTTTCCTCTATTTTATCATCGCGGTTGAACGCATTCCATAAGGAAACATCCGTTGATTTTAGGGAAGGAAGATGGTAGGCAACAAATTCATTTCTTCTCAACTGGAGTGTCTCGTCCGCATCATCAATAAAAATCTCGTTAGCAAGAAAATAAAATAGTGGAGCGCTGATCAACAGTACGATCACCGAAAACAAAAGGTATATCTGCAGCGTTTTGTCTAATAATTTTTTCTTGCTCATACTTCCCATTGATAGCCGAATCCATAAATTGTTTTTATATAATCGTTGCACCCGCTTTCGCTGAGCTTCTTTTTCAAATTTTTGATGTGCGCATAAACGAACCCATGATTGTCGAGCATATCGGCCATGTCGCCACTCAGGTGTTCGGCTATTGAATTTTTTGAAACAACCTTTCCTTTATTCGAGACCAGGAACAAAAGCAGGTCATATTCCTTTCGCGTGAGCGGCAAGGGGTTTTCGTGCACGCTTACTTTTTGTGCGGACACATCAATGGTCAGCTCGTTGAACACCATTTTATTGGAGCCCTGAAAATTTTTTCTACGGATGAGTGCTTCCACCCGTGCACCAAGTTCTGCGAGGTGAAACGGCTTGGCGAGGTAGTCATCCGCGCCCAATTTTAAACCCTGAATGCGGTCATCCAGGGAATCGTGTGCTGAGATGATGATCACACCGTCCGTCTTTCCTTTGCTTTTGAGCCGGTCTAAAACGGTGAGCCCATTGCCATCGGAAAGTGAAATGTCGAGCAAAATACAGTCGTATTCATACAACATAATTTTTTCCATGGACGCCTGCACCGTAGCGGCCACCTCGCATTGATGCCCCTCACCCTTCAGGTACTCAACAATGCTTTCCGCAAGCTGTTTGCCATCTTCGATTACCAAAAGCTTCATGCGGGCAAAGCTACCACTACATTTTGAAGTTCTTTAGAAGAGATAAGGGTATTGGATCATATATCAATATTGCCAAATATAACCAGTTACCTGAATCAGGATTAATGCCCAATGCCGTTTCCTTAAGTCCTTTTTTGATGACCTCACCTCCTATCCAAAGAGAGGAGGTCAGAGGATCTTAAGGAAACGACATTGGATTAATACCACTTATCCAATCTACACCGGGGGAATTTTATTTTTTGTTAAATTTAAAAAATGATGTTTTTGTGAGTTGTGCCGAGCCACCGATTAGAACACAGGCACAACTTAGGCTGAATTTAAAAATGACTAATTCTTTATTCAAATGAAAAAATCTATCCTGCTTCTGTTCTTTGTAGGGCTTTGCTTCGCGTCCCTTGCACAAAAGAAAAAGCCCACACCAGTTCCCATTCAAAAGCAACCGCTCACCCATCAGGTCTATGACAATTGGAAAGAGATCAGTTACAAGGCGATTACCAACGATGGCAACTTTGCTGCCTTCACGGTCAATCCGCAGGAGGGAGATGGTAAGATTATTTTTTATAACCTGAAAAGCAATACGCAGGATTCGGTAAAGCGGGCAGAAAATATCTCGCTCTCCTTCGACAGTCGTTTTGCTATTTTTAAAATCAAGCCTCAAAATAAATTGGTAAAGGACTTTCGCAGACAGAAAAAGAAGAAAGATGACCTGCCAAAAGATTCGCTTGGCATTTATTCTTTTATAACACGAAAAACAGAGAAGATCGCTGACGTAAAATCGTACCGCCTTCCGGAAAAATCAGGTGGATGGTTGGCGTATCAACTAGAGCCCAAAAAAATTGAAAAGCCCAAGAAAGACGATAAACCTAAACCTGAAGAAAAGAGAACTGAAAAGCCAAAATGGAAATCCAAAATTAATAACGATGACAACGGCTATACCCTGGTGCTGCGAAAAACTCAAGACAACAATGAAGTTCGATTTGGCTTTGTCAAGGATTTTGTTTTTTCCAAATTCGGCCACGGGCTTTTATTCTCTTCTTCCGGAAATGATAGTACGCTAAAAGCGGGCGTGTATTGGTATGATTTAACTTCAGAAAAATTGCAGAACCTGTACGCAGGGAGAAGCAAATATAAATTCAAAGGACTGTCTGTGTGTGAAGATGGAAGTCAGGCCGCTTTTCTGGTTGACACGGACACCACGAAAGCCCTTATCCATGCCTATCAATTATTTTATTGGAAAAAGGAATACCCTTCCGCTCGCCAATTGGAAGTGGAAAAATCGTTAGCCTTCCCACAAAATTGGTCAGTAAGCGAAAACTATGCGCCTCTCTTTTCGAAAGATGGATCAAAACTTTATTTTGGCACTTCACCAAAACCGATTGTTCAAGACACTACACTTTTGCCGGAAGAAGTTGTGAACGTGGAAATCTGGCGTGGTGATGACGGCTACATTTACCCGCAACAAAACAAACAAGTAGAAACAGAAAGGAAAAGATCCTATTTAGCTGTGCTCAACCTTACCGATAAATCGGTTGTACAATTGGGAACGCGTGAAATCCCTTCTATCGAAATGGCCAATGAAGGAAATGCTTCTTTCTTTCTTGGCGAAACGAATATCCCTTACCGAAAATCAATAACCTGGGAAGGCTCTTCCCCGAATGATGTTTATTTGTTTGACGTAAAAAATAAATCGCAAAAGACGATAGCCATAAAAGTGAGAGGCAACGCTTCGCTTTCGCCTCTTGGCAATTTCGTTTATTGGTTCAGCTTGCCCGATACTTCCTGGTTTTGTTATTCGGCATCAACCGAAAAAACGTTGAAATTAAATGAAGGAATGAAAATAAAATTTGCCGATGAAGAAGATGACCACCCGGATTTTCCAAGTCCTTATGGAGCAGCAGGCTGGACAAAAAATGATGAGCAATTGATTGCTTATGATCGCTACGACCTTTGGTCTTTTGATCCAGAAAATAAAAGGCAGCCTGTTAACCTTACAAAAATTGGAAGGTCGCTGAAAACAGTTTTTCGTTACCTAAAGCTTGATCCCGAGGAGCGTTTCATTGATCCCGTTAAAGAACTGTTGCTTTCGGCCTTTGATGAAACAACCAAAGCCTCGGGCTATTACAAACTTTCTTTGCCCGATGGGAAGCTTACTAAACTAGTGATGGACAACTTCCGGTTTGCCGGAACGGTCAAATCCAAAAATGCAGGTGAATTGCTTTTCACAAGAGAAAACTTTCGTGAATTTCCTGATCTGTGGACTGCTGATTTCAACTTTACCAACCGCAGGAAATTAAGTGAT
>JAYVMP010000081.1:0-5488 GCA_043758895.1 Bacteroidota bacterium
GGAAACCATGTTCAACGTAACGTACAAGCCAAGAACACCGCTAAATACTAAAAAAAATACATGAATGGCCGAGGTATAACCTACCACTTCCATGCCACCCAGCGCGATGAATACAGACGTGACGGCCAATAAGAATACACACAGTTCAAAATTCCACCCGGTAATGCCCGAAACAGCAATCGCCCCCAAGTAAAGAATTGACAATAGATTCACTACGATATACAACAACAACCAGAACACGGCCATGATCATCGCCACTTTGCTGTTGTAGCGCTCCGACAAAAACTGCGGCATCGTGTAGATTTTATTTTTCAGATAAACCGGCATGAAAAACACGGCCACGATAATTAGGGTCAAGGCGGCCATCCACTCATAAGACGAAATCGCAAGTCCTAATTTGAAGCCGGAGCCACTCATGCCGGTCATCTGCTCGGCTGAAATATTGGATGAAATTAAGGACGCACCAATTGCCCACCAGGTGAGTGTACCCTTGGCCAGAAAAAAATCACCGGAATCGGCCTCCAGGTTTTTTTTACGATTGTAAATCCAATACCCGTAAATTGAAACCAGGATAAAGTATATCAACAGAACAATGTAATCTACGGTTTGGAGGGTTTGCATTGGTTAATAAATTAATGGTTGTCGGTTATTAGCTAATTGGAGATTGTCGTTCACGGTTAACCTATAACAATTAACCATTCACTACCTGACGTACTCCATTTGCTAAATTAACCGAATAAAATTCAGGTTCTTTTTTAAAAGCGGCAAAATATTTTTCCCGGACTTGCCTTTCAAATGCTGGCCGTTGCCCCTTCGCGATCAAATTAATTGTGCAACCGCCAAAACCGCCACCCATTTGGCGCGCTCCGGTCACCTTATTTTCTTTGGCCAGAGTTACCAGCCAGTCCGATTCGGCACAGCTTACTTCATAGTCGTGGCTCAAGCCCCAATGGGTTTCGAACATCAGCCTTCCGAAGTTTTTAAGGTCATTTCCTTTGAGAAAACCGGCCGCTTGTTGGGTGCGTTCAATTTCCTCAACAATGTAGGAGCATCGTTTAAAAACCGTTTCATCCATTACGGGTTTCAACAGGGCCAACATGGAAAGATCCACATCCCTTAGCGAATGCACGTGGCTAAAATGCTTTTGTAATTCTTTCACACCTGCTTCGCATGCAGCACGCCTATTGTTATAACCGGAGGAAGCCAAGGTATGCTTCACTTTTGTGTCGATCAACAAAATCTCGTGATCCCCTAAATTCAGTATCAAATATTCGTGGGCACAATTTCTGCAATCAAGCAAAATGACGGTGCCCTCTTTAGAAAATAAACTCGCGTACATATCCATGATACCCACCTTTGCACCCGCAAAAAGATGCTCCGCCTCCTGGGCAATTTTTGCCAGTTCAAGGCAATCCAATCCCAGCTTGAATAGTTCGTTCAATGCAAAACCAAACCCACTGCACAGCGCAGCCGAAGAAGACAATCCCGCACCCGCAGGAATGTTGCTGCTAAAAATACAATCAACACCATGGACAATTTTATTTCTTCGCACTAGTCCATCCACTACGCCCATCAAATAATTTTGCCAACTGGAGCCTGGGTTTAATCCACGTATTGAGAAAACGAACTTCTCGTTCAGGTCGGAGGCAATGATGTTAAAAACATCTGTTCCGTTTGGGGCGACAGCGAAAACAAAATGTTTATCAATAGCTGAGGGCATTACAAAGCCTTGATTGTAATCGGTATGTTCGCCAATCAGGTTGATCCGCCCGGGCGCGATGAATACTTCGGGCTTTCTTCCAAATTGCGCTTCAAACTGTGAGATCATTCTATTTGTTAATTAATGGTTAATGGCTGTTCGTCAATCGGTAGCATCCATCTCAAAAATAGCATCGTCATTGCGAACGAAGTGAAGCAATCCCCAATTCGGAGTTTCAATAGGAGATTGCTTCGGTCGTCCTCCCGCGCAAAGACGTTTTTTTATTTTTGAAATGAGTTCTATTAACGCAATACAATATTCCAATATCGGACATCCGGTTGCGCAAACCGAACATACCGAAAATCAAATAAGCGTAATTTGAACCAAATTTCATAAGTTAGATTATGGCATCACCTTTGAGTTAGTGCTTATTCCAAACTCTAACCCCAATGCTCAACTATTACTTTCTCCTCTTCGCCCGCAAAATCCAACGCCAAAAACTCTTTGCCTTCATTAACATCATCGGCCTTTCTGTGGGCATGGCCAGCGCATTACTGATGTATCTGTTTGTGCGCAACGAATTCAGTTATGATCGTTTTCATAAAAATGCCGAACGCATCTATCGCGTCAACCAGACATTCATCTGGGGCGAAGGCAATAAAAATCAATTTTCAAGCACGGGGCCTGGGGTTTCATTTGCCGTAGAGGCGGAAATTCCCGAAGTAGAACAAATAGTCCGCATTCACACCCCAGGTGATTTCCTCATCAGCTACACCAACGCCAAGAATGAAGTGAAAACCTTTGATCAGAATAAAGTACTGGCTGCCGATTCCAATTTTTTCCAGGTATTCACTTTCCCCTTGATCAAAGGGAATCCGCTAACGGCACTGCGCTATCCGCAAACTTTGGTCATGACCGAGTCCACGGCAAAAAAATATTTCGGTAACGAAGACCCGATCGGCAAAATCGTGCGACTGGGTGAGGGCGATAAACAGCAGAACTATGAAGTCACCGGTGTTGCCAAAGACATACCGGACAACTCGTACATCAAATTTGATGTCATGCTTTCGATGACCAGCTTCCCGGTAGTGAAACGATTGTATTGGAGCTGGGTGTGGACGCAGGTGGAAACATTTATTTTACTCAAGCCGGGGTCCTCCATTGATCAGGCGCGTGCGCGACTAAAAGACATACCGAGAAAATATGCAGCCACCACGTTGGAGCGCGCCATGAACATGTCGTATGACAATTATATTAAAAGTGGCAAGGAATGGAATCTTTATCTTCAGGCATTGACGAATATCCATCTTCCAGAAGGCATGGTTTACAATCGACTCAATGACGCGGGCAATATTAAAATCGTCTATGCTTTAATTGCGGCCGGCATTATTATGGTGCTCTTGTCGTGCATCAACTTTATGAACCTCTCCACTTCACAATACGTTCGCAGGGCAAAAGAAACTTCATTACGAAAACTATTGGGCTCCGCGCGAAGGCAGCTCAGTGCCGGATTTTTTGTTGAAGCTTTTTTATTCTGCTGCATCGGCCTGGTGATTGGCTTGAGTATCACGCAGATGATTCTGCCCGTATTTAATGTGATCACCGGAAAGGCATTACAAATGAATTTGTTTACCGATTGGAAAATTATTGCCGCACTGGGTTCTCTCCTGGTGCTAATGAGCCTACTTTCCGGAAGTTACCCGGCCTTTTTCCTTAGCGCGTTTAGCCCGGTAGAAGCCTTGAAAGGCAAATTCAAATCCGGAAAAGAAGGAAGGATGTTGCGCAGCTCGATGGTGGTTTTTCAGTTTATGATCTCGATGGCATTGATCATTTTCACTGGCGTAGTCGCACAGCAACTCAAGTACATCGCAGAAAAAGATTTGGGATTTGATCGAGAAAATTTATTGGTGGTGCAACGGGCAGAGTGGGCCAACGGCACAGAAGCATTGGGTAAGTCCATTGAACAATTAGCAGAAGTAATCCGTACGAGCAGGTGCACTTCTGTGCCTCCTCAGGTTTATGGCGGTGACAAATTTCAGGCAGAAGGCGATCCAAAATCAGTTCCTCTTAATTTCGTTCGGGGCGATGAAAATTATTTGCCCACACTGGGAGTAAAATTAAAATTGGGTCGGAATTTTTCTAAAGACATTCCAGCAGATTCATCCCGGGTAGTTCTCAACGAAACAGCGGTGAAAGCATTTGGTTGGAAAGTGGACGAATCGGTGATTGGGAAAAGGGTGATGTATCCCGGTGAGGAGAATGCAAAATATGATGTGATTGGTGTAACGGACGATTTTCATTTCTGGTCATTGGATTCGCCCGTTGAGCCCATGGGTATTTTTCATATCAAGAATCCGATGAGCGAAGGAAGAAACCGGGAATACATTTTAGTGAGAATGAACGGCCAAAACCGGGAAGGATGGAAAAACACAATCACGCTGATAAAAAATAAATGGAAAGACTTTGCCGGAGATAAACCGTTTGAATATTCTTTCGTGGACCAATCGTTTGCCACTGCCTTTAAAAGTTCAGAACAGTTTGGTAAATCATTGATCATCCTCTCCGGGCTTGCTGTGCTCATTGCGTCATTGGGGCTGCTCGGCATGATCATTTACACCCTCGAGCAGCGCACCAAAGAAATCGGCATACGCAAAGTAGTGGGCGCATCGGCATGGAACATCATGGTTTTGGTTTCCAAAGAATATACCCGGCTTATCATTATTGCCTTTGTGGTGAGCGCACCGCTTGCCTATTGGGTGGTGGAGCAATGGCTTCAGGATTTTGAATACCGCATCATTCCCTCGCCTTTCATTTTTATTTTGGCCGGAGTTGGCACATTCTTGTTGGCCGCCATCATTACGAGCTATCACTCCATCAAAGCTTCGTTGACCAATCCGGTGGAGGTGCTGAAGGATGAGTAAGGAAGCTAAAAGTTTTAATTGATGTTTCTACGCAAGAATCCAGAATTTAAGCCTTAACTCTTTGCATACCCCTGAATAAGTTCACGCACCCGTTCGGCAATAAGACATGATGATCCGGGTTTATGGCTTGGTGAATCTGAATTGCTTTCTGCTCGGTGCGCCTCATTGGCGCACGTTTGCGCCCCGTTGCTGCTCCACGATGTGTTTGTGCTCTGCGCTGCCGTTCTTTAACTTTAGGGAATGCCAGAGACATACTATGGGTGTGGCTATGTTTCTTCGGTAGTTCAAAAACGAGTATCAAATGAACGACAAAATAACCTATAAACCGGCAGCGCACCGGGGCAAAGATGTGATCTTTATCTATTTCGTCTATGACCCCAAATTGATTGAGCGTGTAAAAAAATTGGTGGGCGTGAGTTGGAGCCGATCAATTAAAGCGTGGTATGTGATGGATTCGCCTGCCTACCGCAAAAAATTTGGCCTGCCTATAAAAACTATTGGCAAAGAAGTATGGAGCCACATCCACCCCATCAACCAGCCCGCCTTCACCAAGTTAGTAGAGATGCTGCAGTTGAAGGCCTACAGCCCAAGCACCATCACCACTTACCGCAATGAGTTTGCCCAACTGCTTTACTTGCTAAAAGAAAAAAACGTAACCGGCTTAAATGCCACCCAGCTACGCAGCTATTTCCTTTATTGCATCAATACGCTGAAGCTTTCTGAAAACACATTGCACAGCAGGCTCAATGCCGTCAAATTTTATTTTGAGCAGGTGCTGAAGCGCGAACGTTTTTTTGTGGAGATACCTCGCCCCAAGAAGCCTTCCCTCTTGCCCAAGGTGATCACCTCGCAGGATATTAAAAAACTA
>JAYVMP010000082.1:0-29939 GCA_043758895.1 Bacteroidota bacterium
AATTGAATTTTCGGTCTTCATAATGTAGTTTTAGTGAAACCCAAAACTATAACCAACCTTTCGCTAAGGCAATATGTACTTCATCGGATGCTTACGATACGCAATCCATCAATGGTGGAGGAATCGGCTATTTAATTGGATGGGTATACGGAGCAACCCTTGGAGCTCTAGTTGGCGTTACTAATTGGATGTACGATAATGCGTTTCCGAGTTATCCAGTACAAATGGCTTAGGGATGTAAATGAGGACTGTCTTTCTTAAAGGCAGTCCTCATTTTTTCTTTCAAGTTCAAATTGAAGGATTGATTGAAAAGAATAAAAAATTGGTAGAAAGGAAAAATCAAAATAATGTTCCTATTAATTCGTAAAGACATAACTAAGTGGTTCTTTGATCTTTTAAAATATATTGGTTTGTTTTTTTTCTATTTGTTTCTTTCTAGCATCATCTTATATATTGTTTTTTTTATATTCAATCAGGATATAGAAAATAGTTTGGATGTACTAGACTTAAATTTTTTTGTTATTTTCCAGGTACCAGTTTTGATAGGAACTATTCTGCTTGGAAAAGCAATGAACAAGAGCTTATCTCTTGAGGATTTCAGAATGGAACAAATAATACAAGGTCTTATTATTGGATTTTTCCTTATTTGCTTATTTATAATATCCCAAGTGCTGTTAGGCACCACAAATTTTTCCTGGAATGGGTTCAGTTTGGAATTGGCAGTTTACTTAGCTCTTTTCATATTAGTAGCTGTTAATGAAGAGATATTGTTCAGACATTTATTATTTGGTCACCTATGTGCAAAATTAAATAACAAGCATGCTACAATAGTATGTTCATTGATTTTTAGCCTTATTCACGCAGGGAACGATAATTTTAATTTGGTAGGTTTTGTTACAATTTTTTTATTTGGAGTATTGATGTCGGTCTTTTATATCAGATATAATAATCTATCAGTTCCCATTGCAACCCACTTTACCTGGAATTTTTTTCAGGGTCCAGTTTTTGGCTATCCAGTTAGTGGTCTTCAAGTAAAATCCCTCCTAAGCGCTGAAATAGCTGGTCACAATTTTTATATAAATGGAGGCAATTTTGGAGCGGAAGGGTCTTTGCTTCTCGTGTTTATAATCGCAATTTATATTTATTTCATTTCGATGGGTAAGGGATTTGTTGATATCAGATTTTCAAAGAAATGAGTATTTTATTTAATGTAATTGTATCAATCGAACCCAAACTAGCCCAACCAATTCGATTTTGCTTAAGAAAATATCATGCACCAAATAACCAAAACGAGATAGATAATTTTTAAACGAAAAAGTATGATTTTTTTATTGAGTTCAATTATCGGGTTTCTTACCATTCTTTTGGCCGATCAGGGCAATAGCTACAGGGTCGGGTATGAACTTGGTTATTTTTTTGGAAGATTCGGATTGTACGTTTTGGCAGTAATTGGCGTCTTTGTTATTCTCCTTTTTTTGAGAAGAAGAAAAAGATATTGAGGAACGTACCCCGCCCGGTTTGGTGTTCTTCCCCAAAACAATTTGATAAAATAAAATATAACTGATGCTCGCCCAATCCCTCTTTCCTAAAGAAATAATAGAGTTCACCACCGAGCACCACCTCGCCCGCCACTCGCGCACTTCGCAAATTATCTAAATCACTATTTTGCTATCGTTAATCGCATTTGTTGCACTGCTCCCTTTTTTATGGATTGATGTAAGCGTAAAAAGTACTGGCCTATTAAAGGCCGCCACGGAGGTAAGCACATTAAAAGCTACCTCTTCGGGCTATGTAAAAGAAACATACATTAAAGAAAATGCAACCGTAGAAAAAGGCCAACTGATCTTTGCCGTGCAAAGCCCCGTGCTAGAAGAGAAAGAGCGTTACCTGCTAAGCAAGCTCGAAGAGGTGAGTCACTTTCTCAAGGATATTAACTATTTGACTGACGCTAACCATAGTCGACACCCGGAAACGAGTAACAGGGAACTTGAAACCAACCTTTACCGTCAGCAACTAACGGATTACCACCAAAAGCTAACCGACCGCCAAACGCGCTTCTTAAAAGTAAAGCAAGACTACGACCGCAACAAAAAACTGTACGATCAAAAAGTGATAGCCGCAGCAGAGTTCGAAAATTTCACATATGAATTTGAAAAGGCCAAAGGCGAAATAGAATTGTTAAAGCAAGCACAACTTAGTACTTGGCAACAAGAACTCAGAAATTACGAAAAAGAGAAAACGGAATTAGAAAACCAACTCACCCAAGTACAAAAGGAACAAGAGAACCTGAACATCAAAGCACCTGTGGGCGGCACTATCCAAAACTTAGTAGGCGTATACCAAGGCAGCCCCGTGTTTGCCAATCAAGACATAGCGCAAATTTCGCCAAACACAAATTTATTGGCCGAGATGTATGTTTCACCGAATGATATTGGCCTGCTGCGCGAAGGCATGGACGTGCTCATGCAAGTGGGCGCATTCAACTACAACCAATGGGGTTTGCTACAGGGCAAGGTGAAAGAAATCTCCAACGATATACAGGTGATGAACAATCAACCGATGTTCAAGGTAAAATGCTCGCTTAACCAAGAGTTTTTAAAATTGAAAAACGGCTATCAAGGCAAACTGAAAAAAGGCATGACGCTGCAAGCACGCTTTGTGGTAACGCAGCGCAGCCTGTGGCAGTTGATGTACGATAAGGTAGATGACTGGGTAAACCCGAATATAAAAGTTGTTAGTAGATAGCTATTGGTTGATAGTCAACTACTGATAACTATTGACTGTGTACTATTTATACTGCATCTAATTTACGTTGAGTAAAATGAGTAACAGTAATTCCAATAATTTCACCTTCGCGGTAGCGGTACAGAATATCGTTTGCTCCCATTTCGCTGTCATCTGCGGGAACTGGTGCGCCAAAATTTACATACATGGTGTCCACTTCCTCATCGTAGCGTACGTGCATATCCTTCACATGCTGGTGATTCACTTCTTTCAATACTTTCAACAGAGAGTCTATTTCTATTTCTGCCATATTATTTTTCGTTTTAAGAGTTGGCCAATCTTAGATGTAAAGAAAGCCGTGATGACAAACCCATCTTCAGGCCCCTCTTTGTACACTACTACCAATAATTTGTCTGACCGTTTGTATAGAGCGACCAATTGTTCTTCGTTGCCACCTTCCACCACAAAATCTGGGTTACCCACAGACAATAACACATCGTGCAAATGCCCAGCCATTTCAGGATGCCCTTCTACAATGTGTACCCACCTTTCATCGGTGAAGCGTATGGTTTTGCCCGAAATGCTTTTGGTGGAATACACTATTCAAAACTACGAAAAAATTGCGGCTAAGAATTACTATTTAAAAAGTCCGCAGACGACAGTCCTTGGTCGATAGCGCTATAGACTATTGACCAATTAACAATAGACTATCAACCAACCATGAGCATCAAAATAAAACAGCGCGACATCACCGACTGTGGGGCGGCCTGCATCGCTTCCATTGCTGCGCACTATAAACTCAACTTGCCCGTGGCTCGCATTCGCCAACTTGCATCAACGGATAAAAAGGGAACAAACGTTTTGGGTTTGCTGGAGGCATTGCAAAAGCTCGGCTTCCAAGCCAAAGGTGTGCGCGGTGAAATGGACAGCCTTTTAAAAATCCCCAGGCCTGCCATTGCGCATGTTATCATCAAAGAAGTGTTGCAACACTATGTGGTCATCTATGAAGCTACCGACAAATACATTGAGGTGATGGATACTGGCCTCGGCAAAATGGAACGTTACGCACACGAAGATTTTAAAAAGATTTGGACGGGTGTGTTGGTGATCCTGCTTCCCGCAGAGGATTTTAAAACGGGCAACGAAAAAGTTTCGGTGATGTCCCGCTTCTGGGCATTGATGCGGCCACATAAAAGTATTATGGTGCAGGCGTTGGTTGGCGCGTTGGTGTACACGCTCATCGGGCTTACTACTTCCATCTACGTGCAAAAAATCGTTGACCACGTGTTGGTAGATGGCAGCCGAAATTTATTAAACCTGATGAGCGTGGGTATGATCATTTTGCTTTACAAGTTATGGAAGCAGCAGTTTCCGATGATGACAGAAATGAATTAGCAATATTGGGTCAACTCTTTTGAATACGGTAGATCAACCATGAAAAACAGAAACAAATAATAAGCGACCGTTATCGTAGCCAAACCAGACAAGGTACTTACTGACCTTTTGTGCGAATTTTCTTTAAGGGTCGGCCTTCAACTTGTCGGCTGGGCTTACACGGGTTTGGAAATGTTAGAGCTACTTGTAAAAATCACACCAGACATACTGATAACGGATGACAAATTGGAGAGGCTGGGTGGCATTGACCTTGGCCCGCTTGGGTTTTGTGGTAGCACATCTGTTGGACAATTCTATTCTGGATGTTGCAAATCCTAAACGGCTGATCAATTTTTTCATTGTTTCTGGTTGACCATTATGAGGTTGTATCACAAAAAAAGGGCTTCCATTGCTGGAAGCCTTTAAGGATGACATAAAAAGGGCTTCCATTGCTGGAAGCCTTTAAGGATGACATAATTTCAATTTTTATTACCGCTTGCCTTTTTTCTTGACTGCTTTTTTTGTAGCCTTTTTTACTGCCTTCTTTGGGGCTTTCTTAGCAGGATATTTTTTGACTTTCTTCATCACCTTTTTGGTAGCAGGTTTTGATTTTTTTGAAGCCATCTTTTTGGCCGAGGCTTTTTTTGTGGCAGGTCGTGCAACTACTTTTGCAGCTTTGGGTTTGCCCATGGCGTTCAATGCGGAACCGGCCTTGAACCAGTCGATCTGGTTTTTGTTATAGGTATGGTTTGCCAAGATCTTTTCAATCTTGCCATCGCTGTGGTGGATCACAACGGTCAACGGCTTTTCAGGTGCGAAGGTCATCAGTCCGGTGATGTCAAAAATATCGTCTTCGCGGATTTTGTCATAATCTGATTTATCAGCAAAGGTCAATGCCAACATGCCTTGCTTTTTTAAATTGGTTTCATGGATACGGGCAAATGATTTTACCAAAACTGCGCGTACGCCAAGGTGCCGAGGCTCCATCGCAGCATGTTCGCGCGAAGAGCCTTCTCCATAGTTTTCATCGCCCACCACGATCGAGCCAATGCCGGAGGCCTTGTACGCACGCTGCACATTGGGCACTTCATCGTAATGACCGGTGAGGCCGTTGCGAACGCTGTTCGTTTTCTCATTATAAAAGTTGGTAGCTCCAATCAATAAATTGTTGGAGATATTATCTAAATGACCGCGGTATTTCAACCACTTGCCGGCCATTGAAATATGATCGGTAGTGCATTTGCCTTTTGCTTTGATCAAAAGCCTGAGCCTGGTCAAATCTGTTTTCTCCCATGCCTTAAATGGCTCCAGCAATTGCAGACGGTCGGAGCCCGGATCAACTTTCACTTCTACTTTGCTGCCATCTTTTGCAGGGGCAATGAAGCCAGGGTCTTTTACATCAAAACCTTTGGGTGGCAATTCATAGCCGGAAGGAGGGGAGAGCTTTATCCGTTGGCCTTGCTCGTTGGTGAGCGTATCAGTCATTGGGTTAAAGCCCAGGTCTCCTGCAATGGCGATGGCCGTCACAATTTCAGGGGAAGCCACAAACGCACAGGTGTTTGGATTGCCATCGTTACGTGATTGGAAATTACGGTTGAACGAGTGGATGATGGTATTCTTTTCTTTACGCTCAGCACCTACGCGGCTCCACATGCCGATGCAAGGGCCGCATGCATTGGCGAAAACTTTTGCACCGATCCGATTGAAGGTATCAATGAAGCCATCGCGCTCAATGGTGTAACGCACTTGCTCGGATCCGGGGGTGATGGTGAACATGGCCTTGGTCTTCAGTCCTTTATCAGCTACCTGTTTAGCTAAACTTGCAGCGCGGGAAATATCTTCATAAGATGAGTTGGTACAAGAGCCAATCAAACCTACTTCTACTTTTAAGGGCCAGCCATTTTTCTCTGCCGCTTCTTTCATTTTAGAAATTGGCGTGGCAAGATCCGGGGTAAACGGCCCATTGATGTAGGGTTCAAGTTCAGTGAGATTGATTTCAATGACCTGATCGAAATAGTTAGCCGGGTTTTTGTAAACCTCAGGGTCGCCTGTTAAATGTTCTTTTATTTTGTTTGCCAACTTAGCCACTTCTGCACGGCCCGTAGCGTTGAGGTAGCGCTCCATGGAGCTGTCATAGCCAAATGTAGAGGTTGTTGCTCCGATCTCGGCACCCATATTACAGATGGTACCTTTGCCCGTGCAGCTCATCGAAGTAGCACCTTCGCCAAAATATTCCACGATCGCTCCAGTCCCACCTTTTACAGTTAGGATACCAGCCACTTTTAAGATCACATCTTTGGCCGATGTCCAACCGTTGAGTTTGCCGGTAAGTTTCACACCGATCAATTTCGGGAACTTCAGCTCCCAGGGCATGTTGCTCATTACATCAACCGCATCTGCACCGCCCACGCCAATGGCTACCATACCCAAGCCTCCTGCATTTACGGTATGCGAATCCGTTCCGATCATCATCCCTCCGGGGAACGCGTAATTTTCGAGCACCACTTGATGAATGATGCCGGCCCCCGGTTTCCAAAAACCGAGTCCGTATTTGGTAGAGACGGATGAAAGGAAATCAAAAACTTCCTTGCTTTCTCCATTAGCATTCTGCAAATCATCTTTGGCACCCACCTTAGCGACAATCAGGTGATCGCAATGCACAGTGGAGGGAACAGCCACCTTAGACCGGCCTGCCGACATGAACTGCAATAGTGCCATCTGGGCGGTTGCATCTTGCATGGCCACCCGGTCCGGGGTAAAATCCACATACGATTTTCCACGACCGAAATTTTCTAGTTTCTGATCCAAGTGGAGATGGGAATACAATATCTTTTCTGAAAGAGTAAGTGGCTTGTTCACCACTTTTCTTGCTTTGGCTATGCGGCCTGGAATGGCGGCATAGAATTTTTTGATCATGTCTAAATCGAATACCATATTAGTTAGCAATAAGGGTTAAAATGCTAAACTAATAATTTATAACAGGATTTTATCAGGTTTGATCAGATTTTCGGGCAAGCCTTGATAGGTACTGATTTTGAGATAGTTAGATGCTTTATTTCGAGGCCTAAAATCAGGCTTGTCGCATTTCTGCATTCAGGTTGATGATGTCTTTCAGCGCATCCAGGGCAATTTTTTCAGATTCTTCCACTTTTCCATCAGCATTGACCACGTCATACATTTCAGTATAGACCTTGTACTTCTGCGAGAATGTAACCTTGTCAAAATACCGGAACGAATCTTGGATCACTGCCGTGACCATGGCGGGATCAAGTGCGTGGTATTCGGCTACAGCCAAATCAAACTTCTTTTTAGGATTTGCTTCCGTGGGAAACAGTTTGTGCATCTTATCCAAGATTACATCCTGTTCCGAAGGATGCAAGAAATTATCGGCCAGTGCGATGTGCACATATAAAAATAGCACGAAATCCTGAAAATAGTTATGGAGTACCATTGAATTTATGTTTGTGTCCTCAAAATTAAATAAAAAAGGCCACGCAACGTGCGCGGCCTTTTTTTTATCGTAATGCGGATTACATCATTCCGCCCATGCCGCCTCCCGGGGGCATAGCAGGAGCTTCTTTTTCTTCAGCGATTTCACTTACAACTGCCTCAGTAGTCAACAAAAGGCCTGCGATAGAGGCTGCATTCTCGAGCGCCAGGCGGGCTACTTTAGTAGGATCGATGATCCCTGCCGCGAAGAATTCTTCAAACTTATTTTCGCTGGCATTGTAACCGAAGTCCTTTTTGCCATCACGCACTTTGTTTACGATCACCGAACCTTCCTGGCCTGCGTTCTCTGCGATGGTGCGCAGGGGAGATTCCAATGCGAGACGAACAATGTTTACACCAGTAGCCTGGTCTTCATTATCCGTTTTTACATCTTTCAAGGCTTCGATTGCGCGGATGTAGGCTACCCCACCGCCAGGGATAATACCTTCTTGAACGGCAGCACGGGTTGCGTGCAAGGCATCGTCCACACGGTCTTTCTTTTCTTTCATTTCTACTTCAGTTGCTGCGCCAATGTATAGGATCGCTACGCCACCGGAAATTTTGGCAAGACGCTCTTGCAATTTTTCTTTGTCGTAATCAGAAGTAGTGATTTCAATTTGAGCTTTGATCTGGTTCACACGTGCTGTGATTTCAGATTTTTTGCCGGCACCATTCACGATGGTGGTATTGTCTTTGTCGATGCTGATTTTTTCGGCACGGCCAAGGTATTCCAATTTGGCATCTTCGAGTTTCATGCCTGTTTCTTCGGAAATCACCTTGCCTCCAGTTAAGATCGCGATGTCTTCCAACATCGCCTTTCTACGGTCGCCAAAACCTGGAGCTTTAACAGCAGCTACGCGGAGCGCACCACGGATTTTGTTTACTACCAGTGTTGCCAATGCTTCTCCTTCAATTTCTTCGGCAATGATCAACAATGGTTTTCCAGTCTGAACGGATGCTTCAAGGATAGGAAGCAACTCCTTCATGGAAGTAATCTTTTTATCGTAGATCAAGATGTATGGATTGTCCAGGTCAGCTTCCATTTTCTCTGTGTTGGTCACAAAATAAGGAGAGAGGTAGCCGCGGTCGAACTGCATGCCTTCTACCGTCTTCACTTCAGTTTCCGTGCCTTTCGCTTCTTCTACGGTGATCACCCCGTCTTTGCCCACTTTTTCCATGGCGGTGGCAATCATTTTGCCAATTTCATGGTCATTATTGGAAGAGATGGTGGCTACTTGGGTGATTTCTTGTGAGCCTTTAATGTTTTTAGATTGTTTTTTCAGGTTTTCAACTACGGCATTCACCGCTTTTTCAATCCCGCGCTTCAGGTCCATTGGGTTGGCACCTGCGGCTACGTTTTTAATGCCGTGGGCATAAATGGATTGTGCGAGCACGGTGGCCGTGGTGGTGCCATCACCGGCAGCATCTGCTGTTTTGGAAGCCACTTCTTTCACGAGCTGCGCGCCCATGTTTTCGATAGGATCTTTCAATTCAATGTCTTTTGCTACTGACACACCGTCTTTCGTAACGGTAGGAGCACCAAATTTTTTGTCGAGGATCACGTTACGCCCTTTTGGTCCAAGGGTAACTTTTACGGCATTTGCCAATTTATCAACCCCACGTTTAATTCTATCGCGGGCGCTGGTATCAAATGTTATTTCTTTAGCCATTGTATTTATAAGTTAGTTGGGTTAATAAAAATTATACTGTTCCGAAGATATCGGAGTTGCGCATGATCAAATACTCTTTGCCATCGATGATGATCTCTGTACCCGAGTATTTTCCGTAAAGGATTTTGTCGCCTACTTTCACCGTTACCGGCTTGTCTTTCAAGCCATCGCCTATCGCGATTACTTTGCCCTGCACGGGCTTTTCTTTTGCAGTGTCGGGGATGAAGAGCCCACTCGCAGTTTTTGTTTCGGCTGCGGCAGCTTCTACAAGCACCCGGTCTTCGTTGGGTTTAAAGTTGATTTTTGCCATAATAATAATTGAGATTTTGGTTAAACAAATTTGACATTAAGCCCTTTGCGAAAACAGTGCCACCCTGAATTTGGAACATTCATTGGACAGTTTTGCATAAATCGGGATGCAAAGATGAAAAAAAATGACAGTCCCGCCTATTCGAGCAAAATAAAATGGCAGTTTGGCAGGTTCTGGGGATAGCTTTTTTTTATCCATCAGTTAGTTCTTATATATATGCTTGATGATTGCCTGAGGTTTTTTTGTTGTTAATAATTGGTAATAATTGACTTGTGTGTGAAGTGGTTGAGCGACTTGATTTTAAGGTAAATCTTGACCACTTGTGTAACTTCAAAGACGGAGTGTTTATAAAATAAAATATTGGAAGGCTGGATCAACTGCAAGCACTATCTTTCCAAAAAAAATTACAACCACTATGATCGCAACAAAAGGATACGCAGCTCTAAATGCCAAAGCACCTTTGGCACCACTCAGTTTTCAACGAAGGGAAGTAGGCCCCGATGATGTGTTGATCGACATATTGTATTGTGGGGTTTGTCATTCGGACCTGCACCAGATCCGCGATGAGTGGGGAGGCTCTATTTTCCCTATGGTGCCGGGCCATGAAATTGTGGGGAAGATTTCAAAAATAGGGAGCCAAGTCAAAAAATTCAAAGTTGGCGACCTGGCCGGTGTGGGTTGCATCGTTGACTCGTGCCGGAGCTGCGCCAACTGCAAGGAAGACCTGGAGCAATTTTGTGAAGTGCATTCTGTGGGCACTTATAATAGCACAGAGATGGACCTGAAGACCCCCACCTATGGAGGCTACTCCAACCAAATCGTGGTGGCTGAGGCATTTACATTGAAAATATCAGATAAATTAAAACTAGCCGAAGTCGCGCCCCTGTTGTGTGCGGGCATCACCACCTATTCGCCCCTTCGGTATTGGAAAATCGGCAAAGGACATCAAGTGGCTGTGGCAGGCTTGGGCGGCCTTGGCCACATGGCCGTAAAGTTTGCTGTATCGTTTGGCGCAGAAGTGACCGTGTTGAGTACCTCCGCTTCAAAGGAAAAGGATGCGAGGGATTTGGGTGCTCATCATTTTGTGACCACCCACGATGAAGCACAAGTGAAGAAGGTGAAACGGCATTTTGATTTTATCCTCAACACCGTTTCGGCACAGCACGATTACAATTTTTACCTAAGCCTTTTGAAAACGAACGGCACCATGGTGTTGGTGGGTGTTCCTCCGCTGGCCACCCCGGTTCATGCCTTTAGCCTTATCGGTGGCCGCAAGTCGCTCGCTGGCTCAGCTATTGGTGGGATAAAAGAAACCCAGGAAATGCTCGACTACTGTGCCGCACACAACGTCACCTCGGATATCGAAATCATACCCATCAAGGAGATTGAAAATGCCTACGTGCGAATGGTGAAGGGCGATGTGCGCTACCGGTTTGTAATCGATATGGCGAGCTTGTAATAAAAAAGGAGCTTAAGGATGTTATGCACAATTATTAATGTATTAAAACATCAAATCTTTCTTGTGGTTTGATTATCAGTTGATTTATCAAATTTGAATTACTAAAGGTTGATGAAATTGCCTGTAAATATTAGGGTTCACAAGCCTCGCTTTCTTTTATTATAATGATTCAAAAAGATTTGTTGGGCTGAAAAAGCCTTTATATTTGTGCATTGTTTAGTCAACCACAAATACAACAAACACTATGAACAAAGCAGAACTCGTAAGCAAAATTGCCGGAGATGCAGAAATCACGAAAGCACAAGCTGCATCGGCATTGGATTCATTTATGGAAGGTGTTACCAAAACGTTGAAGTCAGGTAACAAATTGATCTTAGTTGGTTTTGGAACGTTCTCTGTTGCTAAAAGAGCAGCACGCAATGGCCGCAATCCTAAGACTGGGGCAACCATTAAAATCAAAGCTAAGAAGGTAGCAAAATTCAAGGCAAGCAAAGACCTTTCGGGTAAATTATAATCCCGTTAGCTCAACCGCATGAAGCCCTTGTTCACAACAAGGGTTTTTTTGTTTTAGCGTAGTTGCCACCAACAAACGATTGCTTCAACACCGAAAAATTTATCTTGCCAAAATCTCTTTTAATCGGGAAAAAACCTGAAATTTGGCAGCGTTTAAGAATGTTAATCGTTATCTGTTTCCGTTGTCTGTTAACCGATAGCCTTAACCATTCCGATCACCATTAACGGATAATCAATAATCAATGACCACCCCATTGACCCAATATCTCCCCATCGCGCTAATGTTCATCGTGGCTCTTGGTTTTGTTGGCACAACTATACTCGGAACTCATTTGTTAGGCCCCAAGCGAAAGACAAAAATCAAATTGGATGCTTTTGAATGTGGCATCGAACCGCAAGGAAATGCGCGGCTTCCGTTCAACATCAAATATTTTCTCGTGGCGATTTTATTTGTGCTCTTTGATGTGGAGGTAATTTTTATGTACCCGTGGGCCGTGAACTTTAAAGAACTGGGGATGCCCGGATTTGTAGAAATGATTTTGTTCATCGGATTTTTATTGGTTGGTTTTTTTTATTTGTTGAAGAAGGGCGCGTTGAAATGGGAAGATTAAAACTATGGAGGCAGCAGTAGATAAAATTGCAGTGGGCGAAAAACCTGATGGCCATGAAGGCCCAGGCTTTTTTGCCACACAGCTGGATAAAGTGGTTGGGCTGGCAAGAAAGAATTCGATATGGCCGTTGCCGTTCGCTACCTCTTGCTGCGGCATCGAGTTTATGGCAACGATGGGCGCACATTATGACCTTGCCCGTTTCGGCTCTGAGCGTTTGAGTTTTTCACCCCGGCAAGCTGACCTGCTGATGGTGATGGGCACCATTGCCAAAAAAATGGGACCGGTGCTTCGCCAAGTCTATGAGCAAATGGCAGAGCCGCGCTGGGTGTTGTCGGTGGGGGCATGCGCATCCAGCGGTGGAATTTTTGATACCTACAGTGTATTGCAGGGGATAGACCGGATCATCCCGGTTGATGTGTATGTACCCGGTTGCCCACCACGCCCCGAACAAATCATTGATGGCGTGATGAAAATACAGCACCTGGTCGAAACCGAATCCCTGCGTTGGCGCGACTCTGCTGCGTACAAAGCGATGTTGAACAAATACAACATCGAATGATGGAAGCAGCCGTGCAAGAAGAAATAATAGCCGTCATCAACGAAAAATTTGAAGGCGAAATCATCGAAACGGAGATGAACAAAGATTTTTTCACTCTTATTTTAAAGAAAGAAAAAATTGTTGAAATTATACGCCAGTTGTACCGGCACAGCCAAACGCAATTTCAATACTTGACCACCCTTTGCGCGGTTCATTATCCCGATCAAAACCAGATTGCAGTAATGTACCAACTTCACAATCTCCTGGCTAATCAGCGCATCCGGTTAAAAATTTTCTTGCCCATCGAAAACCCGGTTGTGGCTACCCTCACCACCGTATTCTCTGCAGCGAACTGGATGGAGCGGGAAGCCTACGATTTTTTTGGAGTGATTTTCGAAGGCCACCCCAACCTGAAACGTATTTTGAATGTGGACGATATGCTGATTTTTCCTCTGCGAAAAGAATACCCACTGGAAGACCAGAGCCGCGAAGACAAAACGGATTTAATGTTTGGACGATGATGGAAGTGACGGACGACATAGCACCGCTGATCCACAAGGAGGAAAAGCAGTATTCTTACCTGAACTTAGGGCCAACGCATCCAGCCACGCACGGGATTTTTCAAAATGTGCTGAAGATGGATGGCGAATTGATCGTAGATTCAGAACCAACAATCGGTTACATTCACCGGGCCTTTGAGAAATTGGCTGAGCGAAGGCCTTACAACCAGATCACCCCCATCACAGACCGGATGAATTATTGTTCGGCCCCGATCAATAATATCGGCTGGCACATGACGGTGGAAAAACTATTGGGTGTAGCAATCCCCAAACGTGTTCAGTACTTACGGGTAATCATCATGGAGCTGGCACGTATTACAGATCATTTGATTTGTAATGCGGTGATCGGTGTGGATACCGGAGCCCTTACCGGTTTTGTTTACCTTTTTCAACAGCGCGAATTGGTCTATGAAATCTACGAAGAAATTTGTGGGGCACGGTTAACAACCAACGTGGGGAGGATCGGTGGTTTCGAACGCGATTTTTCTCCGAAGGCGTGGGAGAAGATCAATAAATTTTTGAGGGAATTCCCGGTCGTGTTGAAGGAGTTTGAAAGTTTGCTCAAGCGCAACCGGATTTTTATGGACCGCACAATTGGCTGTGGAGGAATTAGCGCGGAGCGAGCATTGAATTACAGTTTCTCAGGCCCTAATCTTCGTGCAGCAGGAGTGGACTACGATGTGCGGGTGATGAACCCGTATTCTTCTTACGAGGACTTTGATTTCATAATCCCGATAGGAAAGAATGGTGATGTTTATGATCGCTTCATGGTGCGAAATGAAGAAATGTGGCAGAGCTTGAGCATCATCAGTCAGGCCATCAAAAAATTGCCTGAAGGTCCATACCATGCTGAAGTGCCCGAGTTTTATTTGCCTCCCAAAGAGGCCGTATATAATAATATGGAAGCCCTGATTTATCATTTTAAAATTGTGATGGGCGAAACGGAAGTTCCGAAAGGCGAGGTCTATCATTGTGTGGAAGGCGGCAATGGAGAGCTAGGTTTTTATTTAATTAGTGATGGCGGACGCCAACCTTTCCGCCTTCATTTGCGCAGGCCGTGTTTTATATTTTATCAGGCGTATCCGGAAATGATCAAAGGCTCGATGTTGTCGGATGCGATATTGACGATGAGTAGTATGAATGTGATAGCGGGAGAACTGGATGCCTAGTTGAATTTAATAGAAAAAGGGTTAATGGTTAATTAGAAATACTGGTAATCATTAGTCGAGAAGCTTAAAAAAAATGGAATTTTCGAAAGAAGCATTAGCAAGAGTAAATAAAATAATAGCTCGTTATCCACAGGGAAAACAGAAATCGGCTTTGTTGCCGCTGCTGCACCTGGCGCAATCTGAATTTGATGGTTGGCTTAGTCCTGAAGCGATGGATTATGTGGCCACATTGCTCCACATCAAACCAATTGAAGTGTATGAAGTGGCCACGTTTTATTCGATGTACAACACCAAACCGGTTGGCAAATGCTTAATTGAAGTTTGTCAAACAAGTTCATGCTGGTTGCGTGGTTCGGATGAGATCGTGGCGCACCTTAAAAATAAATTGAATATCGAGGTAGGGGAGACTACTGATGACGGGATGTTTACATTAAAAATGGTAGAGTGCCTTGGGTCCTGTGGCACGGCACCCATGTTGCAATGTGGGTCGGACTTTCACGAGAACCTCACCCTAAAGAAAGTAGATGAGTTGATTGAGAAGCTAAAAACAAAGGGGGCGCGAAGTTCTTATTTGAAATCGTTAATGGTTAATAATAGTTAATGGTGTTACCAAACGAACAACGAGCAACTGATAACGACTAACTGATAACTGAATAACGAGTAACGGAGATGGGAAGAAAACTGCTTTTAGAACACGTCAACGAACCGGGCATCGAAACTTTTGATGTCTATCGAAAGAAAAGCGGCTATGCTTCGGTGGAGAAGGCTTTAAAGACCATGGCACCCGATGCCGTGACGGAAGAAGTAAAGCGGTCAGGGCTGCGGGGGAGAGGCGGTGCCGGTTTTCCTACGGGCATGAAGTGGAGTTTTATCGACAAGAAATCAGAAAAACCACGCTACCTGGTTTGCAATGCCGATGAGAGCGAGCCGGGCACTTTTAAGGATCGTTACTTAATGGAGAAACTTCCTCATCTGTTGATTGAGGGAATGATCACAGCCAGTTATGCATTGGGAGCAAAAACTTCCTACATCTACATCCGTGGCGAATACATGTACATCGTGCGGATTTTGGAAAAAGCCATCGATGAGGCTTATGCCAAAGGCTTTCTCGGAAAGAATATTCTTGGCACAGATTACTCACTTGATTTGTACGTTCATCCAGGTGCTGGTGCCTACATCTGTGGCGAAGAGACCGCCTTGCTTGAATCAATTGAAGGCAAGCGCGGTAACCCACGGTTGAAGCCTCCTTTTCCCGCAGTTGCGGGATTGTATGCATCACCCACTGTAGTTAATAATGTGGAGACGATTGCCGCGGTGGTGCCGATTATCAACATGGGGGGCGATGAATATGCAAAAATTGGAATTGGAAAAAGTACAGGCACTAAATTGATTTCTGCGAGTGGGCATATCAACAAGCCAGGTGTTTATGAAATTGAATTGGGTGTGCCTGTAGAAGAATTCATTTTCTCAGAAGAATATTGCGGAGGCGTGTGGAAAGACAGAAGGTTGAAAGCGGTGGTGGCAGGAGGCTCTTCAGTTCCCATCCTGCCAACGGAATTAATTTTGACAACGGCAAAAGGTGAGCCGCGCCTGATGACGTACGAGTCATTGGCCGATGGGGGCTTTGCCACCGGCACTATGCTTGGCTCTGGTGGATTTATCGTGATGGATGAAACTGCTGACATTGTAAAAAATCTTTATACATTCGCCCGCTTCTATCACCATGAATCCTGTGGGCAATGCAGCCCATGCCGCGAGGGCACTGGCTGGATGGAAAAGATTTTGCACCGGCTCCACCACGGTCATGGAAAAAAAGAGGACATTGATATTTTGGTCGATGTGGCAAAGAAAATAGAAGGCAATACGATTTGCCCGTTAGGGGATGCAGCGGCTTGGCCTGTGGCCAGTGCAGTGCGGCATTTTAGGAAAGAGTTTGAGGGGGCAGCGGTGCAGGAGTTAATGGTTAACAGTGATTAATTAATGGTTAATAGTGTCGAGCATAAAAACATTTGAAGAGTTGAAATGCCGGAAAGGGGGCAGCGGAGTTGCGAAGGAAGATTTTTACGTTAGTAAAAACTTTTCCTCCGGAAGAAAAATACAGATGGATTGATCAAATGATTCGCTCTTCACGTTCCGCGCTAATACAAATGGCTGAAGGCTATGGCCGATTCATTATTATGAAAATATTCAATATTGTGGGGCAGGGGAGGATTCTTTGTATGAATTAGTGGATCATTTATTAACTTCATCTGAATGCAAATACTTTTCAAACGAGCAGTTTCATGAAATGCCCATCAGCAAAGCAGACCCAAAGGAATGACAATCCGGTATGGGCATTCCATGTGGCAACTGAAAAAAAATTATTAACACATGAATATAAAACTGATTATAAAAATTGTTTAGGGCTCCTCAATGGATGTATAAATTATTTAGGTAGCCGAGAACTATAATAAGTTAGAGGATTCAACTGAAGAGTATGGACTCGACCATTAACATTTAATTATTAACGATTAACTTTTAAGCCATTGGCCAAACTAACCATAGACGGAACAGAAGTTGAAGTGCCCGATGGCACAACCATCTTAAATGCAGCACGCCAGATCGGGGGCGAACTGGTGCCGCCTGCCATGTGCTATTACTCTTCCTTAAAGGATACGGGAGGGAAATGCAGAGTGTGCTTAGTAAAGGTGGCACAAGGTTCTGGCAAAGATCCTCGCCCAATGCCCAAACTGGTGGCCTCTTGCCGCACACCGGTTGCCGATGGTATGGTCGTTCAAAATTTAACCTCACCTGAAGTGTTGGAAGCACGAAAAGCAGTCGTTGAGTTTCTTTTGCTTAATCACCCGCTCGATTGTCCGATTTGTGATCAAGCCGGTGAATGTGATTTGCAAAACTTGGCTTACGAGCACGGGGCATCAACGACACGCTATGAAGGAGAGCGAAGGACTTTTGAAAAAATTGATATTGGCGAAAAGATCAAGCTGCACATGACGCGATGCATCTTGTGCTATCGCTGTACTTATGTGGCCGATCAACTGACCAACGATCGGGTGCATGGCGTATTGGGCCGCGGGGATAAGTCGGAGATCAGCACGTACATCACAAAGGCAGTTGACAATGATTTCTCCGGCAACATGATTGATGTTTGTCCGGTAGGCGCTCTCACTGATAAAACATTTCGGTTTAAAAGCAGGGTCTGGTTTACCAATCCAAAAGATGCCCATCGGAATTGTACCAAATGCTTAGGCAAAGTGGTGTTGTGGATGAAGGGCGATGAAGTGTTGCGCGTTTCCGCAAGAAAAGATCAATACGGTGAAGTAAAAGAATATATTTGCAACGAATGTCGCTTCGAACACAAGTGCTTAAGCGACTGGACAGTGGAAGGCCCTCGCCATATCGACAGGCATTCAGTAATTGGCCAAAATCATTACGAAAAAATTGATTTGCAAAAATTGAAGAAAGAAGTGGAGCGGCAATTAGAGTTTCAAAGGGGAAAACCATTGCCCGAAGCAAGTTTAGAGCCGTCCGACAACCCAAAGCGGTCGGACAACTGAAATAATAAAATAATGATCGCATTTTTAACCTATAAAGGGATTTTGGTTTTGGTGATTTTCATCATCACGTTAGCTGTAGCTGCTTACTCTACATATGCGGAAAGAAAAGTGGCTGCATTTTTACAAGATCGAATCGGTCCTGATCGCGCGGGGCCATTTGGGTTACTTCAACCGTTGGCCGATGGGGCCAAGTTCTTTTTTAAGGAGGAGATTATCCCCAATGTTTCCAACAAAACGTTGTTCGTGCTTGGTCCTTGCATTGCCATGCTCACCGCATTGATGGCAGGAGTAATTATTCCCTGGGGCAATACCGTTTTTCTTGGCGGTGTAGAGTATGCCCTCCAGATCACCGACCTTAATATTGGGATACTTTACGTGTTTGGTGTGGTTTCGATTGGTGTTTATGGAATTATGATTGGAGGTTGGTCGTCCAACAATAAATTTTCTTTGCTGGGCGCTATCCGGGCTTCGGCTCAAATGATCAGTTACGAAATTGCCATGGGCCTGGCCATCATTGCGTTGATTTTAATGACAGGTACATTGAGCCTTCGGGAGATTAGCTTGCAGCAAGCGGGCGGAATCGGAGGCCAATGGAACTTATGGAATGTCGTTTATCAACCGTTGGGCTTTTTGATTTTTATTGTCTGCGCTTTCGCGGAATGTAACCGTACTCCGTTCGATTTGCCGGAATGCGAAACCGAACTCGTGGGTGGCTATCACACCGAGTATAGCAGTATGAAATTGGGCCTTTATCTCTTCGCTGAATACATCAACATGTTCATTTCATCGGCTGTGATTTCCACGCTTTACTTTGGTGGGTTCAATTTCCCGTTCATGAATGATCTGGGGTTGAGCCATAATTGGATTACGGTCATTGGCACTCTATTTTTCTTTGCGAAAATCGTGTTTTTTATTTTCTTTTTCATGTGGATCCGGTGGACCGTGCCGCGTTTTCGCTACGACCAGTTGATGAACCTGGGCTGGAAGATGATGCTGCCGTTGGCAATTTTTAATATTTTTCTAACAGGACTTATTTCATTGTTGTTCAATCGTTGACCAAATTTGAATTTTAGATTTTTGGATATGGTATTGCCACGAAGACGCCAAGACTGGAAGTTCATTGTATTTCTTTGTGACTTTGCTTCTTCGTGGCAAAATATTTTCATGCTTAACTAAATGGCATTGATGTGGATATTGAATTTAAAATGTTGAATTAAGGATGTTAACGAATCGCTCCAAAGTAGTTGTCAAGAAAGAAATGAATTTCTGGGAGAGGATCTACCTGCCCGCAGTTTTGGGTGGCATTGTTATCACCATCAGACATTTATTTCGTAAAAAAGCCACAGTGCGGTTTCCAGAAGTGAAAAGGGAAATTAGCGCGGTATGGCGAGGGCAGCACGTGCTGAAGCGCGATGAGCATGGGGCAGAACGCTGCACCGCCTGCGGGCTTTGCGCGGTGGCCTGTCCTGCGGAAGCGATCACCATGACCGCTGCCGAAAGAAAGAAAGGGGAAGAAGGATTGTACCGAGAAGAGAAATATGCTTCTGTTTACGAGATCAATATGCTGCGGTGCATTTTCTGTGGGCTGTGCGAAGAGGCTTGCCCAAAGGAGTCAATATTCTTAACTGACCGGATTGAAAGCACCGATTATACACGCAAAGCATTTATATATGGAAAAGACAAGTTGGTCGAGGCGGTGGACAAACGGATTGATGTAACCAAACGACAAACTCCAGCGGTGTTGGAGTTTAAGCAACATAAACTACTTAGCCACAACCGATAGCTGTGACACTTTATTTATTTTACTTCCTCTCATTCCTCGCCATCTTCGCGGCATTGCTGGTGGTGTTTTCCAAAAACCCGGTCTATAGCGTGCTGTACTTGATCGTTACTTTTTTTGCCATTGCCGGGCATTACATTTTGTTAAATGCACAGTTTCTGGCCGTTGTGCATGTTATTGTCTATGCTGGCGCCATCATGGTTTTGTTTTTGTATGTGATTATGCTACTCAACCTTAACCAGGAAAGCGAGCCACACAAAAGTACTTTGCTTAAAGTCGCAGCCGTTGCTTCGTCTGGGCTTCTGCTGTTGGTGCTGATTGGCTCGCTGCGGGGTGCTTCTCAGCTGATCCAAAAAACAGGCGGGGGAGAGATTGGCTTAGTTAAAAATTTGGGACAAGTTTTGTTTAACGAATTCTTATTTCCATTTGAAGTTTCCTCCATCTTATTGCTCGCTGCCATGGTGGGTGTAGTGATGGTTGGAAAAGATGATGAGAAAAAAGTTAACCATTAAGGAAAAAAGTTATGGTTATGAGAATAGGTTAATGGGTATTCAAAAAATTATTGAGTACCCAATAACTACGATTAACAATTAACGGTAACTACTAACGGACAACGATGAACATACCAATTGAATATTACATCTCGTTAAGCACCGTGCTATTCACCATCGGGGTGCTTGGTGTGCTGTTTCGCAGAAATGCGATCATCATCTTTGCCTGTATCGAGTTGATGCTGAATGCGGTGAATTTATTGATGGTAGCTTTCTCAAGCTATTTGAACGATGCGACCGGTCAAGTCTTTGTGTTTTTTATCATGGCCGTGGCGGCTGCCGAGGTAGCGGTTGGCCTCGCTATCCTGGTGATGATGTACCGTAACACGAAATCGGTGGATATTAATATTTTGAATCGTTTAAAAGGATGAGTTTTAATTTGATCATCACCCTAATTCCAATTTTGCCCTTGCTGGGTTTTGTACTCATTGCACTCACCGGACAACGATTGGTGCGGGGGTTTGCTTCTTTAATAGCATGTGGGGCTGTGTTTTCTTCTTTCTGTTTTTCGCTTGCTTTATTTATAAAATTATTGAATGGCGCAGCGCCCTTTGATATAATCTTATTTGATTGGATTAGTGCTGGAACATTCACAGCAAGCTTTGGATTTTTAATCGATCCACTTTCTTCGCTGATGCTGCTGATCATCACGGGGGTCGGTTTTCTGATTCATGTGTATTCGATTGGCTACATGCACGATGATGCAGGCTACAATCGCTTTTTCTCTTACCTGAATTTGTTTGTTTTCTTCATGCTGCTGCTCGTGATGGGCAACAATTACCTACTGATGTTTGTAGGCTGGGAGGGAGTGGGGCTTTGTTCGTATTTGCTCATCGGTTTTTGGTTTAAAAATCAGGACTACAACGATGCGGCCAACAAGGCGTTTATCATGAACCGAATAGGCGACCTTGGTTTGATTATCGGAGTGATTTTGATTTTTGTTCATTTCGGAAGCATCAATTATGCAGATGTCTTTCCTAAGGCGGGCACGGTTGGGGTTTCCGTTTTAACGTTGATCACCATTTTGCTTTTTGTAGGGGCAATGGGCAAGAGTGCTCAGGTGCCTCTTTACACCTGGTTGCCCGATGCCATGGCGGGTCCAACTCCGGTATCGGCATTGATCCACGCGGCCACGATGGTCACGGCCGGGGTTTACATGGTCGCGCGCAACAATATTTTATATTCCCTCTCGCCAATTGCTCAAGAATTGGTTTTGATTATAGGCCTTATTACAGCACTCTTCGCGGCCACTATTGCTCTTGCACAAAACGATATTAAAAAAGTGCTGGCTTACTCCACCGTCAGCCAACTTGGCCTGATGTTCGTTGCGCTTGGTGTTGGTGCTTATGCTTCAGGGATTTTTCACATGGCTACCCATGCATTCTTTAAAGCATTGCTTTTTCTCGGGGCAGGGAGCGTAATCCATGCTTTGCACGGTGAGCAAGACATTCGTAAGATGGGCGGATTACGAAAATATATTTCCGTTACCTACTTTACTTTTTTAATTGGCGTGTTGGCTATTTCTGGAATCCCACCATTTGCAGGGTTCTTTTCTAAAGATGAAATTTTAGCGAATGCGTTTGAGGCAAGCCCTGTTGCATGGGCGATCGCGGTAATCGCTTCTTTACTTACGGCATTTTATATGTTCCGTTTATTGTTCCTTGTTTTCTTTGGGAAGGAAAGGGCAAGCGAAGAGAAGATGAGCCACATCCACGAATCTCCTTCGAGCATCACCATTCCACTGCTCATCCTTGCCGTGCTCAGCACGTTGGGTGGATTGATGGGCGTGCCTGAAATCTTATCGGGCAGCGATTGGATAGGAGGGTTCCTGTCACCTGTGTTTTCTAAATCCATCGAACTGAACACGGAGCATCACCTGAGCCACACTACCGAATTTGCCCTGATGGGAACGATTGTAGTTTTCACCTTGGTGATGATCGCCTTTGCTTACTCACTGTACATCAGCAAAGCGCGTGTGCCATTGGCAGAAAGTGAGAAGCTGCCGGCAGTTCACAAAATTATTTATCATAAGTATTATGTAGATGATATCTATGAAGCAATGATTGTAAAACCGTTGTACTGGCTATCCCAATTTTTTGATATCGTAGTTGAAAAGTCGGGGATTGACAAAGTGGTCAACCTGGCTGGTGAAGCAGTCCATGACTGGAGCAAAATATTCCGCCTATTACAAAACGGAGGTATTGGATATTACATTTTTGTGATGGTGATAGGGGTCATTTTGATGATCGCATTTTCATATACACGCTGATTTAATTTATGCTGACCGTACTTTTGATAGTAATCCCTCTTGTGGCTTCAGTAGCCCTGCTGATGGTGAAACAGCCGATGGCTAAATTCTTAGCTTTTGCTGTGGCATTAGTCGAGCTCGTGATTTCACTCGTGATTGCTATTGGGTTTGACAAAACTCAACTTGATCCTCAGTATGCCGTGAACCTCACATGGATTGCTTCTCTTGGGATAAATTTTTCTGTGGGCATTGATGGCATTAGTATGTTACTCGTCTTGCTCACCACCGTGGTCATGCCCGGGATTATACTTTCTGCACTGAATGACACCACCAAACCTTCTTCTTATTATAGTTTGATGTTGCTGATGCAATCCGCCTTGATTGGCGTGTTCACTGCCACGGACGGATTTCTCTTCTATCTTTTTTGGGAAATTGCCCTCATCCCGGTTTATTTTATCTGCCTTGTATGGGGTGCGGAAAACCGAGGGAAGATCACGTTGAAGTTTTTTATTTACACCCTCACCGGAAGTTTGTTCATGCTCGTGGCCCTGATCTTCCTGTATTTTCATACACCCGGTACCCATACTTTTGGAATTCAAGCACTGTATCAAGCAGGGAGAGGGCTCGGTGAGACGCAGCAAGTTTTTGTTTTCTGTGCTTTGTTTCTCGCCTTCGCGATCAAGATGCCTGTGTTTCCTTTCCATACGTGGCAGCCTGATACTTACACGGTAGCCCCCGTGCAAGGAACGATGTTACTTAGCGCCATTATGTTGAAGATGGGAATTTATGGAGTGATCCGTTGGCTCATTCCAATTGTTCCGTATGCTGTGAAACAATGGGGGCCTGTGGCAATGATTCTTTCGGTAATTGGGATTGTCTATGCTTCTTGCATTGCCATCGTGCAAAAAGATTTTAAACGGTTGATTGCCTATTCGTCCATCGCCCACGTGGGATTGATTTCTGCGGGGCTATTAACACTTAACGTTGTGGGCATGCAGGGGGCGATGATCCAAATGCTCAGCCATGGTATTGTGGTGTTTGGTTTATTCTATATCGTTGAGATAATTTTTGAACGCGCTAAAACACGCGATCTTTCCAAACTCGGGGGCATTCGCCATGTCGCTCCACTTTTGGCCAGCGTCTTTATGGTGGTGATGCTCGGGAGTGTGGCACTTCCACTCACCAGCGGGTTCGTGGGTGAGTTTTTGTTGATCAATTCCATAGTGCAATTTAAGGTCTGGATCGGTGCACTGGCGGGGCTTACGATTATCTTGGGAGCTGTTTACATGTTACGCACTTTTCAGAGGGCAATGTCGGGCGAAACGAACCGTGTTACGGCCCTTTTCACGGATCTTAATTACCATGAACGATTAGTGTTGTACCCGGTAGTGATTTTGGTACTTGTTATCGGTGTTTATCCTGGGCCGCTGCTTAAAATATCGGAAGCGGCAGTTGCCAATTTACTCTCGATTTATTCTGATTTATCAGTTTCTGTAAAAATAAAATGAACGCACTTTTTGTCATTTGTGGAATTGGGGTTTTCTCACTGCTTGCTGAGGTATTTAATTGGAAGAGGTGGGTAACACTCATTTCATTCCTCGGGTTGGTGATTGCTATGGGGCTGATTATTTTAGATTGGGGCGAGGTGAGCTATTTCTATAAAGGCATGCTTCACTTCAACCGTTTCGCCATGGCCTTCACCGGACTCATCCTTATTATTTCCATTTTTTGGTTTTGGATGTCCCTTGACTTTTTTAAAGGAGAGGCACACCGCACGGACAAATCAGCGTTGGTATTTTTTGTCGTTGCAGGGGCGGTGATGATGGTGGCTTTTAATAATATGGCTGTACTTTTTTTGGGAATCGAGATACTGTCAATCTCTTTGTATGTGTTGGCCGGGAGCAACAAAGAAAATTTATTTTCTACGGAGGCCGCTTTTAAGTATTTTTTGATGGGTTCCTTTGCTACGGGGTTCTTGCTTTTCGGGATCACATTGGTTTATGGAGCCACGGGTTCATTCAATATCGCAACGATTGCCCAATTCATTGCTTCCAATCAAACCTTGCCCCGGTTTTTATACATAGGCATCCTTTTGATGATGGCGGGACTTGCTTTTAAACTTTCTGCTGTGCCCTTTCATTCGTGGGCGCCCGATGTGTATGCCGGATCACCTACACCCATTACCGCGCTGATGTCCACGGTGGTGAAGATCGGTGCGTTTGCTGCCTTTATTAAAATATTCTCCGTTTGCTTTGTTCGGTTCAGTTTTTCACTCCTTTTGTTTGAGCAGGCGATCATGGTGCTTACCTTGATTGTGGCAAATGTAACGGCCGTATATCAAGCCAACGTCAAGCGGATGCTGGCCTATTCAAGTGTAGGGCAAGTGGGCTATTTGCTCCTTGCCTTTAGCTCGGACAATGTGCACTCCTCTGGGATAATTTTTTATTACCTCACTGCCTACGCCATTGCTTCGATCATGGCATTCACGATTGTTCAAATCATTGAAACCCAAAAGGGGAGCGCCAATATCATCCATTTCCAAGGCCTGTTGAAAAGCAATCCTTTGCTGGCCATTGCCATGACCATAGCCATGTTTTCCCTGGCGGGCATTCCGCCCTTGGCGGGATTTTTTGGTAAATATTTAGTGTTCACTTTATCGATAAGCAAAGGATTTGTTGCGCTCACCGTGGTAGCGGTGATCACTTCGCTAATAGGTGTTTATTATTACTTCAAGCCAGTTGTGGCCATGTACCAATCCAGCGGAGAAAAAATTACTATATCGGATTCTCAAAAATACTTACTGTACATCCTCATTTTTTTAAACTTGATAGTAGGTATTTTCCCTGACCTAATTCGCCTTCTTGCAGGCTAAATCAATGCCGTTTCCTTAAGTTCCGCTGACATCCTCTCTTTTGGGGAGGGAACGGGTGAGGTCATCAAAAAAGGATTAGGTAAACGACATTGGAGGCTAAATAGGGAAACCTTAAAATTCTACTTCACCAACGATTGTTTTTTATCCATAAAACTTTTATCTTCCATAAAAAATATTATCTATGGGAAAAGTAAAGGACATTCTCGACAGTAAAGGATATGGTGCTTATACTGTTGAGCCGCCTACCACTGTTTATGTGGCAATCGAGCAAATGTGCGCCCGCAATATTGGCGGAGTGCTTATCGTAGAGGATGGAAAACTACTCGGAATCTTTACGGAACGCGACTATGCCCGAAAACTGATCTTAAAGGGAAAATCATCAAAGGAAACCCCCATACGTGAATTGATGACAGCCAACCCGTTTACCGTTTCCCCTGAAAGCTCTATCGAGCAGTGCATGCAGCTCATGACCGATAAACATATCCGCCACCTCCCTGTAACTGAAGGGGATAAAATCATTGGACTCATTTCTATTGGCGATGTGGTAGGTCATGTTATCCAAGAACAAAAATCCATTATCCAACATTTGGAGAGTTATATATCGCAGTAGGATTAAAACCTACTCGGCTTAAATTCTATTTTCTTTTGCAGTAGGTTTTTTTCCAGTAAATGGAGTAGAATTCCATCCTTTAGGCCTACGTCTGGCACGAGAATACTTTGGGCATGCGCCCATTCCATTACTTTAAGATAAATATCGCTTGCCGGGATGATTACATCCGCGCGGTCCGGGTTCATTTGTAGTTCGTAGATACGCTGCTCAATTGAGAAACTTTCGATCATCTTCTTGATCTCTTTCACTTTTTTGATCGATAGTGCCTGCCCCGGTTTCTTTTTGGCGAGCTCAAAAATCTTGCTGATGTTGCCCCCCGTTCCTACAGCTGTTACTTTACCAAATTCTTTCTTCACGTTGTACCTTACCCATTTTTCCATGTCGGTCCACATCACGGGCGAATCGTGGTGCTCCAGTATCCGTACAGAGCCCACTTTGAATGACCGTGTCTTTAATTTTTTTCCATTAGCAAAAAGGTTTAGCTCGGTACTACCACCGCCCACGTCAATATGCAAATAGGTTTCATCCCTCAGGTAGGAGGCAATCGCTTTATTGATAAGGTCTGCTTCAAAGTGGCCATCGATAATATGAATAGTGATCCCCAGTTCTTCTTTTATCTGCCGGGCAAGCTCTTCCCCATTCTCTGATTCGCGCATAGCACTGGTAGCACAAAACATAGAGTCGTCCACCTCATAAAGCTCGAGCAGAAGTTTGTAAGCCTTCATCAATTTTTTAAACTTCTCCATGCTCGCTTCACTGATGTGGTTGGTGGAAAACACATCATGGCCCAACCGCAACGGAAAGCGCACGTATTCTAATTTTTTAAACAGGATTTTTTGATCACGCTCCAAGATCGTGGAGATCTGAAGGCGGATGGCGTTGGACCCGATATCGATGGCGGCAAGTTTCAAAGGAGTAAATGCTTTCCGCAAAATAACAGTTTTCGATTTTCTTTTTATGAAGTTATTGTTGTTTCTTTGCAGGGCTTATCCAGAAAGACTGAGGGACAGGGCCCTTTGAAGTCTTAGCAACCTTAACGTTAATAACGGGATTGGTGCTAACTCCCTTTCGGATTCAATCTATTGGACCGGAAAAGATGAGCGAAGCCAACCCCATCAGGCTCTTTCTGGAAAAGTGTTTTAAACAACAGGAGGAGTGAAAATAGAAAATATTTTAAGCGAACGAATCATGGTGCTGGATGGCGCTATGGGCACGATGATACAGCGGCATATCCTGGAAGAAGCAGACTTTCGGGGCGAGCGGTTCAAAAATCACCAACATCCTCTCAAGGGCAACAACGACCTGCTTTCCATCACGCGCCCTGATATCATCAAAGACATCCATCGCCAATACCTGGAGGCAGGGGCTGATATTATTGAAACCAACACGTTTAGTAGCACGACCATCGCACAGGCCGACTATCATCTGGAATCCTTGGCGTATGAATTAAATTACCAATCGGCCAAGATCGCCAAGGAATCAACCACAGAATTCACCCAGCGTGAACCTGACAAACCTCGTTTTGTAGCGGGAGCTTTGGGACCCACCAATAAAACAGCTTCACTTTCGCCAGATGTAAACAACCCGGGTTATCGGGCGGTAACCTTTGATGACCTGCGGGCTGCCTATAAAGAACAAGCGAAGGGGCTGATCGAGGGGGGGGCTGATTTGCTTTTGGTGGAAACCATTTTCGACACACTCAACGCGAAGACAGCGCTTTTCGCGATACAAGAATTATTTGAGGAGACCGGAAAGCAACTACCCGTTATGGTTTCGGGTACAATTACCGATGCCAGTGGGCGAACGCTATCTGGCCAAACAACCGAGGCATTTTTGATTTCTGTTTCGCATGTGTCCTTGTTGAGTGTTGGGCTTAATTGTGCCTTAGGTGCCGAGCAGCTTCGCCCTTATTTGCAAGTGTTAAATGAGAATGCGCCTTTTTTCGTGAGTGCCTATCCCAACGCTGGGCTGCCCAATGCCTTTGGTCATTATGATCAAGGCCCACAAGAAATGGGCGAACAGATTGAAGGATTTTTGAAGGAGGGTTTAGTGAATATTATTGGCGGATGTTGTGGCACCACACCTGATCACATCAAAGTAATTGCCGAATTGGCCAAGAAGTATAAGCCGCGGGAGGTTGGCCAACATGCCTAAGTATTTACAATTAAGTGGGCTTGAGGCGGTAACCGTAACACCGGAATCAAACTTTGTGAATATCGGTGAACGCACCAATGTTACCGGCTCAGCGCGTTTTTTGAAATTAATTAAAGATGATAAGTTTGATGATGCCTTGGAGGTTGCCCTCGATCAAGTGCGTGGTGGCGCCCAAGTGATTGATGTGAACATGGACGAAGGCATGCTCGATTCGAAAGCGGCCATGGTCAAGTTCTTGAACCTGATGGCCTCGGAGCCGGAGATATCGCGCATCCCGGTGATGATTGATTCGTCCAAGTGGGAAGTGATTGAAGCGGGCTTGAAATGTTTGCAAGGAAAAGGGATTGTCAACTCCATCAGCTTGAAAGCAGGCGAGGAAGAATTTATTAAGCAGGCCAAGTTGGTGAAGCGATATGGAGCGGCTGCGGTTGTCATGGCATTTGATGAAACTGGGCAGGCAGATACGTATGACCGAAGAATATCCATTTGCCAAAGAGCGTATGCTATTTTGGTCAATACAGTAAAGTTTGCACCTCAAGATATCATCTTTGATCCTAATATTTTTCCGGTAGCAACCGGTATTGACGAACACAGAAATTATGCCATTGATTTCTTCAAGGCCACGAAATGGATACGCACTAATCTTCCGGGCGCACACGTGAGCGGTGGCGTAAGCAATGTTTCGTTCAGCTTTCGCGGAAACCAGTTGGTTAGGGAAGCCATGCACTCGGCTTTTCTTTATCATGCCATTCACAACGGCATGGACATGGGCATTGTGAACCCCACCATGCTGGAAGTATATGACGAAATACCAAAGGAATTGTTGGAACGGGTGGAAGATGTTCTCTTGAATAGGAGAGCGGACGCTACGGAGCGTTTGCTTGAGCTGGCCGAAACAGTGAAAGGTGCGGGTAAGAAGAGAGAAGTCGATGACGCCTGGCGAGAAGGAACAGTGGAAGATCGCCTTGCCCACGCGTTGGTGAAAGGCATTATCGATTTTGTAGATGCCGACACAGAAGAGGCAAGGCAAAAATATGAACGGCCTTTGCATGTGATCGAAGGCCCTTTGATGGCAGGCATGAATATTGTGGGCGATTTATTTGGCGCAGGCAAAATGTTTTTGCCGCAGGTAGTGAAGAGTGCACGCGTGATGAAAAAGTCAGTATCTTATCTCACCCCTTTTTTGGAAGAAGAAAAGAGACGCACAGGTAATTCTGGAAAACCCGCAGCGAAAATTTTAATGGCTACCGTAAAAGGCGATGTGCACGACATCGGAAAAAATATTGTTGGCGTTGTGTTGGCTTGCAATAATTACGATGTAGTTGACCTTGGGGTAATGGTGCCAACCGAAAAAATCATTGAAGCGGCAAAGCGCGAGAAAGTGGATGTGATTGGGTTAAGCGGGTTGATTACACCTTCGCTGGACGAGATGGTGCATGTGGCTAAAGAGATGCAACATCAAAAAATGGATATTCCTTTGCTCATTGGGGGGGCGACTACCTCGCGCTTGCATACGGCCGTGAAAATTGATCCGGTTTATGATGGGGCGGTGGTTCATGTGTTGGATGCCTCCCGTTCAGTGCCTGTGGCGAGTGAACTGATTAGCCTTACATCACGAGGGAATTTCAAAACCAAGATCAAGCAAGAGTATGTTGACTTGCGAAAAGACCATGAAGGAAGGCAGCAACTCAAGAACTATATTCCCCTCGCAGAGGCAAGGAAAAATAAAGTAAAAATAGATTGGGATTCCGCA
>JAYVMP010000083.1:0-4183 GCA_043758895.1 Bacteroidota bacterium
CCCATCAAAAACAGAAACCAAAAAAATAGGCTATGTTGTTTTTGAAGAAGATAGCTGGGGCAAGGTAAACGAAAGCCTTGGCGAATATGGCTTGGCCTACTCACGCATAGAGCCGCTATTTCAATTCCTCTCGCTATCCAAAGAAGAATCCGCAAGGGTGGCCGGGGTTTCTACCCGCACACTTTCACGGTGGGATGGCCGCACACCCATTGGTTTAGTGGCCAGTGAGCGCGCTGCCAAAATTGACCACCTTGTAAAAATTGGCATAGATATTTTTAAAAATGAAGAGGCTTTCAAAGAATGGTTTGCCGAAAAAAATTTTTCGCTGGGCGGCAAATCACCCAAACAATTGCTGGGCCAGCCCTTTGGCCTTGATCTGATCACCGATACGTTGCTGGCCGTGCAGTTTGGCAACATGATGTAAGCGTGGCCGTGTTGGTTCACCGGATCATGCCAAAAGAACATCAAAAAAATCCTTGGGGTTTTGGCAATTCTTCTGCGCGTTGGAACCCTGCCGGTTATCCAATCATTTACACAGCCTCACAATTATCATTATGCACTACAGAGCTGATGGCCATCTTGGGCACTCGTGTTCGATTGCATGATTGGTGTCGTGTGGTTTTTAAAGTAACCGGGGCAGCCCCTTTTTTTTCTAAGAATGAATTGCCACATGATTGGAATCATAGGCCGCACCCAATTACTACTCAAGAAATGGGCAAGGATTGGTTAGTCCGCCAAAAATCCGCTGTGATGGCTGTGCCTTCGGCAAGATTACCGTTATCCGCCTACACGGATGAATTTAATTTGTTGATGAACCCCCTACATCCCAATTTGCGCAACAAAGTTTCGGTTGTAAGAATCGAAACTTTCGCATTTGCGTTGAACGATTGATAATTATTTCTTCTTGCCAATCTCTACTTTCAGTTTTTTAAACGACTGAAACGGCCCTTGGGCACAAACCCAGTTGGCCAACCACACAGGCACTGAACCTCCGGGGTCAATTTGCATTTGGTACTTAACCAAAAGATTGTTTTCATTTATCTTGGTGATGATCCATTGCGAGTGCGATGAGGGCACGCGAACAAATCCATTTTGTTGGGGCAGCTTACCTTTTACACTATTGGCAATGACGAACAATTGATCTTGTTTTCTCTCCATCGTGATGCGCACCACCATGTCGCGGTCAACCACGGGCCAAGGTGCTTCAATCTTTGTGTAAATTATAAATTCAGAATCACCCTCCTGGGTCAGCGACCTGGACTCGAAGGTATTATACTGCCAATTTTTGTAATTCGGGAAATCAAACATGAAATCCTGAAACTGTTGGAGGGTGGCATGTACCATAAATTCCGCCAAAATGGATTTGAATTTGGATGTGTCGTTGTGGCAGGTAGATATTTTTATTCCGTCTCGGTCTATGCGGACTTGGCAATGGGATTGCGCTACCACTGCTACGCTGGAAGACAATAGTAGTAAGGTAAAAAAAATGAAATGGAAATCCTTAAACACCGATATAAAAACTTTTGAGTTTCATCACAAGAAGCATTAGAGATAAGTGTTGAAGAAAGGTTTGAAACGGAGACCACAAATACTTTTTATCGGTGGGGTTCACCAATCAAAGAAAGAAGTTACTTCCCCCGCATCTTCTCCAGCACATCCCACATTTCATTGGGAATTGTTTCCAAGTGACTGAATTCGCCACCGTTGCGTAGCCACTCGCCACCGTCAATCGTAATCACTTCGCCATTGATGTAAGCCGAATAGTCAGATAGCAAATAAGCAGCAAGGTTGGCGAGTTCCTGATGATCGCCCACGCGCTTGAGCGGGATACGCTGGGCGGGGTCGAATTTCTTTACGAGATCACCGGGCAACAACCGGCTCCATGCGCCTTCCGTTGGAAAAGGGCCAGGTGCAATGGCATTGCTGCGAATATTGAACTTCGCCCACTCCACTGCCAAAGATCGTGTGAGTGAAAGTACACCCGCCTTCGCACAGGCCGAGGGCACCACATAGCCAGAGCCTGTCCAGGCATACGTGGTTACGATATTGAGAAAAATGCCCGACTGTTTTTTGGCGATCCAATTTTTGCCTGCGGCCAAAGTGGTGTAGTAAGTTCCCCTTAATACAATATCCACTACTATATCAAAAGCACGGTGCGAGAGCCGCTCAGTAGGGCTGATGAAATTGCCGGCCGCATTGTTGAGCACGGCATCCACTTTTCCAAAACGGTTTTCTGTTTCTTTGATCACGTTTTCAATCTCTTCGTATTTGCGCACATCGCAGGCCACGGCCAGCACTTGGCCACCGGTCTGTTGTTCCATTTCGGCCGCTGTTTTGTCAAGTACTTCTTTCTTTCGGCTGGTGATAACAAGGTTAGCACCCAATTCGAGTAAATATTTTCCCATCGAGCGGCCAAGGCCGGTCCCTCCGCCAGTGATGATAACGGTTTTGTCTTTGAACGATCCGGGTTTGAACATGCCTTCCATACGCGTGAAGTTTAATTGCCACGTAAAGTAGTATTTAATTTCAGATATTTGTTGGTAATTTTTTAAACGATGAAGCAACTAATTTTTTTATTTACTCTTAGCCTTGTTTTTTCTTCGTGCATCGTCAGCAAAAAGAGGTTTGATGATATGCTGGCACAGAAAGTAAGAGCCGAAGGCGAGCTTGCCGACAAGTCCAAAAAATTGGAAGAAGCTAATGCTTTGATCAATCAATCAAAGGAGACCCTAAAAAAACTTAAAAAGGATTCGGCTGATCTTTCTCAAGCCCTGTTGACAGGAAATAAAAAATGGGCCGATCTTAACACGGAGTTCGAAAAACTGAACGCCAACTATAAAATTTCGCTCAATAAAAGTGGCAAACTGAACCAAGACCTTTCGCAGCAGCGCGACCAACTGTTGGCCATCCAAAGCAACCTTGAAAGGACGCGCCTGCAAAACGACTCGCTCAGCAACAGCCTGGCCGAGCGCGAAAAGAAAGTGAAAGAGTTGGAGGGCGTTTTAGCCAAAAAGGACATGGCCGTTCAAGATTTAAAAAACAGGATCAGCAATGCCTTGTTGAATTTTAAAGAAAACGACCTCACGGTAAAAGTAAAGAATGGAAAAGTGTACGTGTCGCTGGCCGAGCAGCTGCTGTTCGGATCGGGCAGCATTGTGGTGGACAAAAAGGGAGCTGGCGCACTGCAACAGTTGGCCAAGGCGATCAAAGACCAAAAAGACATTCATGTGATGATTGAAGGCCACACCGACAATGTGCCGATTTCGCAAAAGTCAAAATACATGGAGGACAACTGGGACTTGAGCGTGCTGCGGGCCACTTCCATTTCTAAGATTTTGATCAAAGGGGGCATGTTGCCCAACCAGATTACTGCAGCAGGAAAAGGAGAATTTTCACCCATATCGCCCAACGACAATGCGCAGAACAAACAAAAGAACCGCAGAACGGAAATCATCATTTCACCCAACCTCGATGAGTTGTTTAAAATTTTGGATGCGAACTGAGTAATGACGAGCTGCGAGTAATGCTATGGCAGCCACTCCAATAATTTCGATAAGAAAATTATAATTACCTCCCTTCAGATGGCCTCAAAGGGTTTCAAGAATGGGCTGAGAAAATTGCGGAAGGTTTTACTCTTTCTGATTGTGGCTTGGTCTAAACAACTCCATCAACAAAACATCAATCTCTTTCTTTATCAATGGTGCCGCCATCGTAGGCGCACACACCCATGCGGGGAGAGTTGACCACGGGCATTGCTGCATAGTCGGCAAAATCACTACACGTCTTAGCGTGCTTCTTGGCACAGGCAGCACAAAATAAAGCATCCTCGGTGCAAACTACGCACAACTGTGTTGCTGGCTTTTGACCGCACATTGCACACATCCAGAGCGGTCGGTCGTTGCGCGAAAGCAGCACAAGAGATTTGTCTGCGGCTATGTCAAATTCTTCCAATACGGATAATTGCAATTCAGTAGTGCTTCCAAAATCATATTGATATTCAAGTTTCATATCTTTCCGCAAAACATCTTTAATCATTTTGTTCATAGGAATTTCGCCATTACCGTGTTCGGCATTTATAAAATCGCCATGCGAGAGCGCTTTTATAAAATTGGCCATGCCCGTGCGTTGCTGGCGTGGCATCCGGAAGGCACTCATGTGGCCGCAGCATTCTAACCAAATTTGG
>JAYVMP010000084.1:0-4867 GCA_043758895.1 Bacteroidota bacterium
TGATCTGCAAAACATTTCTTGGGTACTGAAAATAATAACCATTATCAACCTTGGCTTGTTGATGGTTCCAATCTTCAAAACTGGCTTTTGTTTTTAATCGGTCATTTGTCCGTGGAAGCATCTCGGTAACAAAAAGATCGGGGTAGCCATCATTGTTGATATCGGCACAATCCGCACCCATCGATCCTAAGCTCATGCTCTTCACTTCTTGCTCGGCCGATTCCAGAAATGTTCCGTTCTTTTGGTTAACATATAAATAGTCGCGCTCAAAAAAATCATTGGAGACATAAATATCTTGCCATCCGTCTTTGTTGAAATCCCCAATGGTTACTCCAAGCCCAAAACCAATTTTACTATTGTAAATTCCTGCTTCGTTCGACACATCCACAAATTTTTCACCCTTGTTCATCAGCAATTTATTCCCTTCATCATTTTTATCAGGTTCGTTACGCTGATCTTTTCTCAAATCAAAAGCACCTACCGATCGAATTGAATTGGTTAACAAATAGCAATCCAAGTCGCTGTCGTTATCCATATCAAAAAAAACAGCGTGCGTGGATAAGCCAACAAAGTCAAGTCCATATTCTTTAGAACTTTCATCAAACGTCATGTCTTTATGGTTGATAAAAAGCTCATTGTGCCTCCGTTTTCCTCCGGGCTTGCCCGATCGGCAAACGTAAATATCCAACCAGCCATCACTGTTGAGATCAACAAAGCTAACTCCTGTAGACCACATATCGTTTGTTGCAAGGCCGGCTTTTTCTGTGATGTCTTCAAACTTAAGATTCCCTTTGTTTAAGTACAATTTGTTGGAGACCATATTCCCACAGAAGAAAATATCGAGCAGACCATCATTGTTGATATCGCCTAGCCCCACACCACCCCCGTTGTAAAAATTACGGTAGATATAAGGGTTAAAAGCTTCGCTGGCCACAAGTTTATTATTGAAGCTAACTCTTGATTCCTTGGCGGAAACCATAGCAAACTGCTTGTTGGGTTTTGAGCCACATCTCAAAAGAAGTAGGGCCACAACCACAAAATAATTCCGAACGCTCATGGAGAGACAAAAATAGCACCATTACCTTGATAAGCAGGGTTGGCGCATAATAATTTCCTCGCGGGATTGGAACGATCTCGCAGCTTCGTAATCGTTGGGGCACCGTTTCGATACGTTTATGACAGAAATAGTATATTTGGATATTAAATGGAAAAGACCATGTCAACATTTACGATCTATCCAAAAAATAAAGATGAAGAAAAGGTTTATTTGCAATTGGCAAAGGTGCTAAAAAGTAAGATTAGCAGGGAAATAAAAAGCCAACTGAAATTCTGGAATAAATCCGGCAACAAATCAATTCAAAAGAAGATCGAAGAGTTAATGATTGATATACAAGAACATCCGTTACCGGTATCGGCCAGCCAGAAGCCATTAAACATAATCTATCCGGATTTTGAAGCCGAAGGGATAAACCAAAGAATAGTATATCAGGTTAGTAATGGCGTTGTTAAAACTACCTCACTCAACGGGCACTATTAGATTCTTGTGTCTTTGATCTAAACAATTGGTGTCAATTCTTGTGCTTATACTTCGGGTGAAGAATATCCTGAACCTGCACGATAACCGTTTGCGCATCTTCGATATAGACCAACAACCGCCTGTTTCCATCCAACTTTACTGGAACATCATTTTTCCCCACATGAGCAGTAATAAATTTATTTCCTCCATACCAGCGCGTCAACAACACAATTACCTTAGTTTCCAAACTATCCGATTGGAGATTCCTGTTCCATGGGGCCCAGCCCAAGTAACTAAACTTTAAATCCATGTCCGTTAATATCTCCTGCTCGTCAAATCCAGGTGAAAAAAGCAAGCGGATTGAAGTTGGTTTACGATGGACTACTGAATCAGTAATGAGGTATTGAATAGAAAAACCCAATCCCTGTGTAGCCAAATGCTGCTGATTCAACTCAAGGCACTTGGCATAGAATTCCTTTTGGGTAATGCCAAAACGGATACCCAATAAGATGGAATCGTTTCGGATTCCTTTAGCCAATTCTGACTTAACCAATTTGGTATAATCCGATTGAACACACCCAAAAAATGCAACACTTAAAAGGAAAATGCCAAATTGATGCCCTACCGAGTTCCAACGTCCGCTTTCCTTAAGTAAACAAAATAATGTCATCATTATTTAGACCTTAAATTTTATAAAAAAATAGCGTCCAACAAATAGTGTTGGACGCCATCAAACCTAAAGATTTTCAATATAGCCTAATACCCAGGGTTTTGAACCAATTTATAGGGTGTTGACGCAGATGATTGCATCTGTTCGATCGGGATGGCCATTAAACCATGGTTTACCGGGTCTGGATCGGGTGTGGTGAACGCCCAAGAGCCCGAAAAATAAGTGCCAAGACGGATCATGTCGGTTCTCCTTACTGCCTCCACGAACATTTCTCTACCACGTTCGGCCAACATAATGGTGGGCGACATATTTCCAAGAGGAGTTGACCCAGCCCGTGTCCTTAGTTGGTTAACCAACGCTAAACCTGTTCCATCATTATATCCATTCAAATTAAATAATGCCTCGGCCTTATTAAGCAAAACCTCTCCGAACCTTAATAAAGGAAAGTCATTATCATCATTTTGCTGTGCCCCACGCTTAAAGGAGAATTTACCAAACCGGGCGCCAGCTTGACGAGAGCCGTTAGGATACAATTCATTGATTTTAGGCGTGTAGTTTACAGGTGCGCCATCCGGATCAGCTTTATCAAAAGCCAAGTCCAAAATAGGGGTTGTTCCATCGGCTGCGAACTGAGGGCCTACAATAAAATTGTTCTTTTTTCTTAGGTCGTTTGCATCATATGAATTGTAAAAATCTTCCAGGGTTGAAAATCCGTTCCATGGCTGATTCGCGAAACTATAAGTCAATTGACTTGGATAGTGGAGCGTCTCTTCGTGCCAGGTGGCACCTTGGCCGGTGGCCTCATCAAATGGGACCGCAAAAAGGATCTCCATGTTGGCACCAGCATTGCAGCAGTTAGAAGGCGAAAAAACATCCGCGTAATTCGGAGCCAGGCTATAAAGGGCTGAATTGATTACGAAGTCCGCTTGATCACTCGCTTTTTGCCATTGTGGTGTTCCTGTGTAAACCTTGGCATTCAAATAAAGTCGAGATAAAAATGCATGAGCACCTGCTTGACTAACTCTTCCGTAATCCTGAACACCGCTTGGCAAATTACCGATGATCGCCAGTACTTCTGACTCAACAAAATTAAATACTTGTGTCCTAGTTGATTGAAGTGCTCCTGTACCTGGAACTGTGACAATTGGTACGTTGCCAAACACATCCATTAACCTCCAATAGAAAAATGCCCTCAAGAATCTTAGTTGAGCATTTTGCGCGGCTGTAATGTTAGGGATAGCATCTTTGCCTGTTAGCAACGAATTGCACTGAAATATTCCATTGTAAGCATGGTTCCAGGTATCATTGATTGCCCAAGTCTGAGGCGTAAATAAATGCTGGTGAATCTTAATATAAAGACCTCCATCATACCAGTCACCTCCTTTTTGGGTAATCACTGCTTCATCTGTCCCTCCCTCTTGTATTGCGAAAAAACCTCCATTGGTGGCAATGCCATTCAATAAATTGTTAAACGCTCCTTGAAGCCCATCGTTCGGTTGGGCTTTGTTCACGTTGTTGGGAATACCAACGCCGGGATTTGAGGGGGTGAATTTCTTGGTATATTGCCCTGGCAGGTTCTCATCCAAATTGGTACAAGCTGCCCCACCGACAAACAGTGCCGTGATGAGGCTATATTTAAATATATATTTTTTCATATTTCTCATTTTATTTTTTTTAGAAACCAAAGGATACACCAAATGTGTACGTTCTGGCTGTGAAGTAATTATTTCTTCGGTCAATGCCAGGAGCAAGCGGATCAGGCGTTGTGCCTTGAAACGCACCGTTGTCAGTAGAACCCAAATCTTGCAAAACAGGCTCAGGGTCTATTCCGGTATATTTTGTGATCACAAAGAGGTTCTGGCCACTGGCATACAACCGCAGGCTCTTAAAAGGTCCCGAGTTTGAAAGCTTAAAGTTATAGCCGATCGTAACGTTATCCAATTTTAAGAAATCAGCCTTCTCCACATAGAGTGAACTATATTGGGCTTGCTGAAGCCCTGCTGGAGCAAGCCTAGTAATTACCCGGTTGTAGGAGTTAATCGCACCCGGGTCTATCGGCTCGTAGAAAGCACGGAACTGGTTTACCAAGCTATGGCCTAAGGCTGCACGCAAGAACAAATTCATGTCCCAATTTTTATAGCTTAACCGGTTGGACCACCCTATTTCCACAGAAGGGATACCATTTCCCAATTGTTTGAAATCACCCTTGGGAAGCAGCGCATCAGATGGATTAGCATCCACCACTCCATCTTTGTTCAAATCTTTAAATACAGGTGCACCCTTTGCAACGCCAAAATCAGCGGCACCCGCACCAGTGGAGACGTGATCAAAAACAGGTCCCCAAATTTGTCCTATTTTTTCACCCACTGCCACGCGGTCAATACTGGTACCATTTTGCCCAGGAGCTCCGAAATCAGCTCTGACTTGTGTAGGTATAATAAAGGACTTTAGGGTAGTTGCATAGTGGCTGATGACAATACCAGGAGTCCATTTCAACTCACCAAATTGCAAATCATTGTAGTTCAACGCGATCTCTATGCCCGGGGTATTAATTGAACCAGCATTTTGATATTGTTGTCCGGATGCAAACTGTGTTGTCGGCACATTTCTTAGCAAAATAAAATCACTGATCGTTCTGTTATACACGTCAACAGAACCCGTGAGCTTACCATCAAACAAAC
>JAYVMP010000085.1:0-9713 GCA_043758895.1 Bacteroidota bacterium
GTTTCATCATACGGATTTTCCTGATCGTTGATGTAAAAATGTTTATTGTCCTCTCGAAACGACCAATGGCGATTTTGGATAGAATGTTTTTCTTTGTCCTCTACCGTCAGATGAAATTTGTATTTGAATTCCCAGGGGTCTTTGGTGGCGGTGGGGTAATTCGGATGGATCACATTAGCACCTCGCTCCAGCATCAATACGTTCAATCCTTTTTCACAGAGCTCTTTGGCGGCCCACCCTCCGCTGATGCCCGACCCAACGATGATCGCATCGAATGTGTTTTGTTTTTTTGCTTTGGTGTTGAGGTGAAGGGAGTCGAGATTCATATTTGATTTTTAAAATGTGTGAGGGTATTCAAACCAACAGGGCTGCCAGTTTGTGTTACCATTGGCTTCGATAAACTTGCCTTTGGTGTGAAGTGGTTTTACGCAGGCTCATTCTGACGTTCATTAATTGGTTCGCATAAATTCTACAACTTATTTTAACGGAATTACGCAAGAACTAAAAATTTAAAATTCCAGATCAGTCGTCCGACCCCATGGAGTGCCCGACTACTTCGTGCGTCCTATTATTCAAAATGTTTTTTCATCACGTGGGCATAATCGGCAATCGCAATCTCGGGTGCAGCCAATTCAGGATGCCACAGTTTCTCCCACTCAAAACTGTAATATCCTTTGTACCCTCCTTTGGATAGCGCATCAATCGCATCGAAGATCGGAACATCGCCCTCATTTAGTAATGTGTAATGGATTTTGCCATCAACTTTTTTAGCGTTTTTAATATGTGTATGACGTATATACTTTTTTAATTTTTTATGAACGGTAGCCACTGGCTCTTTCGTTTCTATCCACATATTGGTAATATCCCAGAGTAACCCCACATGAGCATGCTCAGCCGATTTCATAATTACTTCAAGGTCTTCGGTCTTTGTCAGGTCGCCATGCGTTTCCATGATTACACACACGTTGCTTCCTTTGGCGTGGTTACCCAAATCCAGCAAACCTCTTACCATGAGGTCTATGGTTGCATTCTTTTCCTGATTTTTTGGAAAATTGTTGGGGAACACTCTGACGTAGGGACATTTCAATTCTTCCGCCAAGTCGATGAAGCGTTTTCCTTCTTCCAGGTTTTTCATTCGTTCCGGGGATTCAGGAAAGTGAAGCGTTGCCGATGAGCCAAGATCAACAAAATGCAACCCTTTGTCTTCCATGAGCCGAAGTGTTGACGCCCTGTTTTCCTTGCTAAATTCCGGGCATAGGGGAAGATCGGTTTGCCGCAACAATCCCCTCAGCTCTATTCCGCCAAAAGTATGTTTACCGGCAAAATCCATAATTTGATTGAATGTCCAATCCGGGCAACCCAATGTAGAAAAAGATAAGAGCGGATATTTTTTTTTGAATCCGAATGCAGAGTCGCTAAGCGAAGCAGCGAGCAACGCCAATGTTGTTTGCAAAAATTTCCTTCGGTTTTGTGTCTCAGTCATAATTCAGAGTGCTAAGTCTAAAGTAGGTTAAACCGTAGCCTTTTACAAGGAATAACTGTTTAGTGGTAAGGAGGCTCGAATTTTGGAGCGAGGCTTGCACATTGGAAATAGCTCCTTACCATTCTTCGGTAAAAGCAGTTTTATAGATTTGCGCATTAATACCTGATGTTACCTAAAACTGATAGTTTGGTGTCATCGCGAGTCGCAGGTGCTCGCCATGACGTTCATAATTTTGCAGTAAGCCCAGTTAATAATTACGATCGGATGGATTCTTTAACCTTGATTTTATGCGGGATGAACGCGGTTCTCCTTTCGGAAAAAGCATTGTGGCTTCCCGATGTGGAAGCCCTGGTGATTGCCGATGCGCATTGGGGGAAGATTGATCACTTTCGTAAGGCGGGCATTCCCGTTCCTGCCAAAGGAAATGACAAAAATGCAGCCACTTTGATCACGACAATCAATTCTTATAAGCCAAAACGGGTGATCTTTTTGGGCGATTTATTCCACAGTGTATATAATGATGAATGGGAGGTGTTCGGCCAGGTGCGAAAGGCATTTGCCAATTGTTCTTTTGAATTAGTGATCGGCAACCACGACATCTTGAGTGAAAGACAATATGAGCGGCATGGCATTCAATTGCACCGGGCAGGCCTTCAACTTAAAAACTTGCTCCTTACGCATGAACCACTTCAAAAAATTCATAGCAATTGGTTCAACATCGCTGGGCATATTCATCCAGGTGTGCATCTTCGGGGCACTGGAAAACAGTCGGTAATGCTTCCCTGCTTTTATGTAAAATCAAACCAATGTATCCTTCCCGCCTTTGGTGCTTTCACTGGATTGGCTGCAGTGAGGCCGAAACTCGGTGAAAAGATTTTTGTGGTGGCAGCAGGAAGGGTGATGGCGGTGAATGAGAAATGAAATTCAACGTCAAGTTCTAATTTTTAATGGGACTTTGGCTCATCGTGAACGTTCAACTGTTTCAGCTAACTCATTTTCGCCAGGGCACTGATATACCGCTCGGGCACCTCACCTTTAATGGCCGTCTGGTAATCTGTGTAGCTGCAGGGAACGATCGAATTGCGGGGATACCTGGCACCCAACCTAGTGTGGCTCACCTCCATCCACCATTTCTCGGTGAGTTTACTTTTGTAAAATGAAATCGTTTCCGGCTCTACCGGCATGGCTACAACGTATTTTAAAAAATCATTCGATTTGAAATTGCTTTCTTGCTTGCGGTGATAAAATCCCTCGACAAAATACCAGATCATGGTGGCCACTACGGACGCTGTTTTTTTATGGACGTCATCGTAGCCCGGATTGTATTCATAAAATCCCGCGGAGCTTAATTTTTCATTCAACCCGGAATACCAACAGATCTGGCAAGCCTCTTCCCCCGTAAGCCCAAACGGCTGAGCGCTGGCATTGCCCGGTGCATCCGATGATTTTATAGCCGTGACGTCAAACGAAAACATATCGGCTTGGCGAATGGAGGGTTCCATTTCTGTGAGGTTAGTACGCACCTGGCCGATCCGGTGCGCTTCAAAATTCAACTTCTCTAAAGCCGCGGTGGAAAAGGGATCAATAAGGTAAGTTTGGTGGGCCAAGTGCGTGTAGCTGAAAAGATAGTTGGGTTCATGCAGCAACATTTTATGGATGTGCTGCCGTGATGCAGATACTCCCTCGCCATCTTCCAAATCAAGAAATGCATCAATGTTCAGGAAACTGATCAGCTTCTGGAGGTCTTCATAACCGCGAAACTGCCCGTAGTCCAGGTCGTGCGACCCGCCCAAGATGATGGGCATCACATTATTTTCCAGCAGTATGCGGCACACTTCGCTCAAGCGCACATACGTTTCGTCAAGGTCAATGCCAAGGTTCAGGTTGCCCAGATCAACAATGTGGTAGGCACCTGTTCCCTTCTTAAGCCAGTAAAGTTTTTTTCTGATTTCATCAGGGCCAAGTGCCGTGCCTTTGTTGGTATGTGTACCACGCTCTTCTTTTACACCGATCAACGCCAAATGAGCGCCTTGGTAGCTCGGCATCTTTTCTGTGTACGCCCTGATGTTTTTGAAAAAGCAATTGGCCGGATACGCAGCGGAGTAAATCAGTTCGTCAATGGGTGAGAAGAGTAGTGTCAAATCCATGATCAGGTCAAATCTTAAAATTTCATGTTAAATTAGCATATAATTTTAAAACTTGTGAGGGCTTGATGAATTTTCTCGAAACACTTTTTTATATTCCGCTTCGTTGTATTACTGTTTAGTAAACGCTCAACAAAGCAGAAATTTTTTAAAAGGATAAAAAAAACAAAACAATTTATGAAAACCTTATTTGTACTTGGTCTTGCATTGATTTCATGGCCAGTAGCATCACAATCGATCGAGGGCACTTGGCAGCTTTCAGGTAGCAAAGGTTGCCTTCAAAGCGAGCTCGCGCAAAGCGAGACAGAAAAGGAGTTGGAAGGCATGATGGGCAGCAACACGAAAAGCAGCGTGGCCAAGTTGATCGTTTTTAAAAAGGATGGAACGGGGCAGGAGGGCATATTTTCCACGGGCAAGAAAAGGGGAAGCGACATGAATTCCTTTCAATACAAACTCAATGGACAAGAACTTATGTTCACGGATAAAAAATCAGGAATTGTCACCCAACGGTTTATCGTTGATGAGTTGACCGGCTCTTCCTTAAAAATCCATGATGCCATGAAGGAATGTGAGTCGAAAGCCTTTGTGAAGGTGAAGTGATTTGCAAAAATGAAATTGTGATTTAACATTGGTTCGTCACCATCTCCTTTTGGAATATGTCCTACGTGGAGCGGAGCCAAACAACATTCCAAAAATGCCACGCACCAATTCTTTGCCCACTTGTTTGGTGATCGGTGAAGCGAGCACTTCTTCAAAGGTGGTTTTCTCTACGTTGGCAGAGCGTGGTACCGTCTTCTTGGCTAGCGGTTGAGCAGCGGCTTGATCTTGTTCTTCCTTTACGGCCAGAACCCGCTCGTTCAAAATTTCAAAGGCACTCCGGGGATCGATCGTCTCCTTGTATTTTTTATAAAATTCAGAGCCGGCCAACAGCGCTTGGTATTCATCTGGGGTGAGTGGCCCCATGCGTGCAGCGGGCGGAGCCAAATGGGTAACCACTGTTTGCGTAGGAATTCCTTTTTCGTTCAGCACCGTGACGAACGCTTGGCCGATGCCGAGTTGTGTGAATTGTTTTTCCAAATCATAAAACTCCGACTTGGGAAATGTTTTGATCGTTTCTTTTAAGTCTTTTACATCGTTGGGCGTAAATGCACGGATCACATGATGCACCCGGTTGCCCAACTGCGACAGCACAGATGCAGGGACATCGGCTGTGAGTTGCGTGCAGAAAAATACACCCACACCTTTGGAGCGGATCAGCCGGATGACCTGCTCGATCTGATCCATAAATGCTTTCGGAGCGTCTTTAAATAGCAAATGTGCTTCGTCCAAAAAGAAAACCAATTTTGGTTTTTCGAGGTCGCCTGCTTCGGGCAGTGTCTGATAGATTTCTGCTAACAGGGAAAGCATGAACGTGGAGAAAATCGCAGGCTGATTTTGGACATCCGACACATTGAGCAAACTAATCACTCCTCGGCCATCTACTTTTTCAAAAAGGTCGTCAATGTCAAATGACTTCTCGCCAAAAAATTTACTTACCCCTTGTTGTTCCAGTGCCACGATCTTGCGCAGCATAGTCGAAGCCGTGGCCGGTGAAATTTTTCCGTAGGCCTCTTTGATTTCAATGGCTCCTTCTCCTTCCGAAAGATAGTTCAGTACTTTTTTTAAATCATTCAAGTCAACAATGGGCAATTGTTTGTCGTCCGCATACTTGAATAAAATCATCAGCACGCTGCTTTGCACTTCGTTCAGCTCAAGTACTTTGCTCAGCAGTATGGGCCCAAATTCGGTAACGGTGGCGCGCATCTGTGCGCCCAGCTTTCCACTCAAGGAATAAATCTCAGTTGGAAAACCAGTGGGAGTAAATTTGATGTTCAGTGCGTTGGCACGCTCGGTGAGTTTGGTGTTGGCCTCACCTTCGTGGGCAATGCCCGTTAGGTCTCCTTTCATATCCGGCATAAATACGGCCACGCCAGCTGCCGAGAGCTGTTCAGCAATTAATTGCAGCGTTCTTGTTTTACCAGAGCCCGTGGCGCCCGTCACCAGCCCGTGGCGGGTCATCATCTGCAGTGAAAGACTTACTTTAGCCTCGGCCAGGATTTCATTTTCGTAAACGCCTGCACCCAGGTAGATGGCTGCTCCCGCAAACGTGTAGGAGGCATTGATGGCATTGCTAAATTTTTCCTTCGGCATTTTTTTTTGCGATTTAAAAACTCAAGATAACATTGGCCGATGGACTCATGCAAGAAAGTTAGAATCAATTGAGGTGCCCGTGGTAGCGCAGTTCCTTTTCACGTTCGGCATCTTCTTTTTCACGTTTGATGCGGACTTTGGCTGGCGGCCCCACCATGATCGGCACGTTTTCGACTTCCACGTTGGCCAGTTCAAGGCCATACATCTCCTCGGTGGTAAGGCTGTGCTTTTTGATGAATCGGTAGCCTTGGATGATCAAGTTATCAAACGTAGAAATTTCGCTGTCCACCGAGGCAAGTGAATGCAAGATCACAAACTTGAAGTCGGAAGGCATACTGTGTTTTTGCAACGAATCATAGTGGCTGATCAGATCGATTTCGGACGACTCGGCCATATCGTGCAAAATTTTATTGAATAACAAGTTCACGCGATGATCAGCCTTAAATCCTAATTTAATCCGAATGAAAAAGCACTTTTTTGGAACGATAGTATCCACGGAGTATTTCGATGAATAAGGGCTGTCAACTGTATCTACATGCACAAACCAATACACATCGGCACGCTTGGGCCGCTTTTTAAATATAGAGTACACGATGTTGGAGTCGATGTAGCGTTTGCTGTCAGCTACGGCCATGTACACCAGGTTGGTGGCCTCTTTGGGAACGGACGTATCGGCTTGCAGGTCTTGAAGGAGGGGCACGTAATGCTTTAAGTCAACAAACTCTGTATGCTGGTCGCGCAGGTGACGTGCTTTCAGCAGCACAAACATCATGGCAAAGAAGATAATGGCAATCGAGTAGGTGAACCAGCCGCCCTGTTCAAACTTATGAAAGTTGGAAATAAGGAAAAGCGTTTCAAGTGTAAAGAACACAATGGCAATGCCACCCGTGCGGATGCGCGAGTGTTTGGCCGTGCTGAAATAAAACACCAGCAGGGTGGTGGTCATCAGCATGTTTAAAATAATAGCCAGGCCATAGGCTCCTTCCATCGCAGAAGATTCTTTGAAAATCCAAACGACACCGATCGAGCCAAACATCAATATCCAATTGATGGCAGGAACATAGATCTGGCCTTTCATTTGGCTGGGATAACGGACTTTGGTGCTGGGCCATAGTTTGAGTTTCATTGCCTCGTTCACTAACGTAAACGTGCCTGAGATCAAAGCCTGACTGGCGATGATTGCCGCCAAGGTTGCCACAACAATGCTGGCATCTAAAAACTCGGTAGGCACCATAGCATAGAATGGGATCTGCCCATTCAGCAAATTGCCCTGTTCGGTGAGCAGCCATGCGGCTTGGCCAAAATAGTTGAGGATGAGTGCCACTTTCACAAAGCCCCAGCTCATGCGGATGTTGCCTTTGCCACAATGACCTAAGTCCGAATACAGTGCCTCTGCACCTGTTGTACAAAGAAAAACTTCACCCAGCAGCCAAAACCCTTCGGGATAGTTGGCGAGCAAATTCCAGGCATAGATGGGGTTAATAGCCTTCAATACAGATAGATTGGGCAGCAGGTGGAGAAGGCCAAGGCCGCCTATCATAGCAAACCAGACCATCATGATTGGCCCAAAAGTTTTGCCCACAATGTTGGTGCCGAACTGCTGAAATAAAAAGATCAAGATCAATATGATGATCACAATGGGCATAGTGTGGATATGCGGATAATTGATCCGTAGTCCTTCCACCGCTGCAGAAATACTAAAAGGGGGGGTGATGAAACCATCTGCAATTAGGGTGGCACAGCCGATCATGGCCGGAAAAATGACCCATGCCGCTTTATACCTTCGCACTAACGCATACAAAGCGAAGATACCGCCTTCGCCTTTGTTGTCGGCATTTAGGGCAAGGTAAACGTATTTAAAAGTGGTAATCAAGGTGAGCGTCCAAAACACACAGCTCATGCCTCCGAGCACTAATTCCTCTGAGATTGCCCGCGGGCCAATGATCGCCTTAAATACATAGAGTGGAGAAGTACCAATGTCGCCATAGATAATGCCGAGTGAAACTAAAACCCCGGCAGCTGTAAGTGGATGGTTTCTTGAATCGTGTAAATTTCCCATGGATATAGTTGGCTACCTTAAATAGGGTTGAGATTCAATTTTCTTCAAACCTGACATTTGTTTAAAATGGCAAATTTTTGCCAACAGGTCAGAGACAAGGATTTAAAATAACGATACGCTGACGCTTGTAGGGTTGATTTTGGCATGGGGAAGGCAGCCCGCTTTGAAAACGGTAGTAAAATTACGTTAACTCAAAGGATTTATAGGCATCCTGTAAAAATATTTTGCGATCGCATTTTTATGCCCTGAATAACCAACGTACTTTTGCTCAAACATCAACTAACTCGTATGGGCAAAAATATTATCATCCTTTTTGTAGCTGCGCTCACGTTTGCCGGCTGCAACATTAAATCTGAAAAACTGCAATCACAGGTAGATTCGCTCAAAGCGGAACTGCAGACCAATCAAAAATTTGTGCAAACGCTGCAAGAAGTAGGCACTTTGATGGACTCCATCGATGCCAACCGCCAACTGTTGAGGGTAAATATGGTAGAAGGAACAACCTACTCCGACTACACCTCACGCATGAAGGACATCAACAACTATGTGAAGGATACGCAAGGGAAAATTGAAGACTTAGAGAAGTCACTGAAAAAATCGAAAGGCAATGCCAATGCCTATGCGGCCACTATCAAAAAACTGAAGGCTGACCTGGAAGAGCGCAATAAAGAAATTGCTACCCTGAATGAACAGGTACAAGAATTGAAAAATCAAAATGTGGAGCTGATCAACACCACCAACTTACAGCAGGCAGAGATCAACGATAAGACGGCACAGATAGAAACAAAGAAACAAGAGTTGGATTTGCTCAACGAAAAAATCCAACAGGTGCAGATCCAAAGCAAAGTGAGCGAAGCGGATTCGTACTTTGCGCGCGGACAAGCAGTTGAAGAGGCGGCTAACCGCACTAAGCTGGCGCCCCGCAAAAAGAAAGACACGTATAAAGAGGCCATCGAACTATACAAAAAATCCCTGAGCTTGGGCAAAACCGAAGCACAAGCCAAGATTGACTTTTTGAGTAAAAAGATTTAAGGAAATAACCTTAGAACTTATCTTCACCCAAAAAAAGCTGCCCCAGGAATGGGCAGCTTTTTTTGGGGGTTGAGTTGTTTTACAGTTCCGGCTTTGAAGAAGTGGTGACTACCGCGTTGCCCGAAAATCACCCGTGCAAAATGAGGCCACGGATTTGCGGAAATCATTTAGGTAATTCTTTTGAGAAGCCAGTGTCCAACCATAAATTTTGTAAAGTGTGGTGGGTGTATCCACAAAAGTGATCAGGTAGGCTAAGGTTTCATCACCTACTTGCCAGACTACATCATATTGAAACGCATCTCCACCTGTTACTTTTATTTCCTTTCGTGCAACAATTTTGCCTCCTTTCGAAAATAGATTGATTTCGAACTGTGATCTTAATTGGTGAAGGCCAAGGGCCGTGGTCTTTGGTTCGGGCACAATCATCAAATAGGTCTCATTAAAAATATTTTTCAATTGCAATAATGCGCGGGGGTCAAGATCATCGGTCTCTACGAGGTAATCCGGTATTTGAATCGAGAATTTCTCTTTTTGGATAGATGTAAAATCAGCATTTTCAAAATTGAGTGTTTGGGCTTTCGATTGGTGGGGAGACCATCCAAAAGCGAATACACCAAACAATACCCAACTTAAAAACCGCTTGACCTGCTTTCCGATTGAAATTAAGGTTATCGTTTTTCTGATTATAATCATTTAGGTTTATAAAAAAATCACTGTTGTCCGAGGAAACTAATAAAATGGTATAAAACGGGCTATGCATTAAACGGAGGGCACTTTTTCAGGATTTCAAAAAGTAACCCCCCCT
>JAYVMP010000086.1:0-17655 GCA_043758895.1 Bacteroidota bacterium
GCGCCAGGTGGTGGAGGCACCAATCGGATCCATGATTCTTTCTTTCAAAACCGAAGGCAATGGTTTTCTCCAAACCTGAAGCAAGGAGTACGCAAGTAAGTTGACACGCACATCATTATATTCAAAAGTTGTCCCAGGCTCCAGCAGCTTTCTGTTTTTCCAATCGTCAAGGCCGCCTTGCTTGGGTGGTCGATCGGCCCAGTCACACAAATCAAAAAGGCACCCCGACCAATCGGATGATTGGGTAAGCAGGTGCCGCCAGGTAATTTTTGAATTATGCTCTCCTTCAAATTTTTCTTCTACGTAGTTACTCACATGATCGTCCACACTTTTAATCAGCCGGTTATCGTAGGCAAGTCCGGCTAAGGTTGAAAGATAACTTTTGGTTGCACTGAAGGTCATGTCCACGCGGTCCACATCGCCCCATTGCGCCACGATATATCCGTTTCGCAAAATAATTCCAGCCGGTTTTCCCCTCGGCTTCATGGGGCCAACAATTTTATAACCCGGTTCGCTGGCGTAAGCTTTCAAATTGGCGATGCGCAAGTCGTAATCGGTTTTGGTTTCGTTGCGAAAAGCAAAATGAACGGCACTATCGATGAGCGCGGCATTCATTTTTAGTTCAGCAGGTTTTTTGGTCTGCCAAATAGAGTCGGGGTAATAAACATCTTGTGCAAAGGAGAAGGTAGCGCACAAACTGAATACCAGAACGGAAATGGAATGGATTCTAATTTTCATTATTTTTTTAGGCAAACGAAAAATTTGTTTTTCTTGCTGCTATCTTTTCTTGCCATGAACCATTCCTGAAATGATTCCAGGATGTTTTCCGATTTCTTCCCGTACCACACCGATCAAATGAACGAGGATGTAGGTATAGATCAGGTACTGGCTAAACTTATGTGTGCCTTCCATTAAATCGTGAATGGGGTCTAAAAATTTTACATCCTCGAAAGCGAGCACTAAGCCTGATAGAGCCATGACAAAAAAAATCAGATAGAAGAGAAGATAACCCCTTTTTACATACAAATAAAGTTTGCGCTCATCTTCTTGTGCGCCCACAGTGCTGGCTTGAAAACCCAGGGCGCGTTTGATTTTCGTCTTAAATTTTTCTTCACTAGGCTGGGTCGCTTCCAAGATGAAACGGCACAACAACAAGAAGCACAGGCCATAGCCTACGTACTTATGTGTCATCCAGATTTTATCGCTGTATTCATGCGCCACTGACCGTGCCTGGTCTTTGGTTACCGTTGCCCCTTTTCGTTCCAACTGCTCCTGCACCATACCAGTATTGTCTTTCATCTTGAACATGAATGTTCCCATCAGCACAAGAATGAGGGTGAACGTGATGACCGCAAAAGTTGTCCAATGCCAAATGCGAAGGGCAAGGGAATGACTTTCATTAAAAGAGGAGAAGTTGGTGCTGGTGGTGCTCATGGGGTAGGCGTTTAAGAGTAAGGATTATTTAATTTTTAAATATAGCAATCTTCCGAGTTTGCCAAAACGGGAAAGTGATTACTGGACAAAATCAAAGATGAAAAAGGAAAGATGAGAACCGTGGCCGATTGGTATTAACCGGCTTCTGCGAAATGAAACTGAGTGCCTTTGAGGTAAAGGTATCTATTTTGGGTGAAGCAAATAATTGTAGTTTTGCAATGAATTAAATGCTTTTAAAAGATGAATGATTTAGAAAAATACTTCACGGCAAATACCAAACGCAGAATATTTAAATGGCAACATTATTTTGAAATATATGACCGCCATTTCAGTAAGTTCAGGAACAAAGAGCTACACATTCTTGAGATCGGGGTTCTTCATGGGGGAAGCTTACAAATGTGGAAGGATTATTTTGGGGTTAAAGTAAAAATTTATGGGATTGACATTAACCCTGAGTGCAAAAAATTTGAAGAAGAGAACATCCAGGTATTTATTGGCTCTCAATCTGACAGGGAATTCCTGAAAGAAGTAAAGCGGCAAATTCCCCTTTTGGATATTTTTATTGACGATGGTGGGCATACCATGGAACAGCAGGTAACAAGTTTTGAAGAATTGTTTGGACACATGACTCCTGATGGAGTGTATTTATGTGAAGACCTTCATACTTCTTATTGGGAAGAATTTGGAGGAGGCTATAAAAAGGAAGGAACATTTATAGAGTACAGTAAAAATTTCATCGATTCCATTAATGCGTTTCACGCCAAGGAGGATTCTCTAAAAATCAGCCCTTTCACTCAATCAGTTCATTCGCTTCACTACTATGACAGTGTACTTGTGATCGAAAAGAGAAAAATGGAAAAACCCTACACCCTTAAGTCAGGAAAGAAGAGTTTTTGACCGTAAGTTGAGCTGAGATTAACCGGGCTGTACATTAAAATGACAGACTTAACTCCGGCATTCAAGAAATCATAAAAAAAATTCCCTTACCTACTTTTTCTTCAGCTCAATACCAAGCTCCTCTAATTGTTCTTTAGAGATCGTTGCCGGTGTGTCGATCATGGTATCACGGCCCGCATTGTTTTTTGGGAAGGCAATGAAATCGCGGATGGAGTCGGCTCCGCCAAAAAGCGAACATAACCGGTCAAAGCCAAAGGCGATGCCTCCGTGCGGAGGTGCTCCAAATTCAAACGCGTCCATTAAAAAGCCAAACTGCTTCTTTGCTTCCACCTCGCTGAAACCGAGTTTTGTAAACATCAACTGTTGTGTGGTACGGTCGTGAATGCGAATGGATCCTCCACCAATTTCGGTGCCGTTCAGCACCATGTCATAGGCATTCGCGCGAACATTTCCTGGGTCACTATCGAGCAAAGTTAGGTCTTCACGCTTGGGCGAAGTGAAGGGGTGGTGCATGGCGTGCCAGCGTTGGGTTTCTTCGTTCCATTCGAGCAAAGGAAAATCAAGAACCCACAGTGCAGCAAATTTATTTTTATCGCGCAAGCCGAGCTGAGAAGCAACATGAAGGCGCAGTTCGCCTAATGCTTTTCTGGTTTTATCTTTCTCTCCCGCAAGGATTAAAATCAAGTCTCCCGGTTCGGCATTGAATTTTTGTGCGAAGCGTGCCAGTTCAATTTCATCAAAGAATTTGTCCACGGAAGATTTATACGTCCCATTGGCTTCACATCGGATATAGATCAGCCCCTTTGCTCCAACCTGTGGTTTTTTAACAAACTCGGTTAGCTCATCAAGTTGTTTTCGCGAGTAGCCCGCACAACCTTTTGCACAGATACCCACGACCAACTGGGCATCGTCAAATACGTCAAAACCCTTGCCTTTGGCCACATCGTTGAGCTCGTCAAACTTCATTTCAAACCGCGTATCGGGTTTGTCGGAGCCATAGTATTTCATGGCATCCGTATAGGAGATATGGGGCACTTCTTTCAGGTCTATGCCTTTTACCGTTTTGAAAAGATGACGGATGAGTCCTTCAAAGATTTTTAAAATATCTTCTTGTGAAACGAACGACATCTCGCAGTCAATCTGGGTGAACTCCGGCTGCCGGTCGGCACGTAAGTCTTCATCGCGGAAGCATTTTACAATTTGATAATAGCGGTCAAACCCTGACACCATCAGCAATTGCTTGAACGTTTGTGGCGATTGCGGCAGGGCATAAAATTCCCCTGGGTTCATTCGCGAAGGCACGACAAAATCGCGCGCCCCTTCGGGTGTGCTTTTGATGAGCACGGGAGTTTCTACTTCTATGAAATTGAGCTGATCGAGATACACCCGTGTCTGCTGGGCCATCCTGTGGCGTAGTTGTAAACTTTCGCGCACGGGGTTTCTGCGCAAGTCAAGATAGCGGTATTTCATTCTCAAATCTTCGCCACCGTCCGTTTCATCTTCGATGGTGAAGGGCGGAGTTTTGGAGGGGTTGAGTATTTCTAGAGATGTGACCTTGATTTCAATTTCCCCGGTGGGAATAGTAGGGTTTTTCGAATGACGCTCGGCCACCACACCTTCTACTTTGACAACAAACTCACGGCCCAGTAGCCTCGCAGTTTGCAGCAGGGCGGCTCCGCTCTTGCCGTCTTCCAAAAAAAGCTGAGTGATGCCATAGCGGTCGCGCAAGTCGATCCACAACAAACTCCCCTTGTCTCGCAGTCGCTGCACCCATCCCGTGAGGGTTACCGTTTTGGTGCAATCATTTATTCGCAGTTCTCCGCAAGTATGTGTCCGTAGCATCGTTATTCTTGTTAGTTTTGAACCACAAATTTAGTTAATCGTCTTACTTATTGGTTAACTGGACGATCAGAAAATAGTTTATTTCATCTATGAAAAATATTGTATTGTTAGTCTCGGTGCTGGCTTTTGGGTTTGCTCCCGCAAGATTGATAAAGACAAAAATTACAGACCGCATCACTATTTCTATACCTCCAACACTTGTTCCGATGACCCCAGACGACATCGGGCAGCGATATCCCTCAGTGCGAGCTCCGCTCGGGGCGTTTACGAATGCGGACCGCGACTCGGATTTTAGTGTAAATATTTCCGCTACTCAATGGCCGGATGCAGATATCGAACTGGCGGCTCAATTTTTTAAATCCGGAATTTACAACCTATACGACCGAGTGGATTTTATTAGCCAGGGTATCCATACGGTGAACAAAAAAAAATTTATTTTTTTTGAATTTGAATCTCGCGTGAATGGCAACAAGCTCAAGGAAGGAGAGCGCCAGGCCATCTTCAGGTATGCCTATGTCCAATACTATATCGAAAAGGGGAGGACTTTAGTGTTCACCTTCAGTTGCCCGAAAGATCACCAGTCCGAATGGCAAGAAACTGCCCAAGCGATGATGAAGACAATAAAGGTGCGGTAAGGATTGCGAAGCAACTAAGGCTCAGGGTAAGCGGGTTGGTTAGCAGTTTACTTACAAATCTCAGCCTTCAATTTCTCGTCTACTTTTACGCTAAAATTTTGAGCTTGACTCAAATCTTCACAAGCCTCCGGCAGCATTCCTGCACGTTGCCTTGCCAAAGCGCGATGGTAATAGGCTATACCAAATTCAGCGTTGTGCGTTACAGCGATGGTATAATCTTCAATGGCATCCTTTACCCGGTTCATCAGCAGCATCAAATCGCCTCGGCAAAGCCAAATTTTTTCGTTGTCGTCTTTGAGTTTGATCGATTGCGTATAGTCGGCCAACGCGCCATTCCAATCTTTAAGTTGCACTTTGACTAATCCTCGTTTCATCCATACATCCGCATTGGTGTATTCCAATTGAACGGACGAATTATAGTCGGTGAGTGCTTTTTGTAAATCGCCTTGTGCGGAATGGTTGATGGCGCGAGCAGTGTAGTAATGCGCGTCTTCAGGGCTTCTTTCGATAGCCTCGCTTAAAAGTTTCTCTACTGCTTTTAAGTTTCCTTTTTTTGCGGAGAGTACGGCTAGATTATGCCTCGCCAAACTCCCTTCCGGATTTATGATCAGTGCCTTCTGGTAATCGGCAGTTGCCAATGCTGTGTCTAGCATTTCCTGTCTTGCCCAGGCGCGGTTCACTAATAAATCTGCATTTTTAGGATCAATCTTAATAGCAGAATCAAAATAGTGAATGGCGCGTGGATAGTTTTTCATTTGGGTGTCCACCAGGCCAAGGTAATCCAGCACGGTAGCGGTCATATTACTTTGGGTGGTGGCAATCGGGCTGCCACTCTCTTTGTCAACCGCAAAAAAAATCGATTTTGTTTCCCCTGGAGGCGCGGTAAGGAGTTTTAAAAAATCCTCGCGCGCCATGGCCCATTGCCTGAATTGATAGCGGAGCTGCGCCCGCGAAAATAAAGCTTCTGTATTTTGCGGCTTTGATTCAAGGTAAATACTGAAATCAATAAGTGCTCCTTTGGGGTCGCCCAAGTTTTCCCTCGCTTGGGCGCGCGAGTAATACGCTTCCATAAAATACGAGTCAAGACGAAGGCACTCGTTGAAATGAGCCAAGGCCGTTTTATACGATTGTGCGTCCAAGGCATCTTCTCCTTTTTGAAAATAAAATGAAGCATCTTTTTTTTGCCCTTCGGCCAGGTAGGCAAAGGAAAGAATCGCAAATAGGAACACTACGATCTTCATCGGTTTAACGTTATAAATTTATAACTTTAGAATTCAATAAATCTTCATTCTAAGGTAACTTATTTCTAAACTTATTGTTAAGGTAACATGGAAACTGCAACCAAAAGGAAATCTAATTCAAAAAGCTCCGCAACCAAGGTTATGCAGAGCTATAAAGAATATTTGCTCAATGAGGGTAAAGCACCGGCATCTGTATTTTCGTTCTGCAAGAAGATCGGATTGAAGGAGGACGAGTTTTATGAATGCTTCGGTTCATTTGAAGCCATTGAGAAATCCGTTTGGACAGGTTACCTTGATAAAGTTAAAACAAACCTCACCATGGATGCAGATTATGGTAAATTCACCTCCCGCGAAAAGGTACTAGCTTTTTATTTTTCGTTGGCCGAAGTGTTGAAAGGCGATCGGAGTTTTATCCTGTTTCAATTGAAAGGGTGGAAAAACACGGCCGTGCTTCCTTCCTTTTTAAAAGGATTTCATGCTTCCTTCGAAGAGTGGGCAACCGGGGTGATCAGTGAAGGAAAGGGCTCTGGTGAAATTGCCAAGAGACCTTATATCGATCAGCGCTATCAGCATGTCCTCTGGCTTCACTTTCTTTTCATCTTGCGATTTTGGGCCAATGATGACAGTGCTGGATTTGAAAAAACGGATGCCGCCATTGAAAAATCACTAAATCTTGCGTTCGATCTTATCGGGAAAGGTATCATCGACAACGCGATCGATTTTGGGAAATTCCTGTATCAAAACTCCAAAGGATAGTTTCTGCTTTTATAAAATCCAATGGCTAAAATCAAAGAACAGAACCGCATCCCGGTAACCAAGGTTCAACGCGCCTCTAAGTTCATTTTAACAGGAGCAAAAATCGGGACGAATTATTTGAAACACTATGGCAAGCGGTTGGTTAACCCCAATCTCTCGCGCGAAGAACTTCACGAAGATAATGCGACCGATATCTATAATTCACTGAGCCAATTAAAGGGCAGTGCACTAAAAGTTGCCCAAATGCTGAGCATGGACAAAAATCTTTTACCATCCGCTTACCAACAACAATTTGCAATGGCACAGTATAGTGCACCACCGCTTTCGTATCCGCTCGTGGTCAAGACTTTTGAGCATGCCTTCAAGAAAAAACCTTCAGCTATTTTTGATTCTTTCACCACATCGGCCATCAACGCAGCCTCGATGGGTCAAGTTCATCAGGCTACCCGGAAAGGAAAAAAATTAGCGGTGAAGATCCAGTACCCTGGTATTTCGGATACTATAAAAAGCGATTTGGCTATGGTCAAGCCTATTGCGCTGAGCATGTTCAAACTTAATCCCGTGGAATACGATGAGTTTATTGGTGAGGTGCAGATGCGCATGATGGAAGAGTCGAATTATACCTTGGAATTGGAACGTTCGCAACAGTTATCGCAACAGTGCATCGGCATTCCTAATCTTGTATTTCCTGTTTACTATCCGGAATTATCCTCCCCGAAAATTTTAACTATGGATTGGCTTGAAGGCCAACTGCTGGGCGAGTATTTAAAAATCAAAAGGAAACCAGGACCAGACTCAGACCGGATTGGTCAGGCGATGTGGGATTTCTATCATTACCAGATTCATTCGCTAAAGACACTCCATGCCGATCCCCACCCCGGAAACTTCATTATCACCCCAGACAACAAATTAGGGGTGATTGATTTTGGTTGTGTAAAAGTTATCCCATCTGATTTTTATAGAATTTATTTTCAGCTTCTTGATCCTAAGCTTTTGACGGATACATCCCGAAAGGAAAAAGTATTTGAGCAGTTGCATTTTATTTATCCTGATGATACCGAAAAGGACAAGCGGTTTTTTGGGGAAGTTTTTACCACGCTCGTGGAGTTGCTGGGGCGGCCATTTCGCACACCCTCTTTTGACTTCTCCGATACGGCTTATTTCAACTCCCTTTTTAAGTTCGGAGAAGAGATAGGGACGATGAGCGAGTTCCGCAAATCAAAAAGGGCGAGAGGAGTGAAAGACGCAGTGTACATCAACCGCACGTACTACGGCCTGTATAATATTTTGAACGACTTGAAGGCCAGGATTGATACGGGCTCACATGTACACTTTTTAAAATAGAAACATCATTCGCTGCTTGGATGACCAACGACCTTGAGCCAAGCCCTAATCCCTAAAATCTATTTTGTGGCCTGTTATTTGCCACTACCTTTGCTTTGCAAATGAAGAAAATAGATAAGCTCGTATTCTCCTCTTTTATCGGACCATTTATCCTCACCTTTTTGGTGGTGGTTTTTATTTTGCTGCTGGTGAATATGATCAAATACTTTGATGATATCATCGGCAAAGATTTGGAGTGGGACATTTTGGGGACCTTACTTTTTTATTTTGCCGTCTCGGTCACTCCTCAGGCATTGCCACTTTCCATTTTGCTGGCGGCCCTCATCACCTATGGCAACCTGGGTGAGCATTTTGAATTAACAGCCGTAAAAAGTTTGGGGATTTCGATGCTGCGAAGTCTTGCTCCTATCTTTGCCTTTACGCTCCTGCTCACCTATTTCGCCTTTTTGTCCAATAACTATATGGTGCCCAAGGCTGCTCTGGAAACCTACAGCCTTTTGTGGGACATTAAGCAGAAAAAGCCAGCGCTTGATTTGCGCGAGGGCGAATTTTATGGTGGCATCCCCGATATCAGCATTAAAGTGGCGAAAAAATTTAAGGACGGCATTACCTTGAAAGACGTGATTATCTATGATCACCGTGGGCGAAACGGAAATAAACAAGTCACCATTGCCGACTCAGGGAAAATGTACACCATTTTCAATGAACAATACCTTAAGCTGGAGCTTTTCAAGGGATATAATTACGAAGAAGGCTCAGGGCAAGACATAAGCGGGCGTTATACACAGGAAGAAACCTTTAGCAAGACCAAATTTGACAAGACTGAAATTGTTTTTGATTTGTCTTCGTTTGGACTGAACAGGACAGACAAAAAGTGGTTTGCGGGCAACCGCATCATGCGCAACATGTCGGAACTTGATTTAGATATTGACTCTGTGGGCAGGGAAATAAATGCCCAGCGCCTAGGGGTTTACCAGCTTCAATCCGCCTTATTTAATTTCCATTTCAAGAAAGATTCGGTTTCTCTTCCCAGCGACTTGAGATCGTTTAAACGTTATAAAGATTCGCTCAAGATGGTAAAGATGAAAGACACCACCAAGGCAACGTCTGCGCAACGGAATGATTTCCCTCCCAGCCCAGGTTTCGCCTTTGTGCCCCGAATAAAAGTGCCTAATTTTATCAGGCCAAAAGAATCTAAATTGTCTGACAGCATTTATCAAAGGGAGGTGACCTCGTCTGAGATAACTTTAGCACTCGGTCACGTGCGGCAAGCCAAAAGCCAGCTCCAAAATTATAATGCCAGCGTTGAAAACTACCTCTACGAATACCGGGTTTTCGCCATTCAGTGGCATAAAATTTTGGCGAACTCCTTTGCGTGCATTGCCATGTTTTTGATTGGCGCACCACTCGGTGCAATCATCAAAAAAGGTGGGTTAGGGGTGCCTGTAATCGCCTCCATTTTCTTTTTTATTGTCTTTTATGTCCTTAGTCTGATGGGCGAAAAATGGGCCAGGGCAGAAACCGTTCCCATGCTTGTTGGCATGTGGATGCCCAATGCCATACTTTTTTCCATCGGCATTGTTTTCCTGCGGCAAGCCAGGGCTGATGCCCGGCTCTTTGATGCCGATTTTTATAACGTGGCCTTCGATAAAATAAAAAAGCGTTTTCCCAACCTATTCCGATTAAAATCCGAGCAGGCTTGATTTGGATATTCTAACCCTTTGTCCTAATTTTGCGCGATTAAAAACAAGGAATAAAGCTAAAAATCAAAGCAGATGTACTTAACCGCAGCCACAAAACAGGATTTATTCGGCAAACACGGGTTTGCCAAAAAGAAAACCGATACGGGTTCCCCTGAATCCCAGATCGCATTGTTTACTCACCGGATCAACTACTTGACAGGACATTTGAAGGTCAACAAGAAGGACTACTCGACACAGCAAGGATTGCTTCGGTTGGTAGGTCAGCGGAAGAAACTTCTGAACTACCTCCAGAATAACAATATTGAGCGCTACCGCGCTATCCTCACGGAATTAGATCTTAGAAAATAATTTATACAACAGCAGAGTAGGGAACCCATCGCAGGTTCCCTTTTCGCATTATTAACGGAGTCAATCCAATGATTCCAACTCAAATATTTATGAAACCAACTGTAATTTCAAAGACCTGCAAATTGCCCGATGGGCGAGATATCACCATCGAGACAGGCAAACTTGCCCGCCAAGCGGATGGCTCAATCGTATTGCGCATGGGCAACACCATGCTATTAGCTACTGTGGTCGCCAACCAAGAAGGAAAAGAAGGCGCAGACTTTTTGCCATTGTCGGTTGATTACCAGGAAAAATTTGCTTCAACCGGAAAAATCCCTGGGGGATTTTTAAAGCGAGAGGGAAGGCTTTCTGATTACGAGATACTGATCAGCCGTCTTGTGGATCGCGCCATCCGCCCTTTGTTTCCCAATGACTATCATGCGGAGACTCAAGTAAACATCCAACTTATTTCAGGAGATCACAATGCGTTGCCCGATTCATTGGCGGCCTTTGCTGCATCTTGTGCGCTCTCCGTTTCTGATATTCCATTTCAAGGACCAATTTCAGAAGTGCGGATTTGTCGGCTTGATGGTCAGTATGTTATCAATCCAACATTAGAGCAAAAAGAGAAATCTGATTTAGATTTCATCGTAGCTGCTTCCATCGAAAATATTTTGATGGTAGAAGGCGAATGCAAAGAGATAAAGGAGGCCGACATGCTTGAGGCATTGAAGCTGGCACATGAGGCCATTAAGGCACAATGCCAGTTGCAAATTGAGTTGACGCAAGCCGTGGGAAAAACTCAGAAGCGGGTTTACGATCACGAGGAAAAAGATGAAAACTTGCGCTTGGAACTTCACAAACTGTTGTACCATAAAGTTTATGAAGTCGCCCAGAAACAATTGAAGAGCAAACATGACCGCTCGGAGCTATTCGGGAAAATTGTGGAAGACTATATCGCAGCATTGCCCGAAGACAGCACAGTAAATAAAACCCTGGTCAAAAAATATTACCACGACATTCATAAGAAAGCTTGCCGCGATTTAGTAATCAACGAAAAAGTAAGATTGGACGGAAGAAAAACAACTGAAATCCGCCCAATCTGGACGGAAGTAGATTACCTGCCATCGGCCCACGGTTCCGCCATATTTACTCGTGGCGAAACGCAATCTTTGACAACGGCAACACTTGGCACGAAGCTCGATGAACAGATGATTGATGGTGCTATGTTTGATGGCAACAACAAATTTATTTTGCACTACAATTTTCCTGGTTTCTCTACAGGCGAAGTAAAACCAAACCGCGGTCCTGGCCGCAGGGAAGTAGGCCACGGTAATTTGGCCATGCGTTCGCTCAAGCAAGTCCTTCCGAATATGACCGAAAGCCCTTATACCATTCGTGTGGTTTCTGATATTTTGGAATCAAACGGATCGTCATCCATGGCTACGGTCTGTGCAGGTTCGCTGGCGTTGATGGATGCAGGCATTCAAATTAAAGCCCCGGTGTCTGGAATTGCGATGGGAATGATTTCCGATAGTGCTACCGGTAAATACGCCATTTTATCTGACATCCTCGGTGATGAAGATCATTTGGGTGATATGGATTTTAAAGTTACTGGCACTGAAAAAGGTATTACCGCCTGTCAAATGGATTTGAAAGTCGATGGATTGACCTACGAAGTATTGAGCGAAGCCCTTCACCAAGCGAAAGAAGGCCGCCTTCATATTCTCAACGAAATGAAGAAGACCCTCGCAGCACCTAAGCCTGACCTGAAGCCCCACGCTCCTCGCGCTGTAACCATCACCATCGATAAAGAATTGATCGGTGCAGTAATCGGGCCAGGCGGAAAAGTGGTACAAGACATACAGAAAACAACCGGGGCAACGATTGTGATCGAAGAAGTAGGAAATAAAGGCTTAGTGAATATTTTTGCTACCGATCAAGCCATAATGGATGCCGCAGTAAAGCGGGTGAAGGCAATAGTGGCTGTGCCAGAAGTTGGCGAGGTTTACTCTGGCGTTGTGAAATCGATCATGCCATTTGGCGCTTTCGTTGAATTCATGCCTGGCAAGGATGGCCTGTTGCATATCTCAGAAATCAAATGGGAGCGGATTGAAAACATGGATGGTGTGCTTGAAGTAGGAGAGGAAGTGAAAGTGAAATTGATCGAAGTTGATAAAAAAACTGGTAAATTCAGGTTGTCGCGCAAAGTGTTGTTGCCGAAGTCTCCCGCAAAGGAAAGTGCACCAACAGCCTAGGCCAACCAAAGGGAATGTTTAAGCAGCTTTTTTTCTGACCATGTAACTTGAATTTTTTGGAACTTATTTCTGAATTTCACGTGTTGAATTAAAGATTGCCAAAAGCCGATGAGACAGCTTAAGATCAGTAAACAGATTACTAACCGCGAGAGCCAGTCGCTGGACAAATACCTTCAGGAGATTGGTAAAGTGGACTTGCTCACACCCGATGAAGAGGTGGAGCTGGCCAAGCGTATTAAAGAAGGAGATCAAATTGCATTGGAAAAATTAACCAAGGCTAATTTGCGCTTTGTTGTATCGGTAGCTAAGCAATATCAAAATCAGGGTTTGTCATTGGGTGACTTAATCAACGAGGGAAACCTAGGTTTAATTAAAGCCGCTCAACGTTTTGACGAGACACGCGGTTTCAAATTCATTTCCTATGCCGTGTGGTGGATTCGTCAATCGATCTTACAAGCTTTGGCTGAACAATCACGCATCGTGCGCTTGCCCCTAAATAGGGTTGGATCATTAAATAAAATCTCTAAAACATTTTCTGAACTTGAACAGAAATATGAACGTGAACCTTCACCTGAAGAATTAGCTGAAGTGTTGGAAGTAACCACTGCCGAAGTGGTGGACACCATGAAGATTTCTGGTCGTCATGTTTCTATGGACGCCCCGTTTGTGCAAGGCGAAGAAAATAGTTTACTCGATGTGCTTGAAAATGACAGTGAAGAAACGCCTGACTCAGGATTGATGACTGATTCGCTGCGCAGAGAAGTGCAACGTGCCCTCTCCACTTTGACGCAACGTGAAGCGGATGTGATCACCTTGTATTTTGGATTGAATGGCGAGCACGCGATGACGTTGGAGGAGATCGGGGAGAAGTTTAACCTAACACGTGAGCGCGTGCGTCAGATCAAGGAAAAGGCAATCCGAAGACTACGCCATACCAGCAGGAGCAAGGCATTGAAGCCTTACCTTGGTTAAAAATGTTGCTTGATGAATAAAATTGAAGGTCTCAATTTTTTGAGGCCTTTTTTTATCTAAATGGATGATATTCTAAATGGATGATATTCTAAATGGATGATATGAATACAATAGAAAAAGTGAAGGTCTTAATCATCGGTTCAGGACCTGCCGGCTACACGGCAGCGATCTATGCAGCGAGAGCAGGGTTGAAACCCATTCTCTACACCGGTGGCCAGCCCGGAGGGCAATTGACAACTACAAATGACGTGGAAAATTTCCCCGGTTATGCCGATGGGATCAACGGGCCTCAGATGATGATCGATCTGCAAAAGCAGGCCGAGCGTTTCGGCACCAAAGTAAATTTTGGATTGGTTACTGCAGTAGATTTTTCAACCTATCCGTTGAAAGTTATAGTCGATGAGAACCACGTTGTAGAAGCGGAAGCAGTGATCGTGGCAACCGGAGCTACCGCAAAATATTTGGGTATCCCATCTGAGCAAAAATATGCCAACAAGGGAGTTTCTGCATGTGCTGTTTGTGATGGATATTTTTATAGAGGAAAGGAAGTGGCCGTAGTGGGTGCGGGGGACTCAGCTGCCGAGGAATCAACTTACTTGGCAAACCTGTGCACCAAAGTCCATCTCATTGTGAGAAAAAGTGAAATGCGGGCCTCCAAGATCATGCAGCAACGCGTAAAAAATACACCTAATATTGAAATCCACTGGAACACGGAGACAGAAGAAATATTGGGTGATGAAAATGGAGTGAACGCGGTGCGGGTTAGGACGAATGGCGAGAAAAAGACGATATCCATTCAAGGTTTCTTTTTGGCGATTGGCCATCAACCCAACACAGAGATTTTCAAGGGCCAACTGGATATGGACGATGCAGGTTATGTAAGAGTAGTATCTGGCTCAACCAAAACCAATGTGGAGGGAGTATTTGCGGTAGGCGATGTGGCCGACCGAGTCTATCGCCAAGCCATCACCGCTGCCGGAACAGGGTGCATGGGGGCCTTAGATGCGGAGAAATTTTTGGTAGCGAAAGACATGGAATTGGCTCATTCATAGTTTGATGAAATTAGATATCCTCATTCTTGCCGCTCACCCGGATGATGCTGAAATAAGTTGTGGGGGCACGATAGCCAAGCACATTTCGTTAGGCCATCAGGTGGGTGTTGTTGATCTTACCCGCGGTGAGTTGGGAACCCGCGGAACAGCCGCAATTCGCGACCAGGAAGCAGCTGCTGCCGCTAAAGTACTTGGACTTTCTATCCGTGAAAACCTTGGTTTGCGCGATGGCTTTTTTATAAATAAGGAAGAAGATCAAATAAAGGTAGTGACAGCCATTCGCAAGTTTCAGCCCGATATAGTTTTGAGCAATGCCATCCACGACCGCCATCCTGATCATGGAAGAGCTTCGGATTTGGTTTATGAATCTTGTTTCCTTTCCGGGCTTGCAAAGGTCGAAACTAGAGATCAAGGGAAGCCGCAAGAAGCTTGGCGGCCAAAAGCCGTTTATTACTTTGTTCAAAGTCAATACATCCAACCCAATTTTATTGTTGATGTATCTGATTTTTGGGAGAAAAAGATGGAATCCCTAAAGGCCTATAAGTCGCAATTTTATGATCCACAAAGCAAAGAGCTAGCGACTTTTATTTCGAATCCTGGCTTCTTGAAATTGATTGAAGCCCGTGGTCACGAAATGGGTTATGCCATTGGTGCAAAATACGGAGAGGGATTTACCGCCAGGAATTTGATAGGGGTTAACAATTTATTTCATTTGAAATAGGGTAACGATTCGGCATAAAATAAAAAATTCTGTAATTTTTGATAACATCTAAATTATGAATCTTGAATTTTACTATTGAATTAGTCAAGGTGCAAGCCGATGAATCTGCCAAGCCCCATCGATTTTTGTAAACACAATCCGGTCATGCAAGCGATTGGGCCGGCCTTGCCAAAACTCTATTTTTAGTGGGTCAACTTCATAGCCGCCCCATTGATTGGGTTTTGGCAAGAGAGCAACTCCTTTAAATTTCTCTTGAATTTTTTTTACCCGTTCTTCAAGAATCTCACGATTGACGATAACCGAACTTTGCGGAGATGCCCAAGTACCTACCTGGCTTTCGCGAGGCCGGCTTTGAAAATATCTTTCAGATAAACTGTAATCTGTGCGTGCAACAATGCCCTCGATTCTCACCTGACGCTCCAAGGCCGGCCAAAAAAAGGTGAGGCTACAAGACGGGTTTTGTTCAAGCTCTCTTCCTTTCTGGCTCTGGTAGTTGCTATAAAAGATAAATTTTCCATGCTCCACACCCTTCAACAAGACAACTCGCCCTGAAGGACGTCCATCACTGGATACCGTAGATAACGTGAGTGCATTGGGCTCGATGCAACCTGAAGCTATAGCTTCTTCAAACCAAATCTCGAACTGGGCAACCGGTTCCTTATTGATTTTGTCAATATCCAGTGCATATTTCGAATAATCTTTTCGAATGTCAGTTATCGGCCTCAATAGTAGTTGCGGTTAAGGTAAAAAAAAGTTTATTTGGAAGGTTTTTGGTATAAACTGGTTGAGTTATCAAACGTTATGCAATTTACGGACGTTTTAGGAGAATGAAGTATGGATTTCTTTGATTATACAAATAAACTAAAACCTCTAGCTGGGCGTCTGCTTGTATCCGAGCCTTATTTGCCAGATCCTAATTTTGAACGGACAATTATTTTGCTTAGCGAGCACAACGATGAAGGCACGGTAGGTTTCGTGCTGAACAAGCCATCGTTATCCAAACTTGGGGATTTGATTATGGACCTTAGCCAATTGGAAAATATCGTTGGCATGGGTGGCCCCGTTCAGCAAGACACATTGCACTATATCCACCGTTGCCCAGGAATAGATGGAGCCATTGAGATATCGGGAAACGTTTTTTGGGGAGGCGCGTTTGAGATTCTCATCGAAAAATTAGAAACAAAACAACTGCGTCATGGCGATGTTAAATTTTTTCTTGGCTATAGTGGCTGGTCACCAGGGCAGTTGGACGAAGAGATTAAATTGAATTCATGGATTGTGAGCGATTTTGCTTCCGAGGAATTGATCTTTGAAACAACCGAAGATGAAATGTGGCGCAAGACGTTAAAAAAAATGGGTGGTCGGTTTTCAATGTACTCAAATTACCCGATTGACCCATCTTTGAATTGAATGACTTTTAGTATTTTTACACTTTATAAAATGTGATGGAAAACGGGAGCGAGCTGAGGGACGACAAAGAGGTCGTCATTGAACATGATGGACTCCTCAATGGCAAAGACTTGAGTAGTTTAGGTGATGGCTTGGTCGTCTCGCCTGACTGGGTAGAAGAAAAAAATACCGAGGTAGAATCGCCCATGGAATCCAAATCCATTGATTACTCCAGTCTCAACAAAAAAGATTTTGTTGGGCTGCTCAAAGAAGCGGCTGCCATCAACGATTTCAAAAAAGCGGATGAACTTATCCGCGAGATCAAGCCAATGTTTGACTCCATCAGGCACAGCGAAAGGACTGAAGCTCTTATCCGGTTTAAAGCGAATGGGGGCACTGATGAAGATTTTGAGTACAAAGGAGATGAGTGGGATCATGCCTTTGATATTTATTTAAAATCCATCCGTGAAAATCGCCAACGGCATTTTCGCGAACTGGAAGAACAGAAAAACACAAACCTGCAGAACAAAACTAATTTACTCGAAAAGCTTCGTCAATTGGTGGATGGTGAAGATAACGAGCACTCGTTGCGCCTTTTCAAGGATGTTCAAAAGGAATGGAAGGCTGTTGGCTCCGTTCCGCAAAATCAAATCAAAGTCCTCTGGGCAAATTATCATGCTCTGGTGGATCGGTTCTACGATCAGCGAAGCATTTATTTCGAACTCAAAGAATTAGATCGGAAGAAGAACCTTGAGATCAAACTGGATTTGTGTGTGCGTGCTGACCGGCTTTTGAAAGCAGAAAAAATAAGTGAAGCAGTAAGAGAACTCAATGAACTTCATAACGAGTTTCGGCATGTTGGCCCAGTGCCAATCGAAGAGAAGGAGACAGTTTGGCGAAAATTTAAAGCAGCTTCCGATGCCATCTATGCCAAGCGGGATGTGAAGGTGGCCCAGGTGCAAAGTGAACTTCAGGACAACCTAATTCAAAAAGAAAGGATTAACGAAGAAGTAGCCTTATTTGCCATTTACCAGACCGATCGCATCAAAGAGTGGAATCAAAAGACCAAGGAGATAGTTGAACT
>JAYVMP010000087.1:0-22784 GCA_043758895.1 Bacteroidota bacterium
TATTTCCATACATAAAATCCCTGGTGATGCAAAACCAAGTGCCTGCACATTTCGGTACTGTACGCAATCCGGTAATGATGATGGAGAGGGAACATGAAATGGTCGGAAAATATTCTGAAGAACTCCGAATGGTTACAAATAATTATTCAATCCCTTCCGATGCTTGCGCCAGCTACAGCTTGCTTTACCGTCTTTTGGCCGAGTTTGAGGAAGACCTGCACTTGCACATTCATCTCGAAAATAACATTCTATTTCCCAAGGCTATTGAACTGGAACAAGCTAAATAAAACTTGAAGTTTATGTCAGCGATCAGCCCTCACACCAAAATAGCCGCGATACTTAAGGAAAAACCGGAAGCTTTGGAAGTGATCATTGGTATCTCGCCACACTTCAACAAACTCCGCAATCCGCTGTTGAGAAAATTAATGGCTTCGCGAGCTTCCATCCAAATGGCGTCCAAATTGGGCGGCTGCAGAGTTGAAGATTTCTTTGAAAAGCTGCGGCCTTTGGGGTTCGAGATAGATACTTTATCAACACCCAAGGAAAGAGAGAAAGAAACTTCGCGGCCTTCATTTATGCACGATTTGCATTTGCTTCAGGTGACTGAACTCGATGTGAGGCCAATGGTCGAAGGTGGTCATGATCCTTTTAAAATAATCACAGAAAAAATAAAGCAACTCAGTCTTGGGCGAGTATTAAAATTGACCAACAGTTTCGAGCCCGTGCCCCTAATCGAATTGCTCGCCAAACAAGGATTTGAAAGCTACGTGGAGCACATTGACGAAAATTGTGCCGTCACTTATTTTAATAAAGCCTTCGAAGCACCAACACAAAATGAGAAGGTGAATCACACCGATGAATTAACCTGGGGTAACACACTTCATCGCTTTGATGGAAAATTAAAATACACGGATGTACGCAACATGGAAATGCCGTTGCCCATGTTCACCATATTAGAAGAGTTGACGGACCTTCCAGACGGACAAGCATTGTTTGTTTATCATAAACGTATACCTGTTTTTCTTATGCCTGAATTGCAGCAACGAGGGTTTAAATACTTTATCAAAGAAATCAGTGAAAGTGAAGTGCACTTATTGATCTTCCACTCAACATGATTACAGCTCCAGGTCATATTACAAAAACCACAACACCACGCGCGGTAATCCCTTTCTATATTTATGCTGGGCTCTGCTTTCTGGTGGCTACCATTTTACTTTTATTTTCTTCTGACGCTTTTCAAAAACACTATTTTCATCCGAATATTTTGGCGATCACCCATCTGATGGCCATCGGCTGGGGAACCATGATCATTTTTGGAGCAAGCCATCAACTGGTGCCGGTTATTGTGGAAGGGAAATTATTTAGCGAGAAATTGGCTTATGTCACATTTGGGCTTGCTGCTGTGGGCATACCATTACTCGTTTACGGATTCTTTAAATTCGACATGGGTATTCCCGCTAAATGGGGAGGGCGACTCGTGGTGATCTCTATCCTTTGTTATCTCATCAACTTGGGTAAAACCATCACTAAAGGAAAAAGTAAAAACGTTCACGCGGTCTTTGTCTTCACAGGAACCGTCTGGTTGTTTCTCACTGCCTTCTTTGGTCTGGCCCTGGTTTACAATTTCACCTATCCGTTGATGCCACATGATTCTGTGCACTACCTTCCGTTGCACGTGCATGCAGGTGTGGTGGGCTGGTTTCTTTTGCTTGTCATGGGCGTAGGGTCGCGGCTCATCCCGATGTTTTTGGTTTCAAAATATACTAACGCCAGATTATTGTGGATGATTTACGGTTCAATAAATACAACTTTAATCAGTTATGTATTCATTTTCTATTTTGTGGAAACGAAGGCTTGGGTCATTTTACCTGGAATACTATTGCTCCTATCGATTGCTTTATTTGTCATGTTTTGTTACAAAGCCTATCGCTTTCGGATACGCAAGCAGATAGATGTTCCAATGAAGGTATCATTACTTTCTGTGCTCATGATGACAATGCCAATCATGTTGATGTTCGTCATTATTTTTTCGGTGATTGTTGCCGCTCGTGAGAAAACCAGTTTCATTGTTGCTTATGGATTTATGATTTTTTTTGGATGGATCACAGCCATCATTCTTGGCATGACCTTCAAAACGTTACCTTTCATCGTATGGAACAAAGTGTATCATCATCAAACCTTCATCGGAAAAGCGCCCAACCCAAAAGATTTGGTCCACCCTTTATTCTTACAACTGATGACGCTTTGTTACATAACAGGTTTCATTCTATTTACAACTGGAATTTTATTAACACTGTCATTGCTCTTGCAAAGTGGAGCATTGCTACTATTGCTTACCGCTATTTCTTATAATTTAAATGTTTTCAAAATCGTAACGCATCGATCAGCTTTATGACTATCCTTACTAATAATAAAATCTTGTATGAATTGGCGCTTGACCGGCTTCAGCAGGTAATCGATCCTGAAATAGGATTGAACGTATTGGATTTAGGTTTGATTTATGAAATTCATTTTGATGAAAACTCAAAAAAAATAATTTGCCGAATGACACTTACCACTGAGTTTTGTCCAATGGGCGAGGCAATCACTGAAGGAGTATATAAGGTATTGCAGTTTGCTTTTCCTGAACATGAAGCTGAGATTCACCTTACTTTCGATCCGCCCTGGAACCAAAGCAGAATTTCAGAGCAAGGCCGAATTTTCTTAACCCGATAAGCGATGCTAAGTGTAAGTTGCAAAGCCTCCATTAAAGCAGTGATCTACTTGGGCTCAAAACTAAAACCTGAAGAACGGGCAGGCATTAAAGCGGTTGCCCGATTCATTGATGAAAATGAACACACGGTTGGAAAGATTTTACAGAAACTGGTAAAGGCGGATATCATCAATAGTATGAAAGGCCCCTATGGGGGATTTTACATTTCGGATAGACAAACAAAATTACAAGTAATGACCATTGTTGAAGCTATTGACGGCAAAGAAGTCTTTAACCGATGTGGACTTGGTTTCAGCAAGTGCAGCAATTCACACCCCTGTCCATTTCATAATGATTTTAAAGAAGTGCGGGAACTATTCAAAGAAATGTATAATAAAAATACGATTGGAGGACTATGCTCCTTGGTTGATAAAGGGATTACTTTTTTAGTAGGGAAATGATAAACCTTAGATGTTGAATACAACAAATAGTGAGTCCTCGAATAAAGCAACCAAACCATTTCACCGCCAAGCCAAAGGTAGGCCTGTTGCGGGGCGTTTGTCAAGGGCCGTGTCGAGTGTCGATTTGTTGACTATTTTTTTTGGTATCGCCACCCTTGACAAACGCCCCGCAACAAGCGCAATTGGCGGCTTGTCGGAAGCAATGGTGGGGAGTGGTCATGCTTGCTAACCCTAGTGGCCAAATTGTCAGGCTTAATGGCATTGATCTTCGCAGGAACAATTCTTGTTCGACTTTGCTTTTTCAAAGCACTCCTTTCCTTCTTTGAATGAGAAATAGGCAAGGCTGAGTGATCCGATTGAGTCTATATAAACAAAACCGCTCAGTTCAAAGATCAGGCTTGATGCCAGCAAGATGATCGACATGTAAATACACACCTTTGTGCAAACTGCGTCAGCGATTATCGCGTTAGAATTCAACTGCTTACCAACGCTGGTTTTAGCCTTGACCAAAGCGCACATAACAAGTATAGACACAACAGAAATAATTAACCCCCAAAACGTTGTCTCTGGTTTGTGGCCTGTCCAAAAATTGTATACGCTCATGACTGCAAGAGAGCCGACTAGCACGTAGAACGCTATGCCAGTTATGTGCAGTGACGTCCGTTCAAATGGTTCGCGAAGACTTCCCGGTTTTGATTGAATGCGCAGAACCATGTAAGCTATGCCTATACCTGATACTACTTCGATAAAGCTATCAACCCCAAAACCAAATAGTGTGAGACTTTCATCTTCAAGGCCGAAAAAAGTTGAAACTACGCCCTCAGCAAGATTATAAAGAATCGTAAAGATTGCCAGGCCTAGTGCAAGCCGATAAAGACCAGGGCGATCCAACTGAACAGTCGAGCTAGCTTCCATAATTCAATTGTAAAATTCGGGAAAGTCTAATACTATTTATTATTCTATCATTAATCATTGTACAAATTTAGGTTTATGCCGGAATATGCTTGCAAGGAACTACGGCATAAACGGTTTCCCCCTTACTGCTATCGCTTTCAGGAACCCCCATTTATTCCGTTCCCTCCTTGCGCAAATTCCGTCCTAAGCCTGCTTGTGCACCATAATTAAATTCAAACGATTATGGAAAACACAAATGTAAAAAGTCTGTTGGAGGTAGCAGGGATTCTGCCAACGTACAAGTCGAACGTCAAACCATCATTACGACCAAAAGTGACTGCATCCAAAGATGCATACAAGATCTTCGTGGAAAATTGGCATAGTACAAGAATTGAATTGGTTGAGCAATTCAAAATTGTTGATACTCCACAGAGCTCAAAAAGCTTTGGAAATTTTTTGAAGTATCAACTGGAAGCGGCACAGGAACAATTGCTGAATCATAGCGGCTTTCCGCAAGTGTTAAAAATCTTCTCAACAATGATAAATACTTGGATCTTTTCTTAAATTACTTAGAAATGCATTGGGGCTTCACTACACACCTCTATACTACAAAATAAATTTACCATGAGAATTATTCTTGCTCTACTTATTGTAGCCTCCTTCTGCCACTCCCACGCCCAATCTTCCCACCAGTACATATTTGATCAGAAGAATCAGCACCGATGGCTTAATGAGTATCAAAGCTTTTTGTCGGTACCCAATGTGTTGGGAGATTCACTCAACATGGCCCGCAATGCAGAGTTTATAAGTAACATGTTACGTCAAAATGGGGTAGTCAGCGAATTGCTTTTTTCGGATAAACCAAAGTCGGCTCCCGTAGTCTATGGCGAAGTGTTTGTACCGGGTGCTACCACCACACTTGCTTTCTATGCACACTATGATGGCCAGCCCGTCAACCCCAAACAATGGGCGGAAGGATTGAAACCGTTCAAACCGGTGTTGAGGAGCGACCGTATAGACAAAGGGGGAAAGCCTATTCCTATTCCGGCCGAGAGCGAGATGATTGAGGGTAATTGGCGATTGTATGCACGCGGTTCTTCCGATGACAAAGCCGGTGTTTTCGCGATTATCAAAGCGTATCAAACATTGTTGAAAACAGGAAATAAACCTTCCGTGAATATCAAATTCTTTTTTGAAGGCGAAGAGGAAGCGGGCTCGGTGAACCTCGATGTTATTTTTAACAAGTATAAAGAAAAGCTCAAAGCCGATCTGTGGGTGATCTGCGATGGCCCCCGAAATATTTCTGGAAAGAAGCAAGTCGTGTTTGGTGTGCGTGGCGATGTGAACATCGATTTGAAAGTGTACGCCTCTAAGCGGCCACTGCACAGCGGCAACTATGGCAACTGGGCACCGAACCCTGGCATGCGGTTAGCGCAATTACTCGGCAGCATGAAAGACAACAATGGCTATGTAACGATCGCAGGATTTTATGATGATGTTATCCCTCTTTCTGAAACAGAAAAGCAGGCACTCGCCAAAATCCCTCCGGTCGAACAGATCTTGAAAGAAGATCTGGCATTGGCCAAACCCGATGGCAATGGAAAAAGTTTTATGGAGTTGCTCACGTTGCCAACGCTCAACATTAATGGCATGCAGAGCGGCAACATCGGGAGCATGGCGAGCAACGTCATCCCCACGGACGCAACAGCAGTGCTTGATTTACGATTGGTGTTGGGTAATGACGTGCAGCGCCAGGCGCAAAAAGTAATCGACCACATTACCAAACAAGGTTATCACATAATTGGCCACGAGCCAAGCGATGAAGAACGCAAACTATATCCATTGCTCGCTAAAGTGGTAATGCGTGGAAGTGGCTACAATGCACAACGCACACCCATGGATTTACCGCTCGCTCAGAAAGTAGTGAAGGCAATGGAAACAACGACTGACTACGAGGTGGTGAAAGCCCCCTCTGCTGGAGGCAGCCTTCCGTTATATTTATTTGAACAACTTTTGGGAGCAAACCCAATCACTGTTCCTATCGTCAACTACGATAACAATCAACATGCGGAAAATGAAAATGTGGTGTTGCAATACTTATGGGAAGGGATTGAGACGATGAGTGCAATTATGATGATGAAGTAATATCTTATAAAAAGCAGAGATGGTTATCAAAATAAAAATTAGGATCACTTTGCATTAGCCCTATAACGTAGTACCATTTTTTTTAGATTTATGAAAACCAACAAAGACGTGCACATTGCGGTTCTGATTGACGCAGACAATATTCCGTCAACCAACATAAAGGCCATGATGGAAGAAATTGCCAAATATGGAACGCCAACCTTTAAAAGAATCTATGGCGATTGGACGAAACCCAACCTGACAGGCTGGAAAAATATATTGTTGGAAAATGCGATAACCCCAATCCAGCAATATGGATACACCACGGGAAAAAATGCCACAGACTCTGCCATGATTATTGATGCCATGGACATCCTTTACACCGAAAAAGTGGATGCCTTTTGCATCGTATCCAGCGATAGTGATTTCACTAGATTGGCAACTCGGCTAAGGGAATCTGGAATGACGGTGATCGGACTGGGTGAAAAGAAAACGCCCAATCCATTTATCGTTGCCTGCGACAAATTTATCTACATCGAGATATTGAACATCCCATCTGATGTTTCAAAACCGGATATTGATTTAATAAGAGGAAAAAAGGAGATTAAAAAGCAACAGGAATCACTCCAAAAGATTGGCAAAGAAACCATTGCCCTAATTTCAACTACAATAACAGACCTTGCTGACGACAGTGGGTGGGCGTTTTTAGGCGAAGTGGGTAGTCTCATCTTAAAAAAGCAACCTGATTTTGATCCCCGGAATTTTGGGTTTGGCAAATTGGCCCTGCTCATAAAAAGTACCGGAAAATTTGAAGTGGATGAACGTGAGACAGAAAAGAAAAGCATCAAGTTGGTGTACGTAAAAGTGAAAGCAAGATGATGGCATGTCGAATTAATAGAATTGAGGATTGAAATTCACCTCTTATACCTATCTTTAGGCGATTGAAAGCACGATATAATGGAAATCAGCAAAACCCTTACTAAAGATCAACTCGAAAAACTTAAAGCAACCATTCGCCATAGGTTTGACGACTTGTTTCAAAGAATAGGAACAAATAGACAGAAGCTGGCCAGCACCGTTTTGGTAGCTGATCAGGCCATCAACAAGGAACTCGCAAAAGAAATGATTGATACCGTGCGCGAAAAAGCAATACTTCGTGAGATCAAGGAAATTGAAAGGATGGCCAACAATCAATTACCTCACGTGCATAAAGTTAACGTTACAGCTACAGCAGCACCAATCCAAAAATCGGTTGCCACCAAAGCTACTGCCAAAGCAAAAAAGAAATAGATTTAGAGGATGGATTTTTAAACCCATCTCGTTTCCTCCACGCATGACCCAGGAAGCATTTCGTTTTTTATTATTTCAACTAAACTTCCTCTGCAGTACAGCAAAAAACTCTTCGTATTCTTCGCTTTCTTTATCCCATTGCGGATAATTTTCATCCATGTAGTCGAGGGCCTGATTCAGGTTATCAAAATTGTCAAAGCGGTCAATGGCACCTGAGAAAATTTCGAAGTCGCCATAGAAAAGGATCTTGGTGAACATGAATTTCTGGTTGATCGTCAAGCCGTCTTTAATTCTAAATTCATTTTTCTTCGTGGCCGTTGGTAGAGGAACTTCACTTGGGGTTTTTTTTGGAACTTTAGGCTCTTCTATTTTTTTTCCGGTTTCCCTCATTTCCAATAGCTCTTCCAGGTGAAGTGGCACTAACTTTGAAAAAACAACAGTATAGCTTTCAATATCCTCCGGGGAAAAATTGACTTCCTCCAGAATATGATCCAACAAGGCGAAAGCCTCATTGCCTGTAACCACATCGGCTTTGCGCTCTTCCAGTTTTTCCACTAATCTTTCAAGCGGTGCCTTGTTGATCTTCAGGTAACGTGTTTCGTTTTTCAATTCATCTACCCGCAGCAGGCCTTTCGCTTTCGGGTCGAGCACATTGGCATAAAAATCATAAGGAGCCAACAACAAAAAAAGAGTTTGCGCAACAGCCGTTTTTAACAACGGCAAAAAGTCAATTTTGGAAATTGAAATTTGATTGGATAGCGCATTCCTAAACTGTATCATGGATTGCTGTACCTCGTCCGCCTCATAATTGAAGTAAGGGCTTCCCCATTTCTCGCTTTCTTGTTTCCATGAACTCATCAATTCTTTAATAACCAATAAATTTACCTGCTTGACCTCGCACAGCGAAAGGATTTCCGGGCCCGAAATTTTCTCTTTCCTTTGGAAAAACGCGTCAGCTAATTTGGACGCAAAAAAATTACTGTAATGATCGATCGCTTTTAAACTTATTTTCTCATCCATACTTTAGGGCGAATGGGTAAAGATAAACAATCCTGTTAAAGAGCTAAAGCTCCGCTGTTCCTGCATCCTTAAGCGTAAGGCATTTCCTACTTTATCAAATGCCATTCCTCATCCAAACTTGAAGGTCAAATTCCTAATATTGAATCAATGTCGGTTCTTGGTTACAGGAATAAGGTGATAAGCAAAGGCTTAACGTAAGGACATTGAATGATGATTTTGAAGTAGTGAGGCCTAATAGAGTTTAGAAATCTGCCCGGCAATCTTAACTTGCGCCTATGTTCGTGGAACCACATTTGGGCGGAAGGGAAAAAACAGGGTGGATCGAGGCGATCTGCGGCTGCATGTTTTCCGGCAAAACCGAAGAGCTCATCCGCAGGCTCAATCGGGCACTCATTGCGCAGCAGCGCGTTGAGATTTTTAAGCCAGCCATCGATAAGCGCTACCACGAGGAGAAAATTGTATCGCACAGCGATCGCGAGATCCGCTCTACTCCCGTAAATTTTGCAGGCGATATTTTGTTGCTTGCGGGCAATTGCGATGTAGTGGGCATTGATGAAGCTCAATTTTTTGATGAAGCTATTGTGGAGGTTTGCAATACACTGGCCAACCAGGGCAAACGCGTGATCGTGGCCGGCTTAGATATGGATTATGAAGGCAAGCCTTTTGGTCCGATGCCCAATTTATTAGCCGTGGCTGAATTTGTGACCAAGGTGCACGCCATTTGTGCCCAAACCGGAGAACTCGCTTCCTTTTCTTTCCGGCTTACGGATAACAAATCGCAAGTAATGCTGGGCGAAAAAGCGCAGTATGAAGCCCGTAGTCGAAGGGCATTTTTGGAGGGGATAAAACAGAATTTAAAAAATGATTAGTAGCGCCATACCACAGCTTCAATAAAATTTTTATAAAAAAATTTTGAACTGACCTTCGCGAAGCCAGCATCCCCAATTAATACAGGCCATGGTGGCAACCCTGTTGACTCTATCCCGCAAGTTGACCGGAAAAACCAGTACATTATTTTCAGCATTGACGCTTGCCACCATTTTTTGTTCTTAACAAAGTCTGTTACAATCCACAGCGATCCGGGCTTTAGCGACCTTTGAATTTTATTGATCACCAGCGGCAATGAAAGCGATGAGAAAAGGTCGAGATAAAAATTGGTGATCGCCACATCAAAATTTAACGTTTGCGGAATGTCATCTTCAGTTCCATGAATAAAGTGAACGGCTTGGCCTTGAACTATTCTATTTCTTGATCGGATAATCATTTTAGCAGACGCTTCTACATACCACACTTCGCAATTTGGTTTTTCCGTCAACAGTTCAGCAAGAAGCCAGCCCGTGCCTCCTCCTAAAATGAGTACCTTGGAGTGACTTTGGATTTTGTTTAAAAAATATTTTTGCGAATCAATGATGTGCGCTCCAAAAATGAGCTTTGCCAGGAAATCATAAAAGAAGGATATCTTATCAAAGCTGTTGAGCATAGGCTACATTAACAGATAGATAATCGGCAAAAGAAAAATAGAATCGCCCAATAAGCGGTAATAACCTTTCTGTTCGAATATTTCCTTTTTCATAAAAATTAACAGCAGCAGGCCATTCATTGATGTGATGGTGAGTATCACCTCGGTGTAAAGGGGAAACAGTAAGAGTTGTGTTATGGTTAGCACTCCACTTAGCACGAGCAAGATCCAGAGGGCTTTAAAAGTTGTGCGCTCGCCATACGTGGTGGCAAAGGACCGGTGACTGTCGCGCTCATCAAGTGGGCGGTCAATCCATGAAAACAACAAAAGATTGATCCATGCTGTAATCCCAAATTGAAAAACCAATAAAATTTGAGTAGATGCAAGATGACTCTTTACTGAGAAGGGAATCAATAAAACGCCCGAAGTATACAGCAATGCTGCAAGCAGCTCTTTCAAAAAACCAAGCCGTTGTTGTATAAAAAAGTAAATCGTTACAAAAAACGAGAGCCACAAGCCAGCAACAAACACGATGCTTCGTATAAAATAAATTTGAGACGCATCAAGGAGAACGGCCAATATCATTATTGCCATCAACATCTTGAAATACCGCTGATGAAATCGATGCCTTTCGGTGGCAGCAGTTTGCTTTGATTTTCTTGCATCAAGTAAATGATCGGCCGTGTAGATAATCCAAACTGTCAATCCAAGAGCGATAAGTCCGTGGGGTAAAATAGTTACCTCCAATATCCGCGCAAAAAAAGTAGCACAGACCATCGCGCCTGCCGCCACATCGAGGCTGAGAATATTGATAAGCTGGTAAGCTCGAAAGATTTTCGCCATCAATTAAAAAGTCTGCAAAAATTCAGCAGACTTCAGATTTATTTAATCGTTCGATTTTTAAAACTATTGGGCAACTCTAAAACTCAAACGTAACTCTCAACAAAACCGAGCGGATTAAGCCTGTTTCCTCTTCCATTTTTTCGTATCGGTCCCCAACTAGGGTATGCCCTTGATTGATTATCCTTCGGGTCTGCTTTGCTGCTGGGTATTTCATAAGTTAAAGATAATCATTGTTCACTAAAGTTTCAATCGAAGCCTTATGCCCTTACAATAGAAATTGCGCCTAAAGAAATGCCCACGGATTTAATGATCTGGCCTTACGCAAAATCATAAACGTCATTGGTAGCACCTGCGATGGATATGTGTGGTTGGACGTAGCAAGCAATGAGGCTCTTAAATTTTACTTATGCCGACTTGAGTGCTTCAGCACCGGCAACAATCTCTAATATTTCTTTAGTGATCGCTGCCTGGCGCGTACGGTTGTAGGTCAGTCGTAAGTCCTTTAATAAATCGCCTGCATTTTCTGTGGCTTTGTCCATGGCAGTCATGCGAGCTCCGTTTTCAGAAGCGTTACTTTCCAATACAGCCCTGAACAATTGCACCTTTAGTGATTTGGGAATTAGCCCCGTTATGATTTCTTCCTGACTCGGTTGATAAATGTAGTCCGCTTCTTCTGTTTTTTTATTAGCCACGATCGGCAACACGGGAAGCCACTGCTCTGCACGAAGCAGTTGTGTGGCTACATTTTTAAATTCATTAAAAACGATTTCAATTTTATCAAATTCACCTTGCCGGAATTGATCCATCAAAAATTGTCCGACCGCAGAAACATTTTCGAAAGACAGGTCTTGAAAAATAGTCGTAAATGTATTGATCACCGGAAAATTCTTTTTCGCAAAAAACTCCGCTGACTTTTTCCCGATGGGAAGTATCGTCAGATTCTTCCGCTGATGCTGGGTAGAGTACTTTTCTTCAATCAACTTAAGGGTAGCTTTGAAAACAGAGCTGTTAAACGATCCGCAAAGGCCACGGTCAGAACTAATGGCAACGATCAATACTTTTTTTTGCTCACGCACTATACTGTACCAGCCCTGCCCACCGCGCTGAGCAGCGGAAAGGTTTTGCAAAAGACTGTTCATCTTTTTTGCAAAAGGCCTCATTTGAATGATGCGCTCCTGCGATTTGCGCAACTTAGCTGCCGCCACCATTTTCATGGCTTTGGTTATCTGTTGTGTGGACATCACCGAAGAAATCCTGCTCTTTACTTCTTTTAAACTGGCCATTTCAATTAGTTGATTCGTTGAATCATTAATTCGTTAATTCGTTCATCAACGAATTAACGAATCAACGAATTAATATTTAGAAGCTAACTCCATTGCCACTTTCTTTACCACCTCTACATCAGCATCTTCAAATTTTCCAACCCGGAAATTATCCAATACCTGTTTGCTTTGTGCTCTCAATAGACCAATGAATTCATTTTCAAATTCTTTTACTTTATTCACCGGCACACGGTCGATATAACCTCGGGTTGATGACAAGATCATGGCTACCTGTTCTTCAACAGGGACCGGTGCATACTGAGGTTGTTTCAACACCTCCGTATTTCTGCGACCGCGCTCGATGGTCAATTTTGTAGCAGCATCAAGGTCGGAACCGAATTTAGAGAAGGCTTCCAATTCGCGGAACTGTGCTTGATCCAACTTCAATGTGCCAGCCACCTTCTTCATCGATTTGATCTGGGCTGAACCACCCACACGTGATACTGAAATACCAACGTTGATCGCAGGTCGAATGCCCGAGTTGAACAAGTTGGTTTCCAAAAATATCTGACCGTCCGTAATCGAGATCACATTCGTGGGGATATAAGCCGATACGTCATTCGCCTGGGTTTCGATAATAGGAAGAGCGGTCAAGGAGCCACCGCCTTTTACCAAACTTTTAATGCTTGGCGGAAGGTCATTCATCTTGCTGGCGATCTCATTATTGTTGATGATTTTCGCAGCTCTTTCCAACAAACGTGAGTGCAAATAAAACACATCACCCGGATAAGCTTCACGGCCAGGAGGCCTTCTCAATAGCAAAGACACTTCGCGGTAAGCAACTGCTTGCTTTGACAAGTCATCGTAAATAACCAGCGCGGGCCTGCCCGTATCGCGGAAGAATTCACCAATGGACGCTCCCGTGAATGGGGCAAAAAATTGCATTGGTGCAGGATCGGACGCGGAGGCACAAACAATAACAGTGTAGGGCATTGCACCGGCTTTCTCCAAAGTAGAGGCAACACTCGCTACCGTTGATGCCTTTTGTCCTATCGCAACATAAATACAAAAGACGGGTTTCCCCGCTTCAAAAAATTCCCTTTGGTTAATGATGGTATCAATGGCTACTGCCGTCTTTCCCGTTTGCCGGTCACCAATGATTAGCTCTCGCTGACCACGACCAATAGGGATCATGGCATCAATCGCTTTGATACCAGTCTGCAATGGTTCGTTTACCGGCTGACGGAAAATTACACCCGGGGCTTTTCGCTCAAGCGGCATTTCATAAAGTGTTCCGGCAATCGGTCCTTTGCCATCGATCGGCTCCGCCAATGTGTTCACCACGCGGCCAAGCAAACCTTCACCGACTTGAACGGAACCAATCTGGCGTGTGCGTTTTACCGTGTCCCCTTCTTTGATCTCTCTTGATTCGCCCAAAAGCACAGCTCCTACATTATCTTCTTCGAGGTTAAGCACAAGTGCTTTCAATCCGTTCTCAAACTGGATCAACTCACCCGCTTGCGCCTTAGTAAGTCCATAGATGCGTGCAACACCATCGCCAACGGTAAGCACAGTGCCAACCTCTTCCAATTCAGCATCGGTGCGTGATTGTGAGAGCTGTTCACGGAGTATTGCGGATATTTCTTCGGGTCTGATTTCTGCCATAACTATTAATTCAAATATTTAAAAATTCAATATTGCCTAAGCTGTCCACTTTCTCTTTTGGAGAGGGGGTGCCGTGTTTCAAAATTCTTTCACGTATGGGTTTTCACCGAATTTCACTTTCAGTATTTTCAATTTACTTTTTACTGAAGCATCGATCTGGCGGTCGCCTACGTTCAAAATAAAGCCACCGATCAGATCTTTGTCAACTTTTTCTATCAGTTCCACTTGCTTACGGGCACTCAGTTTTTTTACGATGGCCTCAATCTCGCCCTTCAGCTTTGCATCAACGGCAATAGTTGTTGTCACCGTTGCTTTTTCAATGCCCTTGTATTCGTTATAAGCAATGTGAAACCCGTGTGCAATGGCTGGCAATAGCGGCTCACGGTTTTTTCTGGTGAGGATTTCGATGATCGATAGCGTAAGCGGAATTACTTTTCCTTTGAAAAGGGCTTCAAGTATATCCTTCTTTTTTTCATGCTTGATGATCGGGCTTTTCAGCATGTTCAAAAACTGGCGATTGGTACGACATACCTGATCAAACAGCTGCATATCACCATGCACCACCTCCAACACATTTTGTTCTACGGCCAAACTCAGCAGTGATTTTACATACCTTGAAGCTACACGCGAATTGGCCATGGGTTAGTTCAGCTTGAGGTCTTTAATTAGTGATTCGGTCAATTCCCTTTGCGATTTGTCGTCAGTGAGATTTTTCTTGATCAGCTTCTCTGCAATCTCCAACGAAAACATGGCTACTTGTGCTTTCACATCGCGCAACGCTGCTTGTTTCTCGGTGTTGATTATTGATTTTGCATCCTCAATCATTTTATCGCCTATCTTCTTTGCGGAGGCTTGCGCCTCTTCTTGGATGTGGTTGCTTGCTGTACGGGCATCGCGTAAAATTTTGTCGCGTTCTTCACGGGCTTCTTTCAACAATTTCTCGTTGTCGGATTTCAATGAGGCCATTTCGATCTTTGCTTTTTCGGCTTGATCCAAGGCCGTTTGTATAGACTCTTCGCGTTCTTTCAATGAAGAAAGGATGGGCTTCCAGGCAAACTTGGCCAAAAGGATGAATAAGCCAATGAAAATGATCAGTTGCCAAATGATGAGGCCTGTGCCGGGGGTCAATAAATCCATAATTTTTTATTAGTAGCTAACCAAATAAAACATCAACTGTTCAGTTAAGAAAAGAACTCGCCAGACCCATCGTCAAAGCAAGTTCTTTTTTTTGATTTAGCCTTTGAATGAAATCAAGAGGCAAATCACTAATGCAAACAGCGCAGCAACCTCTACTAAGGCAGCGATGACAAGCATGGCACCTTGAATCTTGCCGGATGCTTCCGGCTGACGGGCAATCGCTTCCATCGCAGAACCACCAATGCGGCCTACACCGATACCCGCGCCAATTGCAGCGAGACCAGCGCCAATGCCAGCACCCATGATGGCGTAGCTGATGTCAAGAATTAATGAGAACAACATAGAATTTATTGGTTAAGTGAAACAAAAAAACTTTTTAATGATGATTTTCCGCAGTGGCCATGCCAATGTAAAGCGAAGTGAACAACGTGAACACATACGCTTGAATACCGGCTACCAACAGCTCAATTAAATTAATAAACAATACCACAAACGAGGCACCAACCCCAACTAGGTAACTTTCAAAAATGAAAGCGAGGCAAATCAAACTCAATATCACAATGTGACCAGCTGTGATGGCCACAAACAAACGGATGGTGAGTGCAAATGGCTTAGTAAAAATCCCGATAAGCTCTACGGGTAAGATGAGCGGCCTTAATAGAAGAGGAACGCCAGGTGTCCAAAAAATATGCGACCAATAATTTTTTTTTCCGCTCAGGTTGGTAATCAAGAAAGTGAGAACAGCTAATGTTAACGTGACGGCAATGTTTCCCGTCAAATTGCCAGAGCCAGGGAGTAAGCCGAGCAGATTCCCAAACAGCACGAAGAAAAAAAGAGTTAAGAGATAAGGCAAATATTTTTCGTAATGATGGCCGATATTCGGTTTTACAATTTCATCGCGCACAAAAACCACGATCGGTTCGATAAAGGATTGAAGCCCTTTTGGAGCTTTGCCCAAGTTATTTTTATAACTTTTGGCGACCGAAAGAAAAACGATGAGCAGTAATGCGGCATTGATAAAAAGCATGGCCACATTTTTGGTGATGGACAAGTCCAAAGCCTTTTCACCTGAGCCCGTCAAAAAAATGTTTCTGCCCTCAAGTTTGTAGCCGTTGTATTCTACTTTATTGTGGTGTTCATCGAAGAAATGAGACGAAGAGAAAATGGCAAGGCCTCTTTCGGAAGAATAGATAATGATGGGTAAAGAAAGCACCAAATGATCCGCAAAATGCCATTGGTGATCGTCCAGCACGTGCTCAATGATTACCTCGTTGGCATTGAATTTTTCATGTCCACCTTCTTCAGCGCCCCCGTAGGCCACCACTAAATTTGAAAAACCGAGTAAAGCTGAAAAGAGGAAGGTTAAAAAGACCGAATTTACATTAAGAAATGGCTTTTTCATCACGTTTTTGGAGGATCGCTTTTTATACGACTGCAAAAGTAGAAATTATCCTTTGCCAAAAAAATGATTGTGGAATTTTTTGGGATGTTGACTCAATGTCGTTTCCTTAAAGCCCTTTTTGATGACCTCACCTCGTTCCTCTCCGCAAGAGAGGATGTCAGAGGAGCTTAAGGAAACGACATTGGATGTTGACTTTTCCTTGTCTCTCAAATGACGAACATCAAATTTCACTCTAACAGAAACTTACTTGAGCTTCCTGTAAAGAAACCCTACCTCCAACCCGGTAAACAAAAAATAGGCGGCCATAAAAAGGATAGCGTTGGCATCGGCTCCGGGTCTATCCGCATACAACAGGATGAAAATAAAAATGCCCCCGGCAAGGAGTTTCAAAACAATGGTGAGCAGGTAGTTTTTGATAAAATCCCCCGGTCTGGTTTTTTGGATAAACCAATAGACCAACCAGGTAGCAACGGCAAGCGCGGACAAAATCAAAACCAGAAAAGAGGGATCGGCCAATTGCCTCGACACCCATCCTGCTGCCACGGCCATCGCCAAAAGCGTTGCCGTAAAGACAACTGTGTTTCTATTCATTAAGGGAGCGGTAAAGTTTGTACATCATTCCCGCAAATGACAAAAGAACCAATGTCAACAAAAAAACAGGGAACTCTAAACCCAAACGGTTATCGATCTTCAATCCAACCCAGGCGCAAACCCCAATCCCTAAAAGCAATTGAATACCAAGGCCGGAATATTTTAAAAAATTATTGGGAGGCTTTTCTTCTTTCAAGTGAAACTCAAAACCGAATTAATTCATCCGTGCTTCCTGGTGCTGAGGCCTCATTCCATTTCCGTTGTCGGCCAGCTTGATGTCTTTCACCATGCCCATTTTGCAAGTGCCGTTGAACATAGCCCCGGGTTCTACCACAAGTTTGCCCGTGATGATATCACCATGCACCACGGCCGAGGATTTGAGCACCAAAAGTTCGGTAACATCTACTTTGCCTTTCACTTCGCCTTCAATGTCGGCATTTTGTGCGGTGACGTTGCCTTCCACATGGCTGCCGGTGCCTAGTGCAATCTTGGATTTGGATTTGATGTTTCCATTGATGCGCCCCTCGATACGGATGTTTCCGTAGGTTTCAATATTCCCCTCAAGGACGGTACCTTTGCCTATCACATTGCTGCTGTTGCTGATCTCATCGGCCGCGCGTTTCTGTTCTTTGGATGTTAACATGGCTACTTAGTTGAAGTTTAAAAAGTTACAAATTCTTCCGGATTAAGTGAGTTGCCGTTGTACCACATTTCAAAATGAAGATGAGGGCCATCGGTCATTTCCCCACTGTTGCCAACTATAGAGATGATGTCGCCTGCGTTCACAAAACTACCAACTTTTTTCAATAATCCTGCATTGTGCTTATAGACACTTATCAGACTGCCCTGGTGTTGCACTGCGATCACATATCCTGCATCTTGTGTCCAACTCGCCATTACCACCGTGCCGTCTGCCACACATTTCACAGGCTCGTTCGTCTTGGCCACAACGTCCACCCCATAGTGTCCTTTTTTGCTATCGTACTTATCGCTGATAAAGCCGGTAATGGGCGTGAAGAAAAAAACCTCTTGCAGTTCGCGGTACTTGCTTTTCAGCGACACAAAAGAATATTGCGATTGTTCAAATTCCTTTCTGAATTGAGAGTCGGCCGGGGCAAGTTTCATCGTGCCAATACTTTTTACAGAACCCGTTTCTGCTTTTAAGGCGTTGGCCGGATCAACAAAACCATTCGAGGTATCCCCTTGAAGGATGCGTTGAAAATTCTGGATAAATTTTTCTTTGCGGTCCTCTTCAACAGCGAGCGAATCGAGGCGTTGGGCCAAGCGGATCAACTGTTTCTTATGGGCAGCCTGCTCGTACTTGGGATCAAACCATTTGGCCAATAGAGTCTTCGACAAAAAAAGACTGGAGATAAAAATAAGTAAAAAGACCACTGACGAAATAACGAGGAGCTTGGCATAGGTAAACGAAACGGTGCTCTTTTCTGCCAGGTTCTCTTCATTGCGCACCACTAACTGATACCGCGTGGTGAGCCGGTCTGAAATTGTTTTCTTAGGTTTCACGCTAAAAATTTTGGCCAAGTTAGGCATATTAATCGCATCCTGCTTCAGTTCAAAGTCAAAAGGATAGATGGATTGGCCAAAATCCACCATGACAATACTTTTCTTCCCTGATCGTTAAAAATAATTACCCGATATTTGAATGTGAAGTTTCTTCGCCCCTACACCGCTTTCCACATCTTCGTTTCGCTGATCCTGTTGGCCGGATGCTCCGTTGAGCAAAATAATGTCACGAGCAATTTTTTTCACAATCTAACAGCCCATTACAATGCCTATTTCTATGCCAAAGAAGGAGCCAAAGAAGTGGAGGGTTTGATTTTGAAGAGCCTGGATGACGACCACAACAAAGTCTTGCTACTGTACCCACGACTCGACACGGTGCTGGCGAAAACTTACAAAAAAAATACTGAGGAGATCATTAAGATGGCTTCCAAGTCCATTCAATACCATCCCAACAGTCGCTGGGTGGATGACAGTTATTTAATGGTTGGCCTGGCCCGACTTTATTCTTGCGATTTTCAAAATGCTATTCTCACCTTCAAATACGTGAACACCAAAAGCCAGGACCTTAACCTGCGGCACACTGCGTTGCTTAACCTGGTGCGCACCTTCAAAGAAATGGGCGATTACGACCGGGCTGAAGAAGCCTTTCATTTTTTGGAAAAAGAAAAACTCAGCCGCCATAACCAAAAAAAATTATACCTGGAAAAGGCTAGCTATTTTCAAATACGAAACGATTACAACAACATGGTGAATAACCTTTCAAAGGTCGATTCGCTATTGACCCGGAGTGATCGAAGGGGGCGGATTTATTTTATTATCGGGCAGGTTTACCAAAAACTGAATTTTAACTCTGAGGCCTATATCTTTTATAAAAAATGTTTGGCCACCAATCCCGATTATGAAATTGATTTTTACGCCCGCCTCAACATGGCGCAAGTGGCCCAATTAGAAAACAAGCGCGATGTGAAGCTGGTGCACAAGCAGTTCGATAAGCTGCTAAAGGACACCAAGAATAGGGAGTTCAAGGACAAGATTTATTTTGAACTGGGGGAATTTGAGAAAAAACAAAACCTCTTGCGGGAAGCAATCAGGGAATATAAACTGGCCGCCCATGCCGGCAAGAACAGGCGCGTGCAAGGCATGGCCTTCTTGCGCATCGGTCAAATTAATTTTGATTCGCTCAAAAGGTATAAACACGCCAAACAATATTACGACAGTGCCGTGGGCGCGCTTCCCAAAGATTTTGAAGATTTGGAAGCCATTAAAAAGCGCCAGGTTATTTTGGGAGAATTTGTAAAATATACCGAAACCATCGCCCTCAATGACAGTTTGCTTTTCCTCGCTTCACTCGATACAGCAGCATTGCGCCACCGGCTTGACTCGGTCAATCTGATCAATGACAAGAAAGTGGTCTCCTCGAAAAAGAAAAGGAAAAAGCCCAGTGCTTCCGACAATGGCACTGCGCCAAGCAGCTCATTCAATACCACACCGACCGATGATACCAACAATGGCAATTGGTATTTTGCCAGCTCCGATCTAGTGGCCAACGGTCAAAACGAATTTCAACGCATTTGGGGTACCGTATCCCTTGAAGACAATTGGAGAAGGTCCAGCCGGGCCAGTTCCATCAACGACCAAGCTCCATCAATAGCGCAGCAACCATCCGGAAAAATATTGCCCAAAAAGGAAGATAAACCCGAACAGAAAAAAGAAGTGAAAGTGGACCCGTTAGTCCAGCTGATGACACAACTTCCTTACAAAGAAGATCAAAAAATGGAAGCGCTTGCCAAAATAGAGGATGCCTATTTCCATCTCGGTGATCTCTATTATTTCAAACTGAATGAAAAGGATAATGCAGCCAAATCGTATGAAAAATTGCTGTCCCGCTTTCCACAGTCTGAACGCAAGCCAGAAGTGCTTTATAAACTTTATTTGATCCACAAAGAAAAAAGGGATGGCCTGGCGGAGCGTTACGCACAGCGGCTACAAAGCGAATTCCCCAATTCAACTTTTGCCCGGATCCTGATCAACCCGGATTACCTAAAGGAAATCAGTGTGCTGGCCGAAAAACAAAAGATGATGTACAAGGAGGCCTACGGATACTACCAACAAAATAATTTGAAGCCGGCCATGGAAAAAGTGACCGATGCACTGGCCGCTGGCGAAACCTCGTTCACTCCCCAATTGGAGCTATTAAAAATTATCATCATGGGTCGAACGGACGAGGTAACCCATTATCAATATGAGTTGGGCGAGTTTATCAAAAAATACCCCAAAGATCTGCTGAAGAATTATGCCGAGCAGTTGTTGGCCTCGTCCAAATCGTTTTTGGATAAACTTGAAAAAGCGAAAGGAATCCAGTTTGAAAAGAATCTCAATGGCCCTCATTTTTTCGTGGTCATTTATAATTCTGCCGATCGCATCACCAACCCGGTGGTGGATGCCCTGGAGAAATTTAATACCTCAGCATTTAAAAAATTGAAACTCACCACCAGCAATCTTGGGCTTGATGATAAGACCCTGACGATGTGCGTGGAGTTTGCCGATAAAGAAACGGTGATGGGCTATTATTACAAATTTCTCGCCCAAGTGAATACGGCCAAACCATTTTCCAACTACAAATTCTATAATTTTGTAATCTCCAAGGACAATTTTCAGATCTTCTACCGAACTAAATCATTAGATGAGTACCTCACGTTCTTCGACAAAAACTATCAAAAGTAAACTGCAACGCAGCCAAGAACAAAACCAGCAACAATGCACGCGCCCTCATGGCAACTTCATATAATAGATCTGTTGTTCAGTCACATCAGGCAGGTCATTAGGTAGAGCTGTTAACTGGTAGAGGTATAAACAAACAAATTTGAACGCATCGCTTGGTGATCTACAAACTTTAAAGCCAGATGTCGGTAAATAAGGCTGTTGCAGTTTAAATCCATTGGAAACTTTTAGCAAAATGAAACCAAACCCCTTATCATAACCATAATCTTCTGACCTTACGATCGTGATGATGAAATCGCCCCACGAAATGGGCTGGTTCACTTGCAGGTCGTTGTACGGCACCAAGCTTGCAGCCTGCAGGTAGCCACCTTTCAACGGAGGATCGAGCTTGATAGAGTCAAACAATTGCCTGGTGCAGGCGCACCGTGCCGGTGAGGTGGAATATCTGCCCATCCGTGTAGTTCATTGTCGAATCGCACGAGGTCAAGAACCCTTTTTCGATGCTGAAGAAGATGTTCTTGCCGCGCGAGGCCACGCTTACGGCAAATGTGCCGTTGATGTCGGCCGTTTTATCCCCTTTGCACCCGCACACCGCGGGCTTAGGCTCAGGTGTGCAGCCTACCGAACAAAAAGGTGATTAGCCGCATAGTTGTTGTTTTTGAAAAGCTCTTTCCGTAAACTTTGTAATAGGAAGAAAATAAAAGTGTTTTACTAATGCCAAACGAATGCCAAACTTTAAAAATAAATAGGAGAAACTCCTACAAGCCAGTAAATACTTTTTTTATCGAACGATTGTTATGACAGTAAAACAATTTCTGATGAGGATGATAGGTTACTAAAAAATATATTTGAATCTAAAATTACAATGGATATGCGCATGGAAAATTTACACTCGTGGCCAGCGGTGCAAAATCCATCAGTGCCAATTTCGATCAGTTTTATCTGCCCAAAGGAACAGAGCTTTGGGTGTACAGCGAAAAGGGAGAGATGATCACAGGCCCAGTAACTGAGGTAGAAAACAATGAAAATAATTTTTGGGGTACTTGGGTGTACAAAGGGGAAAGACTGACCGTGGATTTTAAAACCCCTGTTGGAAAAAAGAAAGAAATCAAGTTGCACATTTCTAGTGTGGCATATGGTTACAAGAGCATTTACAGAACAGAGGTAGCAAATTTTGGACAATCATCACCATGCAACATCAACGTGATATGCCCCCTTGGCAATGGATGGGAGAATGAGCGGAATTCTGTCACTATAATATTGGATGCCAACAGTGCTGCCTTGTGTAGTGGCGCGTTAATCAATAATACATGTAATCTCAATATTCCGTACTTGCTTACCGCAAATCACTGTTTTGATACAAGTCCTTTACAGCAAGATGTTTCAAAGTGGAAGTTTACGTTCCAAGCTTGGAGTCCCGTCTGCGACCGACTGCAGGAGCAAAATGCTAATGGGATCACTTTCAATGGCTCTACCTTGATGGCAAGAAATGCGGGAAGCGACTTTTGCCTAGTTCGAATGAACCAAACACCAGCAGCAAACTCGGGAATAACCCTCGCCTTTGTTGGTGTTCTTCACCAACAAACGAGATGAGCTAGGATAACAGGAGTGACGGTTGGGAATGAATGAGGGATAAAATATAAGCTGATTATAAATACTCAAGTGCGAGATTTTATGAAACGAAAGAAAAGGATTGGGA
>JAYVMP010000088.1:0-14131 GCA_043758895.1 Bacteroidota bacterium
ACCTCCACTAAACAAGGAATTAAAGGTAAACGCCTAAAAGCCGGCTGGGACATTGAATATCTTGAAACCGTGCTTAAAATTTAGATGCGTCAGCCCTGGAACGGGTGGTCAATTTCAGCCAAACTTTCCAATCTTTTCTCTACCTTTGCAGCCCTGCTGAAACCAGCGGGGCTGTTTTGTGATGGAAACGGCTATGTTTAAACAAAATTGTTGCAGCGTTGGCCCTGACTGCACCATGTAACCAAAGGGTATTTTAATATGGCAAAAGTTCAAAAGACCAACATCGACAAATTGGAAAAAAAGTCGGATGCGCCTAAAAAGGCACTCGCAGTAAAAGGCGCAGAAGCTGATGTGGACGTAAAAACCGCAGAGGCCGAACTCGAACAGGATGATTTGGCCGCCTTCAAGGCAGCCAAGAAAAGGGAAGAAGAAGAAGGCATCAGCCGCATGATCAAAGATGTAACGGCCCGCAAAGCCACGACCTCCAATGTTTCCATCGAAAATTTCGATTGGGAAGCCTTTGACCGCAAAGGTTTTGGCGAAGGCTATTCGGTTAAAGACCGCCAGGAAATGGACAAGATTTATGGAGGCACGATTGCTTCTGTAAGCGAAAGCGAAGTGGTGAAAGGAACCGTGGTGGGGATCAACGACCGCGATGTGATTTTAAACATCGGGTTCAAGTCCGATGGCCTCGTGCCCTTGGCTGAATTCAAAGACATGACCAACCTGAAGATTGGTGATATCGTTGACCTCTTTATTGAAGAGCGCGAAAACCTGATGGGTCAATTAGTGCTGTCGCGCAGAAAAGCAAAATTGGTAAAAGGCTGGGAGTATGTTCAAACGGCCTTGGACAAAGATCAGGTGATTGAAGGTTTTGTGAAACGCAGGACCAAAGGTGGTTTGATCGTAGATGTGTTTGGCATCGAGGCTTTCTTGCCCGGTTCACAAATTGACGTGAAACCGATCCGCGATTTTGATATTTATGTCAACAAAAATATTGAGGTTAAAGTGGTGAAGATCAACTACACCAATGACAACGTGGTGGTGTCGCATAAAGTGCTGATTGAAAAAGATTTGGAACAACAAAAAGCGGCCATTCTTACCAACCTTGAAAAAGGCCAGGTGCTGGAAGGCGTAATTAAAAACATGACCAACTTCGGTGTGTTCATCGACTTGGGCGGTGTTGACGGATTGCTGCACATCACGGACATTTCATGGGGCCGCATCAACCATCCGGATGAATTATTGAAATTAGATCAAGTGGTGAAAGTGGTGGTACTTGATTTTGATGAAGATAAGAGAAGGATTTCGCTGGGCATGAAACAGCTCACGCCTCATCCTTGGGATTCGTTGGCTGCTGAGATCATTATTGGTTCTAAAGTAAAAGGCCGGATCGTAAACGTGGCCGATTATGGGGCGTTCCTCGAGTTGCAGCCGGGCGTAGAGGGATTGATCCACGTTTCAGAAATGAGCTGGTCACAACATTTGCGCAATCCACAAGACTTTATCAAGGTAAATGACGAACTCCATGCCGTTGTGCTTACCATCGACCGCAATGACCGCAAGATGAGCTTGGGCATCAAGCAACTCACCGAAGATCCTTGGACTCGCCAGGATGTGCTGGCGAAGTATGCCGTGGGCACGCGCCACAAAGGCATTGTCCGCAACTTGACCAACTTCGGTTTGTTTATCGAACTGGAAGAAGGCATTGACGGATTGGTGCACGTTTCAGATTTGAGCTGGACGAAGAAAATAAAACACCCTTCTGAATTTACCAAGGTGGGCGATTCCATCGAAGTGCAGGTGTTGGAATTGGATGCGGTTAACCGCAGGTTGGCCTTGAGCCATAAACACCTCGAAGAAAACCCTTGGGATACTTTTGAAACCATCTTCACGGCTGGCTCAACCCATAAGGGCACGATCATCAGTAAAAACGATAAAGGTGTGGTGATCGAGTTGCCTTACGGCATTGAAGGCTTCTGCTCATTGAAAAACCTGGCAAAGGAAGATAATTCCAAAGCTGAAGTGGGCGAGAGCTACGACTTCAAGGTGCAGGAGTTTTCAAAAGATGACAGGCGCATTACGCTGAGCTTGAAGGCAATGTGGTCAACCGAAGAAGATAAAACAGTTGCCGCACCAAAGAAAAAGGCTGCCCCAAGCAAAGGCAAGAGTATCGATAAGATCAATCAGGAGTCAGAGAAATCTACGTTGGGTGACCTGGAAGCGCTGAGTGCTCTAAAAGAGAAGATGTCTTCAGCAAAGTCTGCCCCGAAAGCGGAATAATTAAAAAGCATTAGGTGTTGGGCAATGGCGATCAATCACTAAATTTGATCAGCATTGCCCAGAGCTTAATGCTTTGTTAAAGGTCTCGTGGCCGAGTGGCTAGGCAGAGCTCTGCAAAAGCTCCTACAGCGGTTCGAATCCGCTCGAGACCTCCGAAAGCCTTGAATAAAAACTCGGTGCATCTACAATGTCTCCGAAATTGTCATCCGTTATTTTTAATGTCCGCGTGGGCTTTTGGCTTGGTAACCTAAACATCATAAAAAAAGGGCGGTCAGTAGAAATACTTCCGCCTTTTCATTTTAACTTAGTTTGTCGGATGTCAGTAAAATATAATCTTATCTCCCGTTAATCCGGGATGGCGAAGGGGGGATTTGGCATTGCTTGGATGTGGACCGGATGCACCACATAATATAATACGAGGGGAAAAACAATATCAAAGTAAACACAATTATTGAATTGCTATTTTGCTAACATGGCTTCCCCAAAATATTCCATCATTATCCCTGTATTCAATCGTCCGCTCGAATTAAGCGATTTGCTGCAAAGCCTCACGAAACAAACTTTTCGCGATTTTGAAGTCTTACTTATTGAAGATGGCTCTTCCATCACCAGCCAAAAAGTTTTTGAGAACTATGAAGGTCAATTGAGCCTCCGGTATTTTTTCAAACCTAACTCAGGTCCAGGCCCTAGCCGGAATTTTGGATTTGAAAAAGCGGACGGGAAATATTTTATTGTATTTGACAGCGACTGCCAAATTCCTGAGCATTATTTAGAGGCAATTGATAAACACTTGAGAACGACACCCCTTGATGCTTGGGGCGGCCCTGATCGTGGCCACAAAAATTTCACCCCACTGCAGCAAGCGATGGCCTGCACCATGTCATCTCTATTGACTACGGGAGGAATACGCGGGGGAAAATCAAAGAATTTTCAACCGCGCAGCTTCAACATGGGCATCCGCAGGGAAGCTTTTAAATTAACCGGGGGCTTCCACTTCGACCGCTTTGCGGAAGACATCGAGTTGAGCATCAGAATGAAAAAAATGGGCCTGCGGGTTGGGCTTATCCCGGAAGCATTTGTTTACCATCAGAGGCGCGCCACATTCAAAGCTTTTTTTTATCAGGTTTCCAACTTTGGCAAAGGTCGAGTCTTGGTCGGCCGTGCCCATTCGGGTGAAGTGAGATTAGTCCATTGGTTCCCCGCGCTATTCTTGGTGGGGTTAGTGGTGCTACTGCCTATCGCCATTTTAAGTCCCCGATTAGGTGGTTTGATCCTATTCATGTACGTGCTTTACCTATTTGGGATAGGGATGGAGACTTTCCTTAAAACAAAGTCAGCGCAGGTCGCTTTCGTGTCTATTCCTTCTGCCTTGGTGCAATTGACTGGCTATGGGTGGGGATTTTTAAAAGAAAAGAGCCATTTCATTACACGATAATTTTTCAGATTTCAGCGTTAGAAATTGGTAAAAGCTTGGATAGTTTCAAAATACTTCGATAATTTTGACTGAACCAACACCTTTCCTTACATGAATGGCCATCAGCAAAGCAGACCCAAAGGAATGATAATCAGGTATGGACATTCCATGTGACCTTAAAAAAAATAAATATTAACAGATGAAAAAAATTTACCGGAATTTAATCTCGGTTGCCCTAACTCTTTTTTCAATCCAGGCCATTCCACAACAAGTTACCAGCAACCCTCTTTCAAAAGGATATTACATAGTTGTTGCGGCATTTCATGATACCCAGGAAGACCTTGCCAAGCGATACGCTTCCAAAATTAATCAGGGAGGGCTTCACTCTTCCTTTGGTTTGGATCCCGTTCGCAAGTTTTATTATGTTTATCTCGATCAATATGCTGAGTTCAATGAATCCATTGCCCAAATGCTTAAGGCCAGAAAGCAAGGTGGGTTTGGTGAAGCATGGGTAAGGATCATTAAAGACGGTTCGGTGTCAGTCAGTGCGGTGGTTGCAAAAAGGGAAGAGCCGGTTCAAAAAGTGAACCACCCTGCATCGGAAGTAAATGCGACTGCCACTCGAGAGGTGAAAGTCGAAGTGCCCAAAGCTATTGAGGAAAAAAAACCAGAGCCAGCGGCAACAGAAGTAGTGGAAAACCCTACCCCTAAGCCGGTTTATTTGCCCCAAACCTTAAACAATACACCCGTGTTTTTAAGTCTTTACAATGCCACCAACAATCAGGTAATTGATGGGGACATCGAAGTGGTGGATACCGAACGAACCAGGTTAATTACGAAAGTAAAAGGCAATACCTATCTTACACTTCCCAACCCAGGAACCAAGAGCGGACAGCTCAGCTTGATTTCCAGTGTGTTCGGGTTTCGCAAAGAGCAACTCGAGATCAATTACAAAAATACTGAAGCCGACACGGCAAGGGCTTATGTGAACCTGGTGGGCAATTTTTATATGCTCAATTTTGGGCTGTCGCGCATTCACAAAGGGGATATCTCTACGTTGTACAACGTTTATTTTTATAACGATGCAGCAATTATGTTGCCTGACTCGAAATTCCAGCTGAACAGTTTGCTGCAAATGTTTAAGGAGAACCCCAATCTCAAAATTATTTTGCATGGCCATACCAATGGCAGCGGCCGGGGAAAAATTATTTACATGGGGCCAAGCAAGGACTTCTTCGCCATTACCAAAGATGTGGTGCAGGGCTCCGGGTCGTCCAAGGAATTATCCGTAGCACGGGCCGAAGTTATCCGCGAATGGTTAATCACAAATGGAGTTTCCGATAAAGGAGTAACTGTGAAGGGCTGGGGGGGTAGCCGCATGATACACGACAAAAACAGTGTTCATGCGCGGAAAAATATACGGGTGGATGTTGAAGTAGTTGACGAGTGATTTGAATTTGATTGAAGTATCTGTTTTGAAGAGGCTTTAATAAATTGGAAAATTAGGGGCTTACACTTACATTTCAACCTTAAAATCCCTATGGCTTCATGACAAGAACAATCTTCATTTTTCTAATTCTCGTAACCTCTCTTCAACTCCTTGCTCAGTCCTCCACCGAAACTAAGAATCTACCGCAGGGTAATTACTTAGTAGTAGCCGCATTTTCACCTTCCCACGAGGACTATGCCATCCGATTAGCGGCCAGATTGAACAAAGAAGGCCATCGCACGGCTTATGGATTTGAAGCTACACGCAAATACTGGTATGTCTATTTCGACCAGTTTGTTACACTTGAGGAATGTGTCAGTGCATGCAGTAAAATAAGAAACGAAGAAGATTTTGCTGACGCATGGGTACACACGGTTACAGAAGTTACGGCTTCAAAAACCCCGCTCGCTGCTAAAGCCGGGATTCAAGAACAAAAAAAGGAAACAGTAACAGTTCCCATAATCGAAGAAACCTCTATCGTTGAAGCAAAGAAGATTGAGCCCGTGATTACCGAGGTGGTTGAAAATCCGTCTGCTGCTCCTGTCTATCTGCCCCAGACCTTAAAAAACACGCCTGTCTTTTTAAGCCTCTATAACTCCACCAGCAATGAAGTGATTGATGGGGAAGTAGAAGTAGTGAATAGGGAGAGCGGAAAACTCATTTCCCGAGCGAAAGGAAATACCTATATCACGCTCCCCAATCCTGGCACGAAAAGTGGAAACCTCACCTTGGTTAACAATACATTTGGTTATCGCAAGGAACAGCTTGAAATCAACTACAAAGAAACCGAGCGCGATACCCTGAGGCCGTATGTAGTGTTAGTAGGTAATTTTTACATGATCAACTTCGGGCTGGTAAAGATTCGGAAGGGCGACATCTCCACACTGTATAATGTTTATTTTTTCAATGATGCGGCCATTATGTTGCCCGACTCCAAATACCAACTGAACAGTTTGCTAAAAATGATGAACGATAACCCGAATATGAAAATCATTTTGCATGGCCACACCAATGGCGGTGGCCGTGGAAAGATTATCTACATGGGGCCAAGCAAAGAATTTTTTGGAATCACGAAAGATGTGGTGAATGGATCTGGCTCAGCTAAAGAATTATCGCAAGCGCGGGCGGAAACCATTCGCGAATGGTTGATTGCCCAAGGCATTGCTGAAAGCCGGATAACGGTAAGGGGCTGGGGCGGCAGCCGCATGATCCACGACAAGAACAGTTCCTTTGCAAGAAAGAATATCCGGGTAGATGTTGAGGTGGCCGAAGATTGATTACCTGCTCACTTCAAAAGCAGTAAAATTCATCACTGCCTCTTCTTGTATATCAAAATAACCTACCCGTGCCCGTTCCGGTCCCTTTGCAGCCCATTCCAAAAATAATTTTAAGTGTCCGGCTCTCCCTCCACTTCCATGTACACATCGCCATTGGGTTCGTTGCGCACAAAACCTTTCAATCCCAATTGATCCGCTCGTTCTTTCGTGGAAGCCCTAAAGAAAACGCCCTGCACTTTTCCTGAAATGAGGATATTCAGGTGCTTCATGTCAATTCAGTTGGATCAAAAAATATAATCCGTACTTAAAAATGCCGACTCACGGTTGCGGATAATTTTGCCAAGTATTTTTTTATTTTCTTCTGTGATTTTAGTGGCTACCAAAGACCGGATCGAGAAAACCCGCAACGCATCCGTTACCGACAGGGTGCCTTCGGCCGAATCCTTTCTTCCATTGAATGGGAACATGTCCGGGCCTCGCTGGCATTGTGCATTGATGTTGATGCGCCCTACCTGATTGGCAAAAGCATCGATCAAATGCCCGATCATTTTGGAGTCTTTGCCGAAAATGCTCAGCTGCTGTCCGAAGTTGGAGTTGAGAATGTACTCAATCACCTCCTGTTCTCCTTCAAAAGAACGGATAGGAACCACCGGCCCAAACTGCTCTTCAAAATAGACTCTCATTTTGTCGTTCACCGGGTAGAGCACGGCTGGGTAAAATAAGGTGTGGAATATTTCTCCGCCACGCGCGTTAATAATTTTGGCACCGTGTTCCACCGCATCATCCACCAACGCCTTCAGGTACGCGGTCTTGCCAAGCTCAGGCAACGGGGTAAGGGAAACACCCGGTTCCCAGGGCATCCCTGGTTTGAGCTTCGCAACGGCTTCACAGAATTTTTTATTGAACTCCTCTTGGATGCGCTGATGAACAAAAATGATTTTAATAGCCGTGCATCGTTGGCCATTGAAAGAGAGTGAGCCAAGGACACATTCGCTCACCGCATTGTCAAGATCTGCATCGGGTAAAATAATGGCAAGGTTTTTTGCATCGAGGCCGAGAATCGCTTTTAAGCGGTGCGATTTAGGATGGGCCTTCTTCAATTCGTTTGCCCCCTTGTTGGTACCGATAAAAGCAAACACATCAATTTTTCCGGTCTCCATCAGTGCCCCAACCGTTTCGCGCCCGCGGCCATAAATAACATTGATTACCCCAGCAGGGAAGCTCGTCATGAATGCTTCCAATAGTGGGCGAATCAATAACACGCCATATTTTGCTGGTTTGAATACCACCGTGTTGCCCATGATCAATGCCGGAAAAAGAGTGCTGAAGGTTTCGTTCAGCGGATAATTGTAGGGACCCATGCAAAGTGCAATGCCCAGTGGCACTCGCCTGATTTGCCCCATGATCCCTTGCTCCTGTACAAAATTAGAAGACTTTCGATCTAAGTCTTTAAGAGCACCAATGGTGTCTAGGATATAGTCGCAGGTGCGATCAAATTCCTTTTCAGAATCCTTTTGGGTTTTGCCGATCTCCCACATCAGCAGGTTCACTACTTCCTGCCGCTTCTCTTTCATCTTGCCGAGAAAAATTTCCACATGATGAATACGATCTGCCACCGTCATCATTGGCCAAACACCATGACCGAGATCGTAGGCACGCACCGCAGCATCGAGTGCCTGAAGTGCTTCCTTGGAAGTAAGCAGTGGAGTACTTCCAATAATTTTTTGTTTGTATTCCGTACCCGCACGCACAAAGATGGGGCAGGCTACGGGGTTCATGTCGCCAGGCCAGGTGAGCATTTTCCCGTTGACGAGGTATTCGCGCTGCTCATTATGGGTTGGCAATTTTACCGATGCGGGAATGGATTTTTCCTCTGGAAATAGTGCCGAAAAGTCGTTCATGGTTTTAGGTTTGGGTTCTGTGATGCTAAAATTTTTATTCCCGATGAAGTGCCGATGCGCGTTGCGCCAGCATCAATCATCTGGATGGCCTGCTCCATTGTTTTTATCCCACCGGATGCTTTGATCCCCACTGTTGAAGGTAAAGAAGCTCTCATTAACCGGATGTGTTCTTCTTTTGCACCATGAGGAGCAAACCCGGTGGATGTTTTTACGAAATCAACTCCGGCATCCGCACATAGTTTACAGGCTGCGGCAATTTCTCCATCAGAAAGATAAGCTGTTTCAACGATTACTTTTAAAATTTTTTGTTGATTATGCATCAACCTACTGCACTTGGCAATTTCTATTTTAGTCCAGGGGATTCCCGCTTTAAAGGAAGAGATATTCCACACCACATCAATTTCGTCAGCACCATTGTCGATGGCACGTTTGATCTCATCGAGTTTCGTTTCCGTCATGGAATAACCCAACGGGAAACCAGCCACGGTTACCAATATGATTTTCTCATTCCCAATTTCGCGTTGTGCGCGCTTCACCCAAAAAGGGGGAACACAGACACCAAGAAAATGAAATTGATTGGCCTCAACTACCAACTGGTCAACATCTTTACTTGTAAGTGTTGGGCTAAGATTAGTGTGCTCGATGTAGGGGGCGATGTCCATCAAAGCACAAGATAAAAAATTGATTCTGGATTCCCGTTGCCGGTAAATGGGGCTACTCTTGAACTACGTTCACCAGGTTCACTACGTTCAGTGCCTTATCCCGCACTCTTTGCAATACCGCATCGCAAAGGGCAAATGCTTTTTTGGTGGGTGCTTGTGTCCGAAATAAGCAAAGTTAGCGTACTGTGGCGTTGCCATTTTCCGAAGCATGCGTTGTTTGGCTTTCGCTGCCTTTTCGATGCGCACATAAAATTCATACTGTGCGGTATGTTTCACATTCGGCCTTCGCAACAATAATCTTTGCTTGCGTGTGGTGTGTGGTTTGTGCACAGCTTGGCTTTGCTCTTCTACTGTTGCCGGCCCGCGATCGCCCAATGAGTTACTTTGCCCATGACATAAAAAAGGGAACAACATGCCCATCAGACCAACAAAAAAACCCAACTTTAAATTTTCCATAGTTGGGGTATAACGATGTGTTTTGTGGTTTATTTTAGCTCGACTTGAATTGCGTGAGCGTTTGCTGCCTTCTATAAATCCATGGAGGTGTTGGGTCTTTCTCCTTCCACAGGCCTTTGCCCTTCTCCCGGGCTTGATTCTTGACTAACTCTAGTTCGGGAATTGGATTACGTTCCGCAGTCCAGGTTAATCCCGCTTCTAATAGCTCATACCGCGGATCGGTTGTTCCTTCAATCAAAATAATTCCCAAGCGATTTCCCCATCGGTCTTTGCCCTGAAGGGTTACGTGCACATTTTTGTTAAAGATCATTTTTTTTAAAAATATTTTCGCCTTCGCGCCAAATTCCTGCCCTAGTTCGGGGCTGTCAACACCAAACAACATGATCTTATATAATTCATTGTCGCTTGTCGTCATTTCGATAGTGTTGCCATCGATCACGTTCGTGACTTTTCCGGTGAGCACGTTTTCCGAAAAACCATTTAGGCTTACCCCCAAGGCCATTGAAATCAATAGATTTTTCATATTTTTTTCTTTTGATTCACCAAATCTCCAACAAGTAAGCAGCACTTCACCGAGCAAAACGACCCCTCGCTGACGGATGTAAGATTTTAGTGATGAAAGTGAATGGTCCTTGGTTTTAAATAATTTTAGTACATTTAAAAATACCACATAAAAAAGCGGATACCGAAAAGCCAAAAAGAGTAGGTAAAACACAAAACAAACAGGTAAAATGAAAAGAATATTGACCTTGGTTTTAATCATGATCTTTGCCGTTTCGCTAACGCAAAATTCCTTTGGGCAGGCGAAAGGGAGACCGAACAAAAGCAGCACGGCCACGCCCGGCAAGGTGAAAGCAAAAAAAAAGGGAAAGAAAGCAAAAGGAGCGAAAAGAATCCGGAAAGGTTCAAAGAAAAGGACTAGTTCAATTCAAAAGATAAAGGATCGTAACCACTACGTTCTCTTGGCTAAAAAAGAAGGCGAGCTTATCGGCTAAATTAATGTTTTGGCAGTGGCAAGATTAATTACTTGCAATACTGCTGAATCGATAATTTTGCCTTCGTGTCGCCCAACTCCACGGCTTTGCCCCAATCAGTGCATGCCTTTTCTTTATTTTTTATTTGGTAATTGAAATTTCCGCGCTGCTTGTAGTACGATGCATTTTTTTCATCCAGTTCGATCGCATCGTCCATGTTGGCAATGGCGGCACCGAAATCTTCAAGCTCGGCCTTGCAATTGGCACGGCCGGCATACGAAGCTGCGTCTTTCGGATTGAGTTTGATCGACAGATCGTAATCCAATATCGCTTGCTCAAATTCCTGGTTCTCTTCTTTGATGATGGCACTATTGAAATACACATCGGCATTGTTGGGGTCAAGGGCAATGGCCTTGGCTAAATTGTCGAGCGCAGCTTTTTTATTTCCCAACCCGATAGCAGCACGAGCTCGCGCTAGAAATAGGGGAAGCGTATTTTCGCCTGCTTTCAATGCATCGTCAAAATCACGAAGGGCCGCTTGAAAATCTTGCTGCTCCAACGAACATTTCCCTCTTTTAAACAATACGCCCTTGTCTTTATTGCCACCCACTACCGCCTTATCCAAATACTCAAAGGCAACGGGATAATTTTTAAGTTCAAAATAGGACTCGCCTAATTTTTGATAAAAATTGGCATCAGGTTTTTCCGTAAGCTTTTCCACCTGTCGCAAATCCTTGACTGCCAAATCATACTTTTTTGTTTTCAAATAGGCGTCTGCCCGATTTTCGTAAGCGCGCAGGTAGTCTTCTTTTTTGGCAATGGCTGTTCCAAAATCCTCAATGGCATGGTCGTACTGGTCCTGATTGAAATAGGCCTTTCCCCGATTGTTGAACAACACCGGGTCGGTCAGGCCGAGGGCTATCGCTTGCGTATAATCTTGTGAAGCACCGAGGTAATTGTTGCTGCGAAACCGTGCATCACCCCGGTGATAAAAGGCAGCGGCAAGCTTCGGAGCCTTTTCTATTGCCGAATTAAAATCAGCTATTGCGCCTTCCGCATCTTTGTTATCCAATTTGCAAAATCCCCGCATGTCATAAGCTGTGCCTTCGGTGTATCCGGTATTGATGGCCTTGTCCAAATCTGCGAAAGCACTTTTGTACTCCTGCGCATTGAAGTGGCATGAACCGCGTTTGAAATAAACATCGGCTGAGGTTTCGCCCAGTTCGATGGCTTTCGTAAAATCAAGAAGTGCATTTTTAAAATCTGAAGTTTCGAAATAAGAATTGCCCCGTGTTACAAAAGTTACCTTATCTTTTGCGCCACTGCTTATGGCCTTGGTCAAATCTTCGATAGCACCAGCAAAGTTTTTTAAATTGTATTTGGCGATTCCCGATAGGGCATATTCATCGGTGCCCGCTTGGCTGGAGGCGATCACGATGGCCAAGTCGGTGATTACTTTGGGCCAGTCCGTCAACCGGGCATTAGCAGTTGCCCGATTTTTTAATGCTTGCGGATAGTTTGCTTTTATTCTCAGCGCCTGGTCAAAGTCCGCCAGCGATTCTTTCGGCAGGTTGGAATTTAATTTAGCCTTGCCGCGATTATTGTAAATCACCTCGTCATTTGCACCAAGCACAATGGATTTGTTATACGCTTCAACGGCTCCGGCAAAGTTATTTTCTTTGAAGCGGCCATTGCCCACTTGAAAGTAAACGTTTTTATTTTTACTTCCAGCTGCTATGGCTTTTTCTAAGTACGTTAAGCCTTCCTTATTTTTTTGTTGTTGCAGGTAAGCGATGCCGAGGTCTTCAAGTGTGGGCACATCGGGTTGGCCTTTTTGCTCCACCTTTTCCAGGTCAATTACGGTATTGATAAAATCTTGTGTTTCGAAAAGCGACTTGCCTCGTTTTTCGTACAACTCTATTTCTTTCTCTCCCCCTGCTTCGGCTACATTCAAGGCTTCCACGCATCCTTTAAAATCATTTGCCTCAAAGCGGAGGTAGCCGAGGTATAGATTGGCTTTGGCATCTTTTGTTCCAGCTTTCGCGGCACGCTCTAAAAAATCTTTGGCGGCACCGTGTTCCTTCAAATTGTATTTCGAAATCCCCAGCATCCGCAAGAGCTCTGCCGATTCGCCTTCCGTGCCTCGCACTTTGTCGAGGTCTTCGGCCGCACCGGAATAATTGGCAAGATTGAAGCGCACTGTCCCTCGGTTTAAAATTGCTTTACTATAATCGGGCTTCAGGGAAATGGCTTTATCAAAATCAGCAAGTGAACCTTGCAGATCGCCCAACGTGGATTTTGCTTTGCCGCGATTATTAAAAGCCACGGCATCGGCTTGAGGAAAAGTAATGGCCTTGTCGTAATATTTAATGGCATCGGCAAAATCGTTTTTTAAAAATTTGCTATCGCCAAGATTTTTGAAGGCCTCATAGTCCGATGCGCCCAATGAAATGGCCTTCTCCAAATCCTTTACCGCGTTGTCAAAATCCTTCTGTTGGTACTCCGAATTTCCTTTGAAAAGAAAAATCTCTTTGCCGCTGGAACCCAACGCCACCGCCCGGCCAAGCGATTCGATCGCCCCGGGAAAGTCTTTGGTTTTGTATTGGCAAATACCCAGTTGTTCAACTACTTCTTTGTCGCTCACCCCCATGGAGACGGCTGCTGCCAGCGCATGGAAAGCCCCTGCAAAGTCTCCACCATTGCTTAAACTAATGCCTAGCATCCTGAAAACATCTTTATCCTTCACCCCTTTGGCAACTACCTTATTCAGCAAATCGGAAGAACTTTTGTAATCGTTCAGGTTGAATTTTGCTGTTCCCGATTTTTGAAAAAGATCGGTGTCGCTGCGGCCTGAAGAAATAACTTTATCGAAATCTGTGGCTGCCCCTTTCCAGTCTTTCAGTTGGTAGCGCACTTCAGCACGATTTTCCAGGGCCTTGTCGTAATCAGGTTTCAGGGCGAGTGCCTCTGAAAAATCAATTTCAGCGCCTGCCAAATCTTTCAGCGTCATCTTTGCTTTGCCCCGGTTGTTAAAAAGGATAGGATCCTTTTTTCCAGTAGCTAATGCTTTATCATAATTGGCAATAGCCTCTTTATAATTGTTCAACCGAAATTTCGTATTGCCGAGAGAGGCAAAAATTTCTGCTCCTGTTGCCCCCATCGAAACCGCTTTATCGAGGTCACCCGATGCCCCGGCAAAATCCTCCAATTTATATTTTGTGAACCCTCGGTATTCAAATAATTCTGCTGTGTTGATCCGTGCTTTAACCGCCTCATCAAAATCAGCTTTCGCTTTATCAAAATCGTTGAGCATAAACGAAGCCAGGCCTCGCTTCACATAAATTTCTCTATTTGAATAATTGGTGGTGATCAACTGCGAAAATTGAGCCGATGCCTCAGCATAGTTTCCTTGTTTTAATTTTTTCAGCGCAGACTGATAGATTACCTGTTGAAGAGAATCCTGATTTTGTGCGTGCAAGGTGATAGCTGAAAACAGTACAGCCACCATAAAGACCGACCGGAAGGTGCTCATGAAAATGAATTAAATGTAAGAGGCAAATTTATGGATTTGGGGGCAAGTAAATTTGCAAAATGAGGACAATCCTCACATGACTGGGAAACTGAGAAAAGCGGGGAGGCTTATTTGGTTAACAGTTCGAAAAGGTAGATAGCCGC
>JAYVMP010000089.1:0-9076 GCA_043758895.1 Bacteroidota bacterium
CAGGGCAGACGCATCTAATTTTTTTGTGGACATATGACCTCAAAATCGATGATTTAATTTATAGAGTGGCCATACTCGAAAAATCAAAAATGGCCTGCCTCTTTAGAATCAAACTTTTACAATTTTAGATGCGTCTGCCCTGATTGATGACCGAAGATATTTATAGGGTCCGAAGGGATTTCAGTAACCGGTAATAGCAGTACAGAATTATGGCCGGAAATAATTTCTCTTCTAGGTTACACTCCCTTAGTGAAATGGGATTTAGTTTGTTGATAATGAAATAATTGCCTTTTACCAAAATCCAATTACCTTTGAAGATTAGCTCTTTTATGAAGTCAAATGCCATGAACCAAAACTCTATCTTCCCCTTTAATATAAGGATAGCCTTAACAATTGCGCTTGTCTGTATCCAACTCCTATCATTCGGGGCGACTATAACAAGCACAATAGCCGGTGGCAATTGGAATGCTGGAGCCACTTGGGTGGGAGGTGCGGTGCCTGCGGCAACAGACGATGTAATCATTGTGAACACCGCTACTGTCAACCTTACCACAAATCAGTCATGCAATTCATTGACATTAAACGGAATTCTAAATTTAAATACCAATACAAGAACCTTGACAGTAGCCGGGGCAGTTACACTGAACGGCACTGCCTCCATTCGGGGGAACAGCACATCGAGGATTATCAATGCTGGTTCTTTGTCAGTTGCGGCAGCAGCCAACGCCATTATCCAAAACATAACGCTGACTGTAACAGGTGCCACTCAGATCGATGGCACGTTAACGTTTAATACAGGAAACTCAGCAACAAAATCATTTGGAAATTTCACCATCAGCAGCACAGGTATATTTACCAATACGGCTAACAACGTCCCCATCACGATCAGCGGCAACATGATCAACAATGGCACGTTCAGCCAAGGGACAGGGTTGGTTACTTTTACGGGAGCCACATCCAATACGGTCACTGGAACGGCTGCCTCAACCGCTTTCGGGGGAGGCATCACCATCAATAAGGGAACAAGCCAAACGAATATCTTAGATGTGCAATGTGTGATCACTATGCTGGCTGGAGGATTGACCTTGACAAATGGAACGTTTGAACTCTCTAATGCTTCATCATCGATCACTCCTTTCACCAGTGATCCTGCGTTTGCAGCGACTGCCCGGCTTTGGTGCAATGGGGGGACTATTTTAGGAAGCAATACGGCCGTCTCTTTTTCAGGTCAGGTTCAAGTAACAGCTGGAACTTTAAATATAGGTACTTCTGCGAATAATTATTTACTATTGAATGGAGGAACTGTTCTTATATCCGGTGGAGTACTGAATGTTGCCGGGGAGTTGACTGATTTTTTTGGGATATTCTCAGGAAATTTTACCATGTCAAATGGAACTTGCAACGTCAACACAGTTGGGTCAACGTTTGACTATCCTTTCGACCTCAGTTCTGGAGCTTCACAGTTTTCAATGACTGGAGGAGCATTGGTGATTCAGAATACTGGTACGGTTGTAGCCAATGCTGGCTATTTTAATTATGCAGGAACTTCAACTTTTTCGGGTGGAACTTTGCAAGTAGGAAATACATCGACCAATGCCTCAAGTACCATTGGAATTGATACCACGAATCCAATCGGCAACCTGACCGTCAACAGTGCCAATGCTACTGCCCAGGTTCAAACCCAAGCCATTACCGTCTCCAACAATGTTACTATCTCATCCGGCACTCTTGCGGCAAATACATTTGACATTTCCGTGGGTGGCAATTGGACGAATAACGCAACGTTCACCCCCACCACGGCCACTGTTATACTCAACGGGGCTGCACAAACGATTAGCGGTAGTTCGGCTACATTTAATAACCTTTCACTTGCCGGCTCCGGTACCAAAACGTTTGGCGTGGTCACCACCATTGCGAGCAGTCTTTCGATTGGCACTGGGGTAGTGGCCAACTTGGGGACGATTACTACACACACCACAAGGACACTTTCTCTCGGAGGAAATGGGCAACTTCCAGGGTCTTATGGAAGCACCTCTTCGGCAGCCACAAATCCGAACAACACATATTTTACGGCCGGCACCACGGGGATTTTGAACGTTTCCAATATCCTTTATTATTCCAGGCAAACGGGCAATTGGAATTCACCTTCAACCTGGTCAACTGTAACCTATGCCAATGCCACCAATATCGGCACTTTTCCGGTGGCGGGTGATGCCGTGAACATTGGGGGCGGTAGCTTTACTATTACAGTGAATGTAAATTCAGCTTGTGGCAGTTTATCCTATCAATCAAATGTCTCCTTCTCCCCGGTAGTAACCATTAGCTCAGGAAGCACCTTGAACGTATCAGGGGCAATCACCATACCAAGGGCGAGTAACATAAACCCTGATGTGAACACATTCGATGTGGGTGCCGGTACCTTGAATGCGGGGAGCCTGGCCTTTACCAACGGTGGGGGTGGCCAAAGGCATGTGATGACAATCTTGACAGGGACTGCCACCATCAGTGGGGATGTTACCCAAGTGGGGAGCTTTGGTAGTGCAACTATTACCTTCAACGGTGCGGGGACTTTGAATTTGGGAGGTGCTTTCTTAGATTCTTCCGTTGGTACACTTAATATAGCTACTGGATGTACAGTGAATTACAACGGAGCTGCCCAGATCGTAGGCGATTTTACCTATTACAACCTTATCCTATCCGGAAGCGGTGCGAAAGATTTATCAATACAAACTACTGTTACTACGATCAACAATAATTTTGTAATGAGCGGCACAGCCACAGCTGCACCTGTTTCGGCACTTACCATTGGCGGCTCGGTTACCCTTGGGGCCGGCACCACCTTCACCGCGGGGGCGCTCACTCACAACGTAGCAGGCAACTGGACCAACAATGGAGCCACTTTCAACAATACCGGCAGTACCATCAACTTCAACGGAGGAGCGCAAACTATTGGTGGAAGTAGTTCAACCACTTTTAATAATCTAACATTGGCAGGCACTGGAAGCAGTACCAAAACATTTGGCATCGCCACATTTGTAGCTGCTAATCTTTCCCAAGCTAACACAATTGTGATTAATCCCGGAGCTATTATAACCCATACAGCACAAACCTATACTTATAACGGGACCGGGCAGGTAGCAGGCTCTTGGGGTAGTACATCCTCCGCAGCCACGAACAAAACCAATACTAATTTCACTGCTGGCACTACTGGCATATTGAATGTGAGCGGCAGACAATACTACTCCATCGCCAGCGGAAATTGGGGGGTGAATACTACTTGGTCAACAGCAAGTTTTGGCGGGGCGGTAGCAGGTTCCGGTCTCTTTCCTGGAGTAAATGATATTGTTAATATTGGCCGCGGATTTACCGTTACGGTAGCTGCGAATGCAGCGTGCAATTCACTCATTTTTGAATCAGGAAATACGTTCAATAGCACGGTCAGCATCAATTCGGGATTTACGTTGACAGTTTCCGGAGCTATCATTATTCCTCGAGGCAGCACAGGTGGTCCAGGCTATACTAACACATTGGCGGTTGGTAATGGTACGCTGACAGGCGGAAGCTTGGACTTCACCAACGGATGGGCTTTTCAGTTACACGTATTGACTATTAATAATGGAACGGCCACGATCACTGGTGATATAACAAAGAGTGCACCCATAGGTGTTGGTACTAGTGCCACGATCACCTTCACCGGCTCAGGCCTGCTGAAGGTTGGCGGAGCATTCCTTAACTCCACCAATGGCACACTCAACCAAGGCACAGGAACGGTAAACTACAATGGGCCAGTTGCCCAAACCATTGGCGATTTCACTTATTACAACCTTACCCTGAACAATACATTTGCCACGGCACCTCAGCTTACCCTGTTCGGCAGTACCACCGTAACCAACATCTTTACGATGACTTCGGGGGTTGTAAACCTTGCTGGTTTTACGCTTACCAGTTTATCCGCCACTTCGGGGGCTTTAGTGCATTCCTTGCTCTCATCAGCAGGTTGGATGTATGGGGGTACATTTACACGCTCGTTTCCGGCAACGGCAATAACCGTAGGAACTAGTCAAGATGGGTTGATTCCCATGGGCACATCTGCTAATTTCCGTCCATTTTTCTTCGGAAAATCAAATACAGGAGGAAGTGCCGGAACGATCAGCATGACACATACTGATCCTGCCTCTACAACAACGGGACTTAGCATAGCAGATACGAGTCCCGTTGCAACCATTATCATAAGAAACAATTCGGTGTGGAACAGCACCCTTACCGGAGGCACAGGGGCAACCTTTGGTATCCGGTATGGAGGAACTGGACTGGGTACAGTTGCTTCCTTAAATGATGTGAGATCAATGCTCATTGGTTCTGTCATTGGGACTAACGTAACAGCCACCACGGTGTCCACTTCTGATCCACGCGTTGAAAGGTCGGGGCTCACGGCCGCCCAAATGTCGAATGGTTTTTATGTGGGTTCCACCAATTTGGCTACCCCATTGCCTATCGAACTCGTCTCGTTCATTGGCACTGCACAGAAATACGGAGTGGACTTGCAATGGAATACCGCCTCTGAATTGAACAACGACTACTTTACCGTATCCCGCTCGGAAACTGGAACCGCTTTTTCTTCTATCGGCACGGTGAAAGGCAACGGTACCACCAGTGCACCCCATGCCTACTTGCTCACCGACTACAAACCAGTGGTCGGGAAGAATTATTATCAATTGCAGCAAACAGATTTTGATGGCCAGGCCACCGCTTCCGAAATCATCGTGGTGGACGTGTTAAGTCTTGAGCCGATGGTATCCATCTATCCTAATCCCTTAACTCAAAACCAGTTGTTGAACGTGGTGATCAACGGGCTTCCGGCCAATACGCCAACCGAAATCCAAATTGTCAATATGCAGGGCATCCAAGTAAATGGCGCAACGCTTACCACAGGCCCGGATGGTACTTTCAAAGCTTTCCTTTCCCCGGCCGGCCTTTCTCCGGGGCTTTATATTTTAAAGGTTGATAACGTCCATTTCAAATTTATCATTGAATAAGCCTGCCAAGAGTGCCCCTCGTTTTCCTTCGTGCCCTTATTAATAGTTTAGTGAAATGGTAAGGATAGATTTGATCGAAGCCTTTTGAAACCGCAGAGGCGCGAAGGCACGCAAAGTAAAAAAAAGGATATCTCTGCGAACGCGCCCTCTGCGGTTATTGTAGTGGGTTTGTTTTTGGTCATGACGTAAGGTAATGTATTTAAACCTTACTATATTTTGCTCCCATTAATAACTAACCTGGTTTAATCGAGTCTGTCTAATCTTCTCAATTTGGTGGCCTTCCAGCTTGTAACAGCCACTACGGCCAGCGTCATCGCGCCTCCAAAGATTACGGACGTAACCGTGCCCAAAAGTTTGGCGGCCACTCCGGACTCAAACGCTCCGATCTCGTTGGAAGAGCCGATGAAAATACTGTTGACTGCGGAGACGCGCCCTTTCATGTTTTCAGGAGTTAGCGTGTGGATCATGGTGCTGCGGGCAATCACACTCACACAATCAAATGCCCCGCTCAAGATCAGCAGCAACATCGAAAGCCAAAATGAGGTGGCCAAGCCGAAGCCGATCATGCAAAAACCAAAACCGGCCACACACCCCAGCAAAATTGTGCCCATGTTTTTTTTGATGGGGTAGTGCGTGATGTAAACGGCCATCGCCAATGCCCCGATGGAGGGTGCCGATCGTAGAAACCCCAACCCGATTTTTCCGACATGCAAAATCTCGTCTGCAAAAATGGGCAGCAAGGCAACCGCGCCTCCAAAAAGAACAGCAAATAAATCGAGCGTAATGGCCCCCAAAATAATTTGATTGCCGAACACAAACCGGATTCCTGTTTTAATCTTTTTCCAAATGCCTTGCTCTTCTGATACAGGTGGCAGCGCACGATTCGGGATTAAGAAATAGCACGCCAGGGCTGCGATCGTCAGTGCAGCATCGGCAAGGTAGGCTGCGGTAATCCCAAAGAAACCATAGATCAACCCTCCAATCATGGGGCCGGCCACAGCTGCGCCTTCCCAAACAGTACTGTTCCAGGTAATCGCGTTTTGATACATTTCACGATCCACCAATTGTGGCATGAAAGAAAAATTGGCGGGCGACAGAAATCCTCGCGCTAAGCCGCTCACAAAAATGACGACATAGATGGCCAATGCGCCATGGTGCAAAAGGAATGCACCGATATTCAGTGTAAAAAAAAGCAACGACACCGAACAAAAAGTCAGGGTGATGACGCAAACCAGAATGATTTTTTTTCGCTCGATGGTATCGGCCAAGTGGCCGGCATAAAGAGAAACAGCGATGGCCGGAATCGCCTCCGCCAGGCCAATCAATCCCAACGACAACGGATCTTTCGTGATCTCATACACTTGCCATCCCACCACCACGGCCTGTATCATTACGGCCAGCGTGATGCACAACCGCGATAAAATAAACAACCTGAAATCGCGAAGCTGAAGGACAGCGTAGGGCGATGGCGCGTTACTCATTCAATTTTTGATTTTCAGGCATCAAGGATTTTGTCGATCGCCTCAATCGCCTTTTTCCTGCGGATTTCGTGGTCACCGGAAATTTCAACGAAGGGAACGCTCGTGTTGGCCACTTCATCTTTAAAAATTTTCCAAAAATGAGCACGCAAGCTGGGGTGTTCGCGTTGGGGGTCATCGGCCCACGGCACATCAATATTCGTGAGCAGGTAAAGATCGTATTTCCTTTCTGCTATTTTTTTAAGAATGTCCCCGTCACAATTTCCGTATTTGTGCGCACTCCAGATTTTGATTACAATCAGGTTGGTGTCGCAGATCAGCACCCGGTTGGCTTCGTAAATCCACTCGTCCTCCATGCGCAGTTGGCCGTGGGCGATTTTCAACAAGTCAGCCTGATCATAGGCTCGCCCGAGCTTGTTGAGGTAAGCACGCGCGTACTCCTCCACCCACGGGGTTTGGTAATGTTCGGACAAATATTTTGATAAATCGGTTTTGCCGGTGCACTCCGGGCCGATAACACAGATTCTCTTTATTTCTTTGACGGGTTCACGCGAGGCTTGCATAGATAATTTTTGCTCAAATTAATTCAATGTCGTTTCCTTACGCCATTTTTGATCACCTCGCCTCGTTCCTCTCCAAAAGAGAGGATGTCAGAGGAGCTTAAGGAAACGACATTGCAAATTAATTATTGAGGCTACACAAAACTAATAATTTGCCATCATCGCGAGTTCCAGCGAAGGGAAGCAGGGCAGCGATCCCAAAAACAGAAGATTGCCAGCCCAGAAGGATCGGGCAAAAATGCCAACACAGCAGAATGGTTAAGGTCGCAGGAAATCCCAAAAGGTATTTTTTTGAGAGGAGTTCCAAATAGGGACTGCTGAAAAAGTCTTGTAGTGATCATAGCTGAAAAAATTAGATGATTGCTATCGTTATTACTGGCGCAAAAAAGACTCAACGAGCAATGTTTAGAGTTCAAAAGTTCAGTCACCCCTCTCTTGGGGCTCTTGGGGAGAGAGGATGGGGGTGAGGTGATGAGGGCTTGGTTGTCCCCCGTGCAAGGATTTTCTGTGGTGACCCTTTATTTTCCCTGCGCCTGTTTTCAAATGATTTTAGGAATTGTTGGAAAGCGAAGCTGAAACACATCTTATTGCCTGTATCTACTTTTTCAGCAGACCCTAAATACGATCGGATTAACCACCGGGAAACCGGGTTGAACGGTTTTCGTTCCCCGACAGGATTTTCTATCTTTCGCGTTGAATCATTCTCGTGATACGAAGAAAAGCGATACAGCAGATCGGTGTGGGGCTTACGGCAGGTTTGCTCGCCCCGCAGTTATTTTCGGCCTGCAAAAAAGAAAGCCCAGAACCATTGGTAAAGTTCAACGGCTCGGTGGCCATTATCGGTGCCGGGGCGGCCGGGCTTTATGCGGCCGACATCCTTAATGCACAGGGTATTCAGGTGGTTATACTGGAAGCACGGAATAGTTTGGGTGGACGCGTTCGTTCGTTTTCAACTTCGGATGCGCAAACCGACAAATCTTCTCCTGCATTTATGTACGATTATCACTATCCGCCTATCGGAGATTTTCCGGTTGAGTTGGGTGGCGATTTAGTGATGGGATCTAATTCGGTTTGGGCCCAACTCATCACCACGCTCAACTTGCCGCTGGTTGACTTGAGCGGATCGACCAATCAATACATCTTGAATAATTTGCCGAAGGCTGCTGTCGACTGGGGCAGTGACAGCGACTTCAAAGCAGTTGAAGGTTTTGTTTCCGGTTTAAGTTCTTACGCTGGTGCGGATGGCTCCATTAGCGGTGTGGCCAGTGTAAATGCCCGGGCGCAAGCCCTGCTCAATGCGCAAGCTGGCAACTTTTATGGATCCTCATCCGATCGCATCGGTGCGCTGGGCCTGGCAGAGGAGTTGATCTTGAGAAAACATGATTCTAAACTCCTAATTGCAAAAATAAATCAATGGCAAGACATTTTGCTCTCGCGCTTCAACGCCATCGTAAACAAAGTGCAATTGAATACGGTCGTGAAAAGCATCGACTACAGTGGCTCCGACTCTATCGTGATCACCGACAGTAATGGCAAGCAATACAAGGCCAATAAAGTAATTACCACGGTGCCGATCTCGATTTTACAAAGCAACGGAATCGTTTTCAACCCCGCACTTCCTTCCGTGAACACCTCGGCTGCCGCCAAGTTTGGAATGGACCCCTGCATGCGGTTGGTCATCGACTTCAAAACCAATTTTTGGGGCAACAATGACGGCTTCATCTGGGGTGGAAGTGTTGTCCCTCAGTATTTTAATTCCGGTTTTAACCGGAGCAAATTCACCAGCACATTGGTGGTCACGGTGTGCGGCCCAGCGGCTGCAACATTGTCTTCACTGAGCGGTGGAGGTGTTCCCCAAATCCTGAAACCCATTTTAGCAGAATTGGATACCTTATATCCTGACCCTTCGGGGAAATTTTCTGGCCTGGCCACTCGCTACGTGATCAGAAAAGTTGTAGGCTCGGCAGAAACAGATCCGGTGGCAACCATCTACGACTGGACG
>JAYVMP010000090.1:0-2688 GCA_043758895.1 Bacteroidota bacterium
CCGCGGTATTCATTAAATTGCTTTACTAAACCCATATTATTTTTTGATACAAAGATGAGTTTGTTCACCATCAAATCAAATGAGAAGGCTCGCTTAAACCTGCTTTCTGATTTCACCTCATTGTTCTTTCCCGAATATTGCCTGGGGTGTTCCTCAGGGCTTGTGAAAGGAGAAGAAATTTTGTGCACCCATTGTCTTTTCCATCTCCCATTAACGGACTATCATTTCTTGAGCGAGAATCCTCTCAAAGAAAAATTTCTTGCGCGATTGCCGTTAAAATTTGCTGTTGCATTTTTGAAATTCAGGAAAGCAGGTACGGTTCAACATTTACTCCATCAGTTGAAATACAATAACCACCCGGAGATTGGCGTAAGGCTTGGTAAGATTTTTGGATTGGAACTAAAGAAGTCTGGAATAGATCGCGAGCTTGACCTGATTGTTCCCATGCCATTGCATCGCACGCGCCAACGGAAAAGAGGATACAATCAAAGCGCAAAGTTTGCAGAAGGGTTGACGCATTCGCTTGACATCCCTTTTGACGAAAAGATAATTATCAGGCAAACTAACACCTCCACGCAGACCAGAAAAAATAAAAGCGAGCGTTGGGAAAATGTCAAAGATGCTTTTGATGTGCAGCAGCCATCAGCCATCAAGGACAGAAGAATATTGCTTGTGGATGACATTATCACCACGGGCGCCAGCATTGAGGCTTGTGGCCAGGAATTATTGAATCATGGCTGCAAGGAGCTGAGCGTGGCTTGCATTGCCGAGGCACAATGAAAAAGCCCCGATCGGGGCTTTAAAAAAAAATTTTACTTTTTAGTAATTTGATCCTGCCCGTATCATCGCACAGCGGAAACCAATAGTTGCCGTAGCTGAATCTTCATCAAGGAACCTGCGTGTCCCTGGAGACATCCAATAGGCAACATCTTTCCACGACCCTCCTTTGTAAACACGTGCTTTATCTGAAATTAAAGAGATAAAGCCCTGCGGATCTCTGGAATACGTATTAATTTGGGTATGCATTTGCTTTCCATTGGCCCCAGTTATTACCGAATCCTTTGATATCTTTTTCCTGCCATTCCGGTAAGAATCATTCGAATCAATAAAATCATCCCTGCGAATAGGATTGAGATCATCAAAATCCTGATGAGAGAGCGGACGGTAAACATCCATTACCCACTCGCTCACATTACCGGCCATGTTGTACAAACCGTAATCATTAGGGGGATATTCATAGATATAAGATGTGATCAAAGCGCCATCATTTAAATGGCCGGCAATGCCCGCATAGTCGCCACGACCGCGTTTAAAATTAGCCAAGAAATAACCCATCTGTTTTCCGTAAGGGTTACGAAGCGCGTGGCCATCCCAAGGATAGATCCGTTGGTGGGTTTGCATCTCATCTAGCCATTGTGTGGCAATCAAAGCCTGTGCAGCGTATTCCCATTCTGCTTCCGTGGGTAACCGATACGCAGGAATCACAACACCCGACTCTAATGGAATCCTTCCACCACCACTTTGTTCTGCCGGTTTTTCAATGCCCGCCCGCTCGGCCAAGTCTGCATTTACAACGGCTGTTCTCCATTTTGCGTACTCGTTGGCTTGTTTCCATTTTATACCAACTGTGGGGAAGTAGCGAAAGCCGGGATACCGTAAATAATGGTCAACATAAGGATCGTTGAACGCCAATCGTGAGCGCCAAACCATCGTATCAGGCAAAGCAGCTTGGTAAGCCTTTCCGCCATCAACTTTAGTAGAATCGGTGGTTAAGTGGTAGAGGTATTCCAGCCAATGGATATTGGCAATCTCGGTTTCGTCCATATAAAAAGAAGCAACTGAAACAGTTCTTTCTAAATTGTCATGATAGCCCATAATATCTTCCTCAAAAGAACCAAGCACAGCGCGTCCACCCTCAATGAATACCATATTGGGCGCATCAGGTTGTGAGGAGTAAGGCATTACCGCAAAACCTTCGGCAGCATCGCGGGTGTACTTCAGCCCTGTAGCTGTGCTCAGTTGACCAGGATTTTGGGCAGTGGGTTTGCCGCCTTTGCGCAGAAAGCACGAGGAAACCACCAAAGAAAGCCCAACTAAGATTAAAAATGTCTTTAAATGCTTCATTTGCTTTTGATTATGAATAAAAGTAACCGCTAATATAAAAAGATAAACACATGTTTTCCAAAGTGTACTATTTTTTTGATCGATCCGTGGTTGAACAGAAAAAACCTATCGCGCAGCAAAACGTGCAATCAACGCTAATAGTATCAAGTCAATTTGGGAAAATAAATCTGGTTTTGAGTCGGAGATGGCTTTGATAACTCCAGAAAATAAATCGATTAAGGGTTGGCATACTTTTTCTCTTGATCATGCGATAAAAAAAACCTTTATGAATACCCTTGGCGATTTTCAAAGGGCATCGTTTGAAAAAAAGTGTGACTGGGTAACGGAAAAAGCCACTTTCGTTGGTGTCCGCAAGATGGGCGATTCCAAAGTTTATCTTTACCATGCTGGTGATTATTTTGTTGAGGTCTATTATTCATCAGCCTACAAAAGGATATTATTGATCAACGCCTTTAATTCTAATTCGGGGCTTGAACCCTATTTGGATCAGATTTCCTTGGCCGATTTAAAACTATGATCGGGGGCAAGGGGCTTGAGAAAATAAATGGCCTGCTCAACGGATTG
>JAYVMP010000091.1:0-11769 GCA_043758895.1 Bacteroidota bacterium
TCCCAATCCTTTTCTTTCGTTTCATAAAATCTCGCACTTGAGTATTTATAATCAGCTTATATTTTATCCCTCATTCATTCCCAACCGTCACTCCTGTTACCCTAGCTCGTCTCGTTTGTTGGTGAAGAACACCAACAAACGAGAGAAATTTATAAAAAATGGGCTTATTTGAAATCGCCTGACATAGAATTAAGATTACTGTTTAACAATCTGTTTCTTCATCAGCGCATCTTTGTATTGCACTATCAAGTAATAAATATCAGGAGGTAAATTGCTTACCTGAATTTCCAAAGTTTTTTCAATTGTTTGTTTTGAAAAAACTTGTCTTGAGAAACGGTCTATGAGTTTCAACTCAATTTGCTCGTTTTCATGGTTGTCTTCACTGATACTGTCAGTTACCTGTACGGTTAATGTAGAAGAAACAGGGTTAGGATAGACGTGTACCGCGGCTGCGGGGCAACAGCCTCCGCCTGACCCAATGTTGATGCTCAAATTATTAGTCCAATTTGAGCCACACCTATTGATGGCTAAACAGTAAAGGGAATAGCTTCCTGTTGTGGAAGGAGTATTGATCCATGGTGATGATGTAGTTCTGCCGCTATAAAAAAGAAAAACCACTGGGAAGTACCCAATTAAAGGATGTTGCCCCAGTAATAGGATCACATTGAAAGTTGTAAGTTGAAAGAAGGGATAAGGTTACAGGATTTATTCCCCGTTGTCCGCTTGGGTAGATTAATGTACTAATGTTTGCGACCGGAGGGCCAACTTGAAAAGAAAAAGATGCATAGTTTGACGGACATGAGTTGCCATTATTCAACCTACTAAAAATGTTACATGTTCCATTGGCACTTGCTGGGGTAATAGTTACTGAATTACTTGAAGTATGAATAGGGGTACTTGATGATGAATTGAGGCCATTGATAAGGACACCACCCGATGCATACCAATCGTAACCGTAGTTGGTGGGGTAACCAGACAAATTACTCGTAAGAACCCAAGATTCTCCAGTACAGATTTCTGAATGAGAGGAATTGGAGGAAATAGTTGGTGTACCAGGTAAAATACTCACCGTGATATTTAACTGATACTGTGCTGAAGGAGAACAAGCTACGCTTTGGGTGGCCGTTAAAGTCCATGTGCCAGACGCATTCCAAGCAACGCTCACATATGAATAATTGTATGGCGAGCCTACTCCAGATGATTGAATTGTACCACCACCGCTTAGTGTCCAAGTTGCAGGATATTGGCAACTGATATCTAACTGATAACCATATGTTCCACCTGAAGATGAACAAACATTTGTATTTCCAGAAAAATTTTGAGCTTGCGCACATGCAAATGAACTATCACTACACATGTAAATTGTGATTGCTCCAAGAAATATTATCAGCTTTTTCATAAATATTTGTTTTAACAGCTAATGAAAGTTTTTAAATTAACGATATGTGATCACTATCGTTTTGATGTTGAATACGATAGTTCTTTGAAATCATTGACTGTATTGGGTTTACGAGGATTTTAGGCCTAAGACGATTTGAAAAAAAATTGACTTTAAATTTTGTAATGTGCTGTATTTAAACACATTATGAATCAAGGAAAATTTGTTTTCTCTCAATTAATGGCATTAACCTCATCAACGGGTTTTAGCACTTGTGTCAAACGGTACAACGGTAATTACAAGGCCAAGCACTTCACTTGTTGGAAGCAATTTCTCTGCATGGTTTTCGGTCAACTTACCCATCGTGAAAGTTTGAGCGACACCATGTTATGCCTGTCGGCCAATGCTGACAAGCTATACCATTTGGGAATAGGTGATGCGGTTTCTCTTAGCACTTTATCCAAGGCAAATGAAAAGCGGGACTGGCAAATATTTTGTGACTTTGCGATGGTCTTGATCGCTGAGGCCAAGCTATTATATGTTGGTGATCAGGGTGAGGTAGAACTGTCAAACGAGGTGTTTGCCATTGACGCCACTGTTATTGATATGTGCCTATCGGTTTTCAGCTGGGCGAAATCCAGGACTACAAAAGCAGCCATCAAACTGCACACCCAATTGAACGTTAAGACGGGCATCCCTGAATTCATTTACATCACCACGGGCAAAGTACATGAAGTAAATGTGCTGGACATGATGTCCTTTCAGAGAGACGGTTTCTACGTTCTAGACCGTGGTTACACGGATTTTGAACGATTGTACCGTATTCATACCTCGGGTGCTTCCTTCGTGATCCGTGCCAAGGACAATCTTCATTTTAATCGTGTCAAGTCCGGGAGAACAAAAAAAAGTGAACAAGCCCTCTGTGATCAAACCATTAAGTTGAGCAACCATTATTCTTCGAAGGGTTATCCAATCCATATGAGGCGCATTAAATTCTTGGACATAGAAAACAACGTAGTGTTGGTTTTCCTGACGAACAATTTTGAGTGCAAGCCATCCGATATAGCGGCACTCTACAAGCACCGATGGAAGATTGAATTGTTCTTCAAATGGATAAAGCAGCACCTGAAAATAAAATCCTTTTGGGGCACATCAGCCAACGCGGTGAAAACACAAATTTGGATTGCGGTATGCGCTTATGTTATTGTGGCAATAGCAAAAAAAAGGTTCGCCCTCAAGCAAACGCTCTACGAAATATTACAGGTGGTGAGCATCAATGTGTTCGATAAATCGCCCATCGAAAACCTGTTTGACAAACCAATACAACAAAACGTCAAAGAACTATTTCCTCCTAACCAATTGAGTATCTTTGAGTAATATCAAAAGGCTAGTGATATGTGATCTAAAAAAGATTTGCTGTTCAAAGCCTAACCTCAACGCAAATCCTCTATTTTCAGTGTTCCTGCTGCATAGTCTATCACCACCTTTTGAAAGAGCAATTGATACTCCGCTTGTGCCTTGTCGGCTTGTGCCTGAACAAACACCCGATTTGCATTGGCATATTCAACAAAACTGGTAACTCCGAGTGTATATCTTTCAGTTTCTATTTGGAGGGCCATTTCAGCTGCCTTCAGCTGATCAATACTTACTGTGTACATATCTGCATAGAGCTGAACCGTTTCATTCGCCTTCTTGACATCAGTCTTGACCTGGATCTCTGCATTTTTTCTTAACCATTGATTATTCTCATAGGTCACTTTTTGCTGTATAAAGTTAGTTCGGTTTTGAAAGTTTTGGTTGCCGCCAAATATGGGTACATTTAAATTAAACCCTATGAATTTTCGTAAATTGTTAACTTTAACCTGATCGCCAAAGGAGTATTGATTGGGTCCCGCGTTTCCGTAAAAATAGTTATAAGCAGTGTACTCCGTAGCAAACATACCCAATGAAGGTAGCATGGTCGCCCGCATTGCTTTCATTCCGTATTTCGCTGACTCTTCGTTCTTTACTGCCCGTAAGTAATCACCTCGATTTTTTAAAGCATTTTGAAACAAAGGGTCGAGTTCTGCCTTAGATGTAGTCATTGAGCTTAAATCCCAGTCTGGTTTCACCACATCAAATTCTTCACTGGGATCCATTAAGAGTGATTGCGTGAGGAGTGCCTTGTCATTGATCAAATTGATTTGAGCTTGCAACTTTAATTTTTCCGCTGCCTTGGTTTGTGAATCTTGGTTATATTCATCCACAGGAGATTTTGCTCCCAGGCTCACTTGTTCTTTTACCTGTATTAATTGATTTTTTAATGCTTCCCAATTCTCGTTCGCAATTATAAGGAGTTCAACATCCAACAACACCCGTAAATATTGAGCTGATACACTACTAATAATGTCTTGTGCAGTGCGGCTAACAAAAAAAGACTGGGCATCCAAGGCACGGTCGGCCTGTTTCATACGATTTACTTGAGAAAACCCATTGAACAAGTTTATATTGGCATTTAAGGATGCACTCGCATTATCGCTTACACCCACGGCTAACTTTCCCGTTTGTTGAACAAACAGATTTCCGGAACTTCGTTGAGCACCTACGTTCATACCCAGTGTTGGCCCTAACCCGGCAATCGCATAGGTTCGCTGCATCGAACTTAATTCGAGGTTATTCCTCTGTTGATTAAGCAGCAAACCATTTTTCAAAGCAAGTTTTATCGCATCTTCGAATGTTAAAATTTTGTGTTGAGTTTGTCCGCAAACTACAATGGCACTAACACTCAATACCCACGTCAATAAATTCTTTCTCATATTTTAAAATTACTTATCTCACAACTTCATCGGCCGCCACCGCTCCATCTGCAATGCGCACAATTCTTTTCCCTCGCTTGGCATTTTCTTCCGAGTGCGTTACTTGGATGATGGTGATGCCTTCTTCATTCAGCTTCTGAAAAATGTCCATGATCTGCTTGCCCTGGTCACTATGCAGATTACCAGTGGGCTCGTCAGCGAGTAACAATTTCGGTTCCCCCACTATGGCGCGCGCAATGCCCACCAATTGCTGTTGGCCTCCGCTCAGTTGCTCGGGGAACAAATCTTTTTTTGCCACCATGTTGAACCGGTCCAACATTTCGGCTACCAAACTCTTACGCATGTTGCTGTTCACCCCTTTGTACAAAAGCGGTGTTTCAATATTTTCATACACCGTCAGTTCATCGATCAAATGATACGCTTGAAAAATAAACCCGATGTAGTTTTTGTGCATTTCGCTTTTTTGCTTTTCGCGCATTTTGTGCGCGGGCTCATCAAAAAAATAATATTCCCCGGCCGAGGGCTCGTCCAGCATGCCGATGATGTTCATCAGCGAGGATTTGCCCGCACCACTGGGGCCCATCAGCGTAAGGAACTCGCCCTGCTGCACCTCCAGGTCGATGCCTTTCAAAATAAACGTACGCTGAAAACGCGAGTCGATGTACTTGTCGATGTCCACGAGCTTAATCATTGGTAGTTGGGGTTAGGGCATAAAGTTGGGCAAAGACAATCATCAATTTGATTTATTGATGGCTCTATTGCCCAAAATAATGCCAAGTGAAATTTATGGTTTTTGACGCAGAAAATAAGGTTTTGTTTCAACACATACGTCCGCTATTGCAAAAGAGTGTCCGAAAACGGAGAGGTTTTCTTACAAAATCAGGCTGGCAATAGGCTAAGCCATCCGTAAACGAAGTGATTGCTTCAATTATGCAAACTCCAATTGCCTACTGCACACTACCGTCTGCTTTTCAGAACAAACCCAATTTGCCTATTTCAGAACACCACCGGATGCAGCACCACATCTACCCTTCGGTTCATCATCAGCCCTTTATACGAATCATTGGTATAAACCGGGTTTTCAGCGCCCCAGTCTTTGGTGTGGATCATCCTTTCGGGAATATCTTTTTGGATCAGCAAACCATGCACTGTTTGGCTCCGCATTTTAGAAAGCCACTCGTTGAACCGCCTTCCACCAATATTGTCCGTATGGCTCACGAGCATGATTTCGTATTTTTCTAAAAGATTGGGTATCGAGTCCAACCAGCGCGAAAGCATGACGGCCTGTTCCTCGTCCATGTAATAATTGCCACCGCCAAAGAAAATGCTTTTGCTAAGTTCACTTGCGGGGGTTTGGGCAAGGGTTGAAATTGAAATTGAACCGAACAGCCCAAGGCAAATTGCCATTGACCTAAAGAATGGAATTTTTTTCCGGTGCCACATTTTTTGAAAATGAAAGTCAATTTACTAAAAAAGAGGTGGATATTCGTGTGACTGTTGTCTGTTAGCAGTTAGCAATGAAAAAATTGACCAGTATTCTCCATAAAAAATTCCTATTCTTTATTTTATTGGCGTTCGTCTTAGTGCGTCTCGCAGCGCAAGGCAATGATGATCAATCCATCGCGCCAGAGCTGGTGGGCAAGTGGTGCTTTATGAACATTGTTGGCAGCACTGCCGATGCGCTCACCAACTCGTGCATCACGCTCAATGCCGATGGCACGTTTGAGACCAGCCTGGACCGAGCTTCCTTGCCAAATGCAAACTCGATTGCAGGTCTGCAAAATAGCGACTACGGAAAATGGTGGGTGAAAGACAGCCGTTTGTTTTATAATTCCTCTGTCCATGGAACAGGTTCTTATTCTTTTCAAAAGATAAATCATCCACGGCTGCAAAACACGCCCACGATCGTGATCAGCGGAATGGTGTTTGTTACGGCTTCATCGCATGATCCGTGGTAAATCCCCGATCTCGGATGCTGGAAAAATGGATAACCAAAAGCCTGAACGGAGTCAAACTAATCAAAATGTTGAAACCACGAAGTAGTCTCTCTGCCGTTAGCCGCGTGTTGGTAACGCGAACCGTTCGAGATTATCGCGGATGCTAACAAAAACGAGTAGTCAATCAAACCCCTTCACCTCATTTTCCACCCGCTTTCGGTCGCTCCAAAAATTGCGGCTATAGACCCTTCGGTATGGCCAGTTCTTTTTGCTCAGCAGTTGGGGCAGCAAGGCGTGAGGTGCTTTCGCGGAGAGCGACTCAAAATAAAAATTGTCGTCTGTGAAGATCGCACCATTAAACCTTTCACCTCTTCGCACGGTGAGGTCATGAAAAGGGAAAGTGTCTTCCGTCAATTCCGTTTCCGTATTGCCGGTTGGGCCGGTCAACTTCTTTTTTAATTGCATCGAAAATGGAGACTTCCTCCCTGCACGGACAAAAGGCTTAAAATTTCCCAGCGCCACCTCGCGGGCAAACAGCAAGTATGCTTTCAACAATTTTGGTCCCTCATTTTTTGTTTCGCCAACCTCTAATTGCTCTGGCCACAAACTGCTCACCACGATTATTTTTTGGCGTGCCCGGCTCACGGCCACATTCAACCGGTTCTCTCCGCCTGCCCCATTGAGGCTACCAAACTGTACCCTAATATTTCCTTTGGCATCGGCCGCATACCCGATGGAAAAAATAATAATGTCGCGTTCATCGCCTTGCACGTTTTCAATATTTTTAACAAATACGCCCTCCGGCAAGGTGGTGCGGGCCGTTGAAAATGCTTCCTCCAAGCAATCCAACACCAAAGCTTGTTGAGGTGCATTGAATGTAACCACTCCTATTTCGCTCAAAGGTTTTTCAGTGGCCAACTTCAACACGAGCTCAGCAATGTGGCGCGCTTCTATTTCGTTGGAGTTATTCGCCCACACCCCATCGGTCTTGTGAAATTCAATAGCAGGTTGTTGCTTATTCAAGTGGTGAAAGTCGGGCAAGAGCTGAAGTTGGCCGTCATAAAAATATTTGTTCGAGAAATCGATCAGCTCCAACGATTGGCTGCGGTAATGGCCATTCAGTTTCAAGGTCATCAAATAACGTTCCGAGAGTTCAAGCAGTGAATCGACCTCCGCATCGGGTTCGTCAAAGTCTTCTTCTTGCCAGCGCGCTTGATAAAAATCTCCAGGGCGAAGTTGTTGGCTGTCGCCAGCAATTACCGTTTGCTTGCCGCGATACAAAGCGGGTATGCCACGTTCGGCAAAGCATTGCGAGGCTTCATCAAAAATCACGAGGTCGAAAATTTCTTTCATCGGAAAAATGGCACTTACCGATTCGGGCGAGGCAAGCCAGCAGGGGAGCAGCCTGAAAACTTCTTCCTCAAATTCTGAAACTACTTTCCGCAGCGGCCATATTTTTTTCTTTTTGGTTACCTGATGCACCAAGTCGCGGTAGCTCACCCTGTTATTCAGGCGGTTGAACTCCAAGTCATCGGTCACCCGTTCGCGGGCCCGCAGCAAAAGTATTTCAGCACTTAGGTTCTGCTTCATTTCAATTTGCTCTTGCAGTTCCACTTCCAGTCGTTGTATCCTGCCCGAAGAAACCATCCGAAGTTCAGGGTTCTTGGTTTCGAGGTGATCGATCCATGTCAAACTTAAACTGTTGAGAAACATTTTCTGCAAAGCAGCCGCCTCGTACGAGCCCAATTTATCGCGCAGCCGTTCGATAAGGCCAAGCTCAAGGGTTGTCAGGTTCTGTTTCAGTTTATCGAACTCACAGAGCGAATCAAAATCATGGTTTAGTAATGCTATTAATTTGCTTGCGAGGGTTGCCTCTTTCGAAAGCTTGGCCACTTGGCTACCCGACAAATGGGCTGACCAAATTTTTCCTTTTTCTTGAACTTGGGTTACTGCATTAATCAAGACTTGTAGTTTATGATGAAACTCGCGGGCATTTAATTTGGTCGGGTTTAACAAATTCTTCAACCCCCGAATAGCATTAAAATTTGATTTTGCGAGGATGGCGAGTTGTTGTGATGCAAACCAGTCGGTGAACAACTGTTTTGAAATTATGTCGGGTACATGAAGGAGCCATTTTTTATTTTTCAATTTTGAAAGATTGTGCTCCAAGTTCAGCCGCTGGTCAAGTTTTTCCTCCAACAGTTTAAAACCTGCCTTGTCGCTTTGCAATTGGTTGGCCACCAGTGCCCGGGTGATCATCATCTTATCTTTTGAAAATATTTGCCAGCGCACCCAGCTCCACAACCCTTTTTGCGCCTGCCTGCCGCGGTGTAAAGCTTTTTGAAAATGGCCGAGCAAGGCGGAAGGAACGGATACCTCCGGGCCATCCCCGGCAAAGCAATCCATCATCATCCGCTCGATGTTGGAGAGCCAGAGAGAATTGGTTTCGGCACTTTTTTCCGCCAGCATTTTTTTGAAACAAACAAAAATGTCTTCGCGTGAAGTCCGCTTGGCTAATTCATTCAGTTCATTTAATTTTTCCCCCAACTTCAGCAACTGTTCCCAGTCGGGAGCCGCATTGATAGTTTTGGTTAGCCCTTCATTTATTCGCTGAAAGAATGGAAAAACTTCATCGATCGATTTGCGGATCAGGGGAAGGTCGCCCACAGAAAAGGAGGCGAATGATTTTCGGTCTTTCAGTAAATAGGTATCCTGCTCACCCCATTTTGCATAGTCAGCATATTGGTTTAACGCGCGCAAAAAAAAATGTTCCGTTGATCCAAATTTGAATTGATGGTATTCCTGCTTTAGCGAAATAAAAGCATCGGACGGATCGGATTTCAAATACAGTTCTTTGATGCTGCTGCCACATTCCGACTCATCGAACAACGAAGTGCGAAAGTTTTCCAGCTCTTCTGTTACCTGGTCGATCCGTTTGCTCACTTGCAAAAACTGTCGGTCCAACTGAATGGCATCAAGGCTAATGTTTTTCTTTTTGTATTCGTCTGTATGGTTAATTTGTGAAGCGATTTTTTCAAACACTTCCTTGCGGTCGGTTTTAAAATCATGAACCAAGCCAAGAAAATTTCCGAGGTTCATTTGGCACAAGCGGGCGTAAACCACATCCAGGGCTGCACGCTTCTGGCATACCAGCAGCACGCGCTTGCCGTTGGCAATACAATCGCTGATCAGGTTTCCGATCAATTGCGATTTTCCCGTGCCGGGCGGGCCTTGCACCACGATGGAATGGCCAAGCTTTGATGCCTTCAGCGCATTTTCCTGCCAAATGTCAGCAGGGAAAATGGAATACACTTTTTCCTCTCTTACTTTCGAAATAAAATTATCAGTCTGCGTTCCCGCAATTGGCCGATGGCGGCTGAAAACCTCTTCTAAATCTTGAAATGAATTTTCTTCCAGCAACTGCCCGTAATCCTGAACAAGAGAAGAACCTGCTTGCTGAAAAATCCCAAGCACTGCTTCGGGAAACAGTTTTAATTCACCAGGTCGATGTGCTTCTTCAAACTCCTTTTTTGTAAAAGGCAAAAACGGAATCAACTCATCGCGGTAGTTGTCAGAGTTAAAATTGAGGGCGATGGAACTTTGCTGCAACAGTTTATAAAGGGCAGTACGGAATGAGGTGCTGTCGCGGTCAGTTTCGTCAACCGGTTCATTCAAGAGAGATTCATCCGCCTTGACTTTATTGTAGAATGAATAGGCCAAAAGAAATGATTTGTTGAATACGATCTCGCCATCCAAACGAAAGCTAAGGAACCAGTTTCCATCTACCACAATGAGCTCTACCGGAAAGAACACGAGCGGGCAGCGCACGGAGGTGCCCTCTGAAAACTTGCCCCTAACGAACGGCCAGCCCACATGTAAATCGCGCGAACCACGCTCGTCAAAAATGAATTGATCGATGCGTTGGAGCTTCTTCAACTTCAGGCTTACCGCATTGGCCGATTCCATTCGCGGATCAGCCAAGGGACAAATGATTTTATTTTTTTCCGCAATCAACGCCTCTATAATGGAAAACGATTTTGCCCCATTGAGTTGGCTTAGGGTGTGCAAGTCGATAAATTGTTCTGAAGGTTTAAGTAAAAGCAATGAACGGTTGTGCGCGCTCAAGTTGGTGAGCCTTCTGGAAAAGATGGAGAGAAGTTGCTTATTTTTTTTGGCTTGGTCCACGTCATGGGTTTACAGAAAGGTAAGGTTTTATTTTTTGAAACCTTAATTCATCCATTAAGGCAACCTTCTTCAGGTCGTCAATTGTGCAAAACAACCCGTGCTGAAACCGATAAGCTGCTATTGCGTTCGCCAATTTGTAGTTGAGGTAAGGGTGAAAGCCCAGCTCCTGAACGGTTGCCTTATTAATGTCGATGAATTGAGGTTGAAAACTTTCTTCGAGAAAGAATTTTCCTTTCAATTCATTTACTACGGTTGAATCCAATCCATACACTTCGTTCAATTGCCCAATGGATACAAAGCCACCCAGCTTCGCACGATAGGTAACGATTCGTAGCGAAAGCTTGGGGCCAACCCCATAGATTTTTTTTAGTTGGGCAGTATCGGCTTTGTTCAAATCAAATTTTTCAAACTTGGGTTTTCCTTTTGAAGGAAATCGCTCCGTATGGATTTCTTTCGCTATCGCTTCAGGCAAATTGATCGACCGATAAAGTTTTTTGTAGAGAACTGAATCCATTCCATAAATTTTTTGCAAGTCTTTTTTTACCAAAAATTTTCCGCCCTTCAACCGGTAGTTCACGATTCGGTTAGCCAGCGAACGGCTAAACCCCAACTGAACCAATTGTTCGTTGGTGGCTTGATTGGGGTTGAAAGAAAATAATTTTGATGTTGAATCGTTTTCTTTGGTGGCGGTGAAAGAAGAATCGGATTCTTCCCACTTCCAGGTAGCCATCAGGCTGTCAAGTGCTTTTGTTTCCTTTGAAAAATCTTGCGGCTGCCGAACAAACCAGTAGCGGTAGGCGGGCTCAGTAAAAATAAGGATCACCATCAACGGTAACAGGATGAGGAAGGCATTGGTTTCTGTTCGGGAGAAACCAAATAAATTTCTGATCCAGGCTCGAAGGCGCATTTAAAAAATTTAAAAACCTAATTGAAATTTCCAACGACATTTTAAATGTATCCATAATATTCCATTAGCCAATTCATGAAATCTGATTACAAAATAAATAGCTTATTCTGCTCCAAGCATCCACTTAACTGGCGATAGACTTTTTGAATATTTTCGGCAGAATGATCGTTGCCCAATGCTTTTAAAATCCTCTCGGAAAGTGCTCCTTCATGCAGGATAATATCCAGTTGCGGCTCTTGCCATTTTTTCAAGGAAGGCGTAAGCTCAATCAACCGTGCCAAAATAATTGACCACAGCTCACCCACGCGCATCGGTTTTTCCACATTAAAAATCCTGAGGTACTCTTCATTTTCGATCATCGCAGCTCGCCCGGTGATCAGGCACTGATCAAAAATCGAAACCAGTACGTCTGTCTTTATTTTTACCTGATGTTCCATGGGCGTAAACTTCTCGCTCACCAAGGCTTGCAACAAATCGATCACCAACGTGATGATCGCCATATCTGCCGATGGGCATTCCTGAATGTCCATGATACGAATCTCAATGGAGCCGCGGTCGAAGCGCGGA
>JAYVMP010000092.1:0-8291 GCA_043758895.1 Bacteroidota bacterium
GTGGACGATGCGATCGTGGTGATTGAAAATACGCACCGCGTTTTTGATAATGGAAAAGTACCTATTCGCAAAGCGGCCAAGATTGCTGCCGGTGAAGTATTTCTACCTGTACTTTCAGGTACGCTGGTTGTGCTCGCTCCCTTTTTTCCGCTTGTATTTTGGCCCGGCACCATTGGTGAGTTTATGAAATTCTTACCGATCACGTTAATTATTGCGTTGCTCGCCTCGCTGGTGGTGGCTTACATTATGAATCCTGTTTTCGCTGCTGACTTTATGGGTGTGCATGATCACGACCACAGCCGCGTGAAGTTTACAAAAGGATTTAAGATCAGTCTAGTCATCTTCGCTGCCATCGCTGCATTGTTTTATATCACCGGGTCCATCGGCCTCGGCAACTTTACGGTTTTCATTTTCGGGATTTATTCGTTGCACCGTTTTGTGTTGGAAGAGGTAATTTCCAATTTTCAGACGAATGGGTGGCCGCGCGTGCAGCAAGCCTACATGAAACTGATCGCCTGGTGCCTGGAAAGATCGAGGCCAGCTATTGTAATCGGTTCGGTTATCTTCTTATTCATATTTTCCATCTGGTTCACGGGCGTGCGCAAGCCTCCCGTTGTTTTCTTCCCGAAAGGAGATCCAAATTTTATCTTCACCTACATCCGTATGCCTATCGGTACGGATCAGCGCGTCACGGATTCACTTACTCGCCTCATCGAACAAGGCGTAACTAACCTGGTGAATGCGGGCGGCAAGAAAAATGAAATTGTAGAATCAATAATTTCCAACGTAGCGATCAGCGCCAGTGAAAATCAGTTTGATAATGGAACACAAGCGAGCCCTCACTTAGGAAAGGTAGCGGTGGCCTTTGTCAGTTTTGATAAGCGAAATGGCCAGTCCACACGGGAGTATCTTGATAAAATCCGTGAGGAAGTAAAAGGGTTAAAAGGGGTTGAAGTTTCAGTTGACCAGGAAGCCGGTGGCCCTCCTTCCGGCAAGCCGATAAGCATTGAAATCTCTGCTGACAACTTTGAGGTGTTGGTGGCTACCTCCTCACGTGCCAAAAAATATTTAGACTCCTTGCAGATTCCCGGCATTGAAGAATTAAAATCCGATTTCCAGAGCGACAAACCGGAGATCACATTGCATATCGACCGCGAAAAAGCAAACCGTGAAGGAATATCCACCGCACAAATTGGTGGCATTTTGCGCACCGCCATCTATGGATTTGAAGTCTCCAAATTCCGTGATGAAAATGATGACTACCCGATTCAATTGCGAATCAAACCGAGCCAACGAAACGATATCAATACGTTGATGAACTTGCCGATCACCTTCCGCGATATGACCATGGGCGGGCAAGTTCGTCAGGTGCCGCTCTCTTCTTTTGCCAAGATTGAATACTCCAACAGCTTCGCGGGCATCAGGCGGATCGATCAGAAACGAACGATCACGCTCGAGTCCAACGTGCTGAGTGGCTTCAACGCCAACGAAGTGGTGGCGCAGATTCAGGAGGCGATGAAATCATTTTCACTTCCTGACGATGTAACGGTGAACATGACCGGTGAACAAGAGAAACAAGCCGAGACTTCGAGCTTCCTCGGTGTAGCCGCCATGATTGCGATTGGGTTAATCTTTATGATCCTGGTGATTCAGTTCAACTCCGTGGGCAAGCCATTGATCATTCTTTCTGAAATTGTGCTGAGTATCATCGGGGTGCTGATTGGCTTTTCCCTTTTCAAAATGCAAATCTCCATTGTAATGACCGGAGTTGGGGTGTTGGCACTGGCCGGCATTGTAGTTCGTAATGGAATTCTTTTAGTTGAATTCACCGACCTGCTTTTAGAACAAGGCGTTGAATTGAAGACCGCAATTATTGAAGCCAGCAAAACCAGGATGACCCCCGTTTTACTCACGGCCATGGCCGCCACGCTTGGCTTGATTCCGCTCGCGGTGGGTTTCAACATCGACTTTGTTACGCTCTTCACCAATCTCAATCCTCATATTTTCTTTGGTGGCGACAACGTGGCCTTCTGGGGTCCGCTCTCCTGGACGATGATCTTTGGTATCATCTTCGGTACCTTCCTCACTTTAATTTTTGTGCCGGTAATGTACCTCTTACGGGTTCGCTTCAAAGCGTGGTTCGGAAGAGTAACCGGTAAGCGAAGTGAAATTTCTTCTGAGGAAATTTCACCAACAGCCGGATAAAATAAATTCTTATCATGATCGTCTTGATAACTTCAAGACGATCATTTTTTATGCTAAACCGAATGGTGACCTTATTTATTTTCCTTGCACTCTTTCTCTTGATTGATGCCTATGTCTTTCAGGCTGTGCTCAACGTAAGTAAAGACTGGTCGCCACTATGGAAGCAAGTTGTGCGGATTGGATTTTGGGTGCCAACATTAATTAGCATCACAGGTCTGCTTTGGTGGATGTTTAGTGATCCTTACAAAGGCACTGATTACTTACGGATTTATGTGTTGGCGGGCGCTGCCATTTTATATTTCTCCAAACTCTTTGCTGTGCTTTTTTTGTTTGTCGATGACCTGCAGCGGGGCGTGCGATGGATTGCCAATTATTTTTCAACGCGTGAGCCAAACTTGCCGGGAGAAACGATTACACGTTCTGAGTTTCTTTCAAAGGCTGCATTGGTGGCATCGGCCGTTCCACTTGGTCTTGCTGCCTATGGTGTAATCTCCGGAGCGCATGATTATCGCATCAAGCGAATTAGTTTGAAACTGCCCAACCTTCCACGATCTTTTGATGGAATTCGGATCGGGCAAATCTCTGATATTCATTCAGGAAGTTTTTGGAATAAACGGGCCGTGAAGGGTGGTGTGGAAATGATGATGAAAGAAAAGCCGGACCTGATTTTTTTTACCGGTGATTTGGTAAATAATGAATCATCAGAAGTAAAAGAATACATTCCAATTTTCGAAAAACTGAAAGCACCGTTGGGTGTTTTCTCCATCACCGGCAACCACGACTATGGCGATTATCACCAATGGCCGACCTCAGAAATAAAGCGGAAAAATTTTGCTGACCTCATTGAAGCACATCGTCTGCTGGGGTACGATTTGTTGATGAATGAAAACCGGACCATCAAATTAAATGGTGATCAACTGGCAATTATCGGGATTGAAAACTGGGGTGCCGGAAGATTTTCAAAATATGGAAAGCTCGATCAGGCGTATCGTGGCATTGAAGAGGCTTCGACCAAAATTCTTTTATCGCACGATCCCACCAGTTGGGATGCCATCGTGCGGCCAAACTATAGAGACATTGACCTTACCCTTTCAGGACACACCCACGGGTTTCAATTTGGTGTGGAGATCGCCAACATCAAGTGGAGCCCCTGTCAATATGTTTATAAACAATGGGGTGGGCTTTATCAAGAGGATGATCAATATCTTTACGTAAATCGTGGCTTTGGCTATCTCGGTTATCCGGGAAGGATCGGGATGCCCCCCGAGCTGACGATCATTGAATTGAAGCGGGGATAATAAAATTACAAGTTGCAAGTTCTCTTGCCCATGATTTCTATGTTCTTCACCAACAAGGTATATGTGCGTTTGTTGGTGAAGAAAACCAGCAAAGGCGAAGTACTTTTCATTTCCAATTCTTTTAACTACTCTCAATCATTCCCAAACGATACTCCTGTTATTCTGGCTCATCTCGCTTGTTGGTGAAGAACAGCAACAAAGGGTAGGGTAGCAATCCTTTAACTCCAGGTTCAATGCGTTTGTGGTGAAGAAAACTGGTTTGCTTGTTGGTGGAGCCATCGCGCAAGGCTTGCACTCAATACCAACAAAAGCGAGAGTGCGATCAACCCCCTTGTCTGTTTCGTTTTGTTACATTGCTTACGGCAACGTTATTCAAGATAGTGGTAATATCTTTTGATTTATCACGGGAAAAATAATGTCCGGCATTCTCAATTAAAATTTTAAAGACATTTTTTAGTTTCAATACAAGTTGTGAAAATGGGCTTAACCGAATTTTCAGTTACTTCTTGAAAGAATAAAATATTTCTCATTGGCTCTACTTGATAAATCATTTCGAGATAATAGGTTTTCCCTTCTTCTACATTTACTTCAATGGGTAGTGCTTTTTTATTCATCTGTTTTCCGGAAAACTGAGCCGTAAAAGTATGCTTACCAACGTTCAACTGATGAGTGGAGTATTCCTTGTCAGCGAGCTTGCATGTAAGCTGCCCGTCAACAAACGCTTCGAATTTAAATAAACCTCCCTGAAATCCGGTTGATCGTATTAGAATTATTTTACCATTTTTGTCTTGTGATAGCGCACCTCCTGAAATAGAAAGTATGAACACGAAAAGAGTAACATGTTTTATTGTTTTCATATAGCTATTGTTATGGTGCCTTTTGTTAAACCAGCATCTCCTCTAACAGCCGGATGATGCAATTTATTTTCCCATACCTCCATTAACGTTGTTCTCAAAATAAAGTTTAAACCCCAGATTATGGATTAGAACTTTTTTTCTCCGCTGAGTCTCCCGCCTCGGGGACTCAGCGGCAACATATGGTAATAAAATATATCCCATCATTTTCTTTTATCTGTTTCCTTACGCCCATCTATCTTTCTGTTCATTTCCACTTCGTTCAGGCCTTCATCATTAATCCTTCGTTCGCGCAGAGTCCCGAGGCGGAGACTCTGCGGGGAAGGAAAGTTCCAGGGGACATGTAAATCTGCAGCCTGACACATGAAACTATTTCTTCGCTTTTTTCTCTTCAATAAAATACGCCAACCCTAATCCAATTCCACCAAAAATAAAGAGCATCGAAAAATAACCTACTTCTTCCATGCCGTACGATTTGTCGAGGAGGTAGCCCAGCAACAAGCCGATGCCCGCACCAATCAACAACAGCGAACCCCGAAGCGTGGGCGCGGTGGAACTCTCTTTTTTAAAAATACTTGGGTCAAGACCTTTCTCTATGATGGCCATCCGTTCCAGGTTTGAAAATCTTCTCAGGTAAACAACGGTGATGAATGAACCGGTCAAAGCCACGATGGGAATGGTCACTCCTAATGCTGCTGCATCCATAATTTTATTATTTAAATTTTGCACTATGACGCAGCCTCCTTGAGGCAGGTTACAGATGCTCAGTAAAAATCTTCAATAAAAACCTGTAACTTTAAATTCAATAAGAGCGTCAGAGAACCGTGATCACAGTTCAAGAAGAATATGCGCTGATCGACCGTATCCTATCGGGCGAGGAGGCACAGTACGCTCACTTGGTTGACAAGTACAAAAGCTATGCTTTCACGATAGCCATGAAGGTCGTGCAAAACAAGGCCGAGGCGGAAGAAATAGCGCAAGATGGCTTTATCAAAGCGTTTCAGTATTTGAAAAAATTCAACCGCGAAGCAAAGTTCAGTACGTGGCTCTATCGTATTGTATTTAACACAGCCATCAGTTACAAACGAAAAAGCAGGCAGCAGTTTGAAAGTATCGAAAATAAAATGGTGGAGTATCGTGACCAATCCGATTCTGGCCTAGAAAAGGAAGACAAAAAAAAATTCATTAGCCAAGCGATAGAAAAACTCTCAGATGCTGACCGAATTGCTGTGCAGCTCTACTATTTAAAAGAGTTTACATTGGAGGAAACAGCCGAGATGATGGGTCAAAATATCAACACACTGAAAGTTCGGATTCATCGCGCTCGCCAACGGTTGGCTAATGAATTAAAAAAAATATTAAAACAAGAAGCATTAACATTATAGGTATGGAACGAAGAATTATTTCAGACGAAGCGCTGCTCAATTATTTGGATGGACAACTATCCACCACCGATCGTGTGCTTATCAAAGACAAAATAAAAAACGATTTATCTGTTCAGCAAAGAATAAAAGAACTCGAGGCAATTCATGTTGCTTTGTTTAACCAAAGCGGCTTAGAAAATCCATCCAAAAATTTCACTGAAAAAGTGATGGCGAATCTACATGTGCCAGTGCTTCCTTATTTTTTCCCTGTCAAAGGATTGATGTTGTTGATTTGGATTGTTGATTGCCTCTGGCTTAACACTTTCGTTACTGACCTCCGTTCCATTTGAGCAACTTCCTAATTTGATCCCACAGGAAACAAGTTTGCTTTTAAAAAATAAAATGCACTTGCCTTCCTCATCGGTTGATATAAAAAAAATTATCAATGGTGTGATCGTTATCAATTTGATACTCGCTTTCGTGTTACTTGACCGAGCCGTTTTGCGTCCCTTCTTTCAAAAAAGAGCGGAAGGCCTGCGTTAAACTCTTGCCATTCACGCAATATCCTTGCATCTTTCCATTCTAAAAAAAAGAAAAGATGAAGAAAGAAATTGGTGTTTTGGTGGTGGCCGTAATATTGACTTCCTGTGGGCCTCGCATTATTTATTACGGACGGACTTACACGCCAACACAGCAAGTCGATATTTTTTTTCGTGAAGGGGACGTGGGCGAACCTAACGAAATCATGGGCAAAGTGGTCTATGAAGTTTCAGTCCGGAAGCGCTCGGAAAAAGTTCAGAACAAATTGATGAACGAAGGGAAGCGAAAAGGTGCTGACGCCATCATCTTTGATGATATTTCGCTCACCAACACCGGATCAAAGACCGGAGGTGCGGCTGGCGGTGTTGCAGGCCGCAGGGGGTTTCTCGGAATCTTCGGATCAAAAACCAGATACGAGAAAGGGCAGCAAGTGAAAGGTACCTTGGTGAAATACAAGAAGAATATTTTGAGATAATCATTGATCTACTTCTCGTCTTCCCTTTTCTGGACAAGGTGCTTTAACCCTGAGCCGATACCCGATAGTTCTATCTCATTGCACTATCTCCGCCTCTAAAATTTACTTTGCTCCGCTCCCATAATCAAACACCAAGTTGCACAGCACGTTCACGCCCAGTTTGAGCCCGCTATCGTCAATCATAAATTGTGGGGTGTGATGAGGGCCAGCTTTGGCTGGGTCTTGACCTTTGGGCATTCCCCCAAGGGACACAAAAAGGCCGGGTACTTTTTCGCTAAAAAATGAAAAGTCCTCACTGGCCGTAACGGCAGGCATGAGCCGCACGTTGGCTTGCCCCGCGGTTTTATTCAGGGATGGAAGCATTCGGTTGGTTAGCGCTACATTATTGAACGTAACTGGATAATGCGTGCTGTATGGCAACTCCACAATGGCCGTTGCCCCAGCCGCTTGGGCGGTGAGTGTCGCTATCTCGTTAATCCGTTTGATCACCATCTTTTCGTCTTCCGGGCTGAGGGTGCGAACCGTGCCGAGCATTTCCACTTTATCCGAAATAATATTCGAACGATTTCCGCCATGGATCGCACCAATGGTGACCACGGCAGGGTTGGCGGTAACATTTACATTGCGGCTCACGATAGTTTGGAGGCTTGAGATAATTTGTGCGGCAACAGGGATCGGATCCACCGACAACCAGGGCATCGCGCCATGCGAAGGCATTCCTTTCACAGTTATCTTCAGATCATTCACCGATGCAAGTGATCCACCGGGACGGTACATCACGGTGCCCACCTCAGTCCCGGAGGAAATGTGCAGCCCAAAGATGACGTCCACTTTTGGATTCTCCAGCACGCCCTCTTTGACCATCAGGTACGCGCCACCCTCTTCACCCACAGGCGCACCTTCTTCGGCCGGTTGAAAAATAAATTTTACCGTTCCCTTCAACTCTTTTTTCATGGACGAAAGAATTTCAGCAACGCCCATCAAAATCGCTACGTGCGTATCGTGCCCACAGGCGTGCATCACAGGCACTTCTTTTCCATTATATTCTCCTTTTGCTTTTGAGGCAAAAGGCAAATTATTATCCTCCAATACCGGGAGGGCATCCATATCCGCACGAAGCGCAATAACTGGCCCGGGTGAATTTCCTTTTAAGATTCCGACAACTCCGGTTTTTGCTACCCCTGTTTTTGTTTCGATGCCCAAGGATTGAAGGTGTTTGGCAATCAATGCCGCAGTGCGCACTTCACGGTTGCTCAATTCGGGATGTTCATGGATGTCCCTGCGCCAGCCAATTACTTTTTGCTCTTCGGCATCAGCTTTTGCCCTGACGGCATCACGGATTTTTTCTGACTGCGAGAAGGAGGCGATTGCTGCAAGCAATAGGATCAATGTGAGGAAGTGCCGCATGGTTAAAATAGGTTAGATTAGGTTAGTTTTATAAAAGTAAAAATTATTTACCCAAAAAGTACCAGACCCACAAAACTGAAAACGAAATTTATCTGAAAGGCTAAATCCTTGCTTGGTAGGTATATAGCTCAAAGTACCTTCCCTTCGT
>JAYVMP010000093.1:0-22746 GCA_043758895.1 Bacteroidota bacterium
GGTGGCCGACCAACCCTTTCCAACAATGATGCGTGGTGGATGGAGAAACCTGTTTAGAAAAAGGGGAAAACAAAATTTAGTTAGAAGGAGTGGCACTAAAATTAGCGCTACTCTACATAAAATGGTTGGATCCTGATGTTTAAGAATGCTCTTTTTATGGCCAAAAAAAGTTCACCTATCTTTGATTCTGCATCTATATCACCTTCGCGTATCTTGTATAAACAGGATTGAATCGGAAATGTACACCATGACTTATCACTTCCCTAGTCAATATTTAAAAATTCTTTCAATCTTCTTCCTTGCGTTTTTTGGCTGCCGCCATAGCCCGGATATCCCCACTTCACCAATTTTTACTTTTAACAAAGACATTAACACCATCACGCTGAACAATTGTGCCACCGCTGGCTGCCACGATGGCTCCACCGAACGAAAGCCTTTGATCACCTATTCAAATTTGATGCACTATGTAACACCCGGCAAGCCCTACAGCAGCAAACTGTTCACTACCATTATCACCTTGACCGGAGATAAAAAAATGCCCCCGCGTGCACCGCTGGCTGACCAGCAGATCAAGGCAATATACATTTGGATTTTGCAGGGTGCCAAAGAAAACTGAAATGAGAAAAGTAATAGGATTAAAAAATTTGCAAAGCATGATCCTGCTGATTTTGAGGACGATCATTCCTAGTAAGTCTATGCTTCCTAAATTCACTTTCCTTTTTGGGGTGATGGTCCTGCTGGCGAGTGGTTGCTACTATGATTCGTTTGAAGCACTTCATCCCTTGGACGGTTATGTTGATCCGTGCGATGCCACGTTGAAGTCAACGTACACTTCTTCTATAAAATTGATTGTTGCCTACAATTGCGTTTCGTGCCACAATTCGACCTATACAGGAGGCAATGTTAATTTAGAAACTTACGATCAGGTAAAACTTTATTCAACTAATGGAAAATTGATCAATTCTATTTTGCGAAATTCGGGCTACAACCCGATGCCCCCTACTCAAGCACTCGCCACGTGCCAAACCCAACGCATTCAACAATGGATATCCAACAACTACCCACAATGAAAAGAGAATTAGTTTTTTTTGCACTGCTCCTGCTCGCTTCAGCAAAATTGAGTGCACAGGATTTGCTTGCCGAAGTGGAAAAGCAATCTCCACCTCAAAAGGATTATTCCATTGCCACCTTTAAAGGGACACGTCTTGTCAATTTTCAAACCGTAGAAACCCTTTCCAAAGGTACGTTGGAAGTGCGCATCGCTCACCGGTTTGGAGCATTTGCTAACGGCTCAACCAACTTCTGGGGGCTGGATGGCCCTGCTACCATTCAATTGAGAATTGACTATGCCATAACCGATCGGCTCATGGTTGGATTGGGCCGTGCGTCTGATCATAAAATGGTTGACAGTTTTGTGAAGTACCGGATACTTCGGCAAACCACGGACGAGTCCATGCCCATTTCCATCACAGGGTTGGCCAGCATCAATGTTGATTCAGAACCAAACAGCTTATTGGGCTTTGACTATTATCAGCACTTCAATAGCCGTTTGGTTTATATGGCCACGGCCATGATCGCCCGAAAATTCAATTCAAAATTCAGTTTGCAGGTAAGCCCGGTATTTATTCATTATAACATCGTGCAAAACCTCACGGACAAAAATGATATGTTTAGTATGGTGGGCTCAGCCCGGTACAAGCTTACAAAACGCACCGCGTTGACTGTAGAATACATGCAGCGGGTTACCCCTTATTCGGTGAACATGTCGCAATACCATAATGTGCTGAGCGTTGGTTTTGATATCGAAACAGGGGGCCACGTCTTTCAAGTATTTGTTACCAATGGCACTTCGATTAATGAAGTGCGAACTATTCCTTACACAACCTACGGCTTCTTTTCAAATGGAATGGCCTTGGGATTTAACCTCTCGCGTGTTTTCTCAACTCGTTCCAAAAAAATCAGCCCGTGATCGTAAGGGTAGTGCCGCTCAAGGCAACTTGATATTGTGCTAAAGGTGAAGGAGGTGGACCACCGATCACTTTGCCTGTGCTATCGTACAATCCTCCATGGCATGGGCAAGAAAACTGCTTGCTCGATGAACTGTAATTTACCTGGCAGCCCGCATGGGTGCAAATCGAGGAGAGGCCAATATAGGTGGATTGGCCTGTGCGTATAATATATATGCCTTGCGAAAGGATAAAACCCCCCACTGTTTTGAGGGCACTGTTGCCAGAGGCAGTCAAATCAACCGTAAAGTTGGCTGGGGGCTTTGGGTTAACAGAATTTTTGGAGCAGCTTTCCAAGAGTTGGGCGATCGTGCCAAGGCTCAATAAGCCACTTGCATTGGTGAGGAATTCCCTTCGTTGCATAGTTATTTTTTTGGTTCGTCTATATATTTTGCGATACCATCATCACGCAACAAAACCAGAAAGGGTTGGTAGGCTAATTGAAATTTCAGGTTCGGTATTTATAGCCGACTATTTCCTTAACGCCTAATTGTAAAATCCAACTCCCTTATCGCGTCTTCCAGCCTGTTGAACTTAAACTGAAATCCCGCTTGTCTTATTTTTTCTGAGGAAATTTTGCTTCCTTTCAAAACGACATTGGCCATCTCCCCTAAAATGATTTTCAAAATAAAATCAGGAACGTGTGGCAGCCAAAGCGGTTTATGCAAAACTTTGGCGATTGCTCTCGTCATCTCCTCATTTGTGCACCAGGCAGTGGCCGCATTGTAGGAGCCTATCATTTGTTCATCTTCTACCGCTTTCACAAACATTCCACACAGGTCGTCCAGGTGTACCCACGACAAAAATTGGTTGCCCGTTCCGAGAGGTGCACCCAACCCTAATTTTATTGGTCTCGCCATTTCCTTCAAAGCACCTCCTTTTTCGCTCAACACTATTCCGATCCGAATCTTCGCCACCCGTAAACCAAGCGAGCTGATTTTATCGACTTCCACTTCCCAATGCTTTGTTACCTCCGCTAAAAAATCTTTTCCGGGCAAATCACTTTCAAAAAAAAATTTATCTTCATGGCCAAACCCATAATACCCGATGGCCGATGCCGAGACAAAAGAATTAATGGAGTGGGGATTATTTTTTAATGTATGAAAAAGAAGTTGGGTAGATTTGATCCTGCTTTCTATGATTTCCTTTTTTCTGGAGACCGTCCACCGTTTGTCGGCAATGCCCGCTCCGGCTAAATGAACGAGGGTATCAATATCTTTCAAAGCAGTACTGTCCATCGTGCCGTTTTCGATATCCCAAATGAACGAAGGCACCTCGCCTTCCTTTTTAGATCGGCCCAGGTGAGAAACCGAATGTCCTTGCGCAAGCAATAATTCCGTTAGTCGGGTTCCAATCAATCCACTTGCTCCGGTGATCAGGATTTTCTTTGTCATAATTGATAGCTTTGCATGTAAGTAACATTTCTATGAGCAATAAGTTCTATCTGACTCTGGTGTTGATTATCATTTATGCGCTCGCCCATGCGCAAACGATAACTGTAAAAAAACAAAACGAAAAAGTAAAGGGCGAAAACGTGGAAGGCTTTGCCGCTGAATTGGATGGAAAGATTAGCGATGTGGGCTCGTTGTGGTCTAAATTTTTAAAAGAAGTGGGGCGGGTAAAATTATTTTCATCGGAGCCCGTGATCATTACAGAGCCTAATTTTAATGGGACGGTCTATGCCAAGGGGATTGTCTATGCCCATATTTTTGAAAGCGGAAACCAAACCCGCGTGTGGCTTGGAATTTTGCCAACAGAATGGAATGAAAACGAGGCCAATTTTGCCAACAAGGAAATTGAAAAATTGGTATATCAATTTGGGATTCGGTATCACCGCGCTAAAGTGCAAAAGCAAATTGATGAAACCCAAGAAGCAGACGATACCGTGGAGAAACAAAAGCTCCGGTTGATCGGCCAAAACAAAGAGCTATTATTTCAGTTAACCAATAACGAAAGGGAAAGAGCACAGCTTCAAAATTCGATCGTGAACAATACGTTGGAAAACGAAGCTTTAAAAATTAAAATGGAAAGGAACAAAAGAGCGCAAGATTCGTTGGCAAGTGTTTCCGTTCAAATCAAGGCCGTGAAGGAGGTGCATCAGGAGCGGTTGCGGAAGATCAATTGAAATTAGAACCCATCTCAAAAATATCATCGTCATTGCGAACGAAGTGAAGCAATCTCCAATTCGTAGCTTCGGTAGGGGATTGCTTTGGTCATTCCTCTATTCCTCGCAGTGTCTCCGCCTCGGGACTCTGCGCTTATCTGTTTCATGTTCTCTTTTTTCATACAATCCATCATTTTTATCTATTACTATTTTCCCTTGTTTCGTTTGCGCTTCCGCAGAGTCCCCGAGGCGGGAGGGATTGCTCGGTCATTCCTCGCAAAGACGTTTTCTTTATTTTTGAGATGACCTGCTTTAATCAGTCTATTTCTACGAAAACAGGATTTTGATTTGGATATCTTTTAAAAATCCCTTTTTTTTTAAAACTTTAATCGTAATATTACGTTTTGTAAAAACATGGGGCTTACCAAAACAGAAGAATTCACAAAAGCACAAAACGACCTTGCCTCCCTGACGAAGGCATTAGGTCATCCGGCCCGAATTGCTATACTTCAACATTTGATAAAAACGAAGTCTTGTGTTTGCGGAGACATTGTCGATAAACTTCCCCTCTCGCAGTCCACCGTGTCGCAACATCTCAAAGAATTAAAGAAGGTAGGTCTTATCAAAGGGGATATCGATGGACCAAGTGTTTGCTATTGCATCGACCAAAAAATTTGGAGCAAAGCCCGTAAAGTTGTCAACGAATTATTTGCGAATTATGCAACCGTGGATTGTTGCTGACTTTTTTTACGAGCATTGATCGCAATATAACGATAATTAAATTTTAATTTTATGAACACTACCGAAACTGCTGAACAACTCAAGGAGATGGTCCGCGAAAAATACGGCAAGATTGCTGAGCAAAGTAAAGTTACGAACGAAACAAGCTGCTGTGGGGCTACCGGTTGTTCCACGGTTGACTATGCGGTAATGGCCGATGATTACACAAAGTTAAAAGGCTATGCGCCCGAAGCAGACTTAGGCCTTGGATGCGGGTTGCCCACAGAATTTGCGTTGATGAATGAAGGCGATACCGTCATTGACTTGGGCTCTGGTGCCGGCAATGATTGCTTTGTGGCCCGCTCGATTGTAGGCGAAAGAGGGAAAGTAATTGGTATTGACTTTACCGAGAAAATGGTGGAGAAGGCCAAATCGAACGCGGTTCAGCTGGGCTATAAAAACGTTGAGTTCCGGCAAGGCGATATCGAAAATATGCCAGTGGCCGGTGGCATAGCCGATGTGGTGGTGAGCAATTGCGTGTTGAATTTAGTGCCTAACAAAAAGCAAGCGTTTGCCGAAACCTTCCGGGTATTGAAGAAAGGTGGCCATTTCAGCGTTTCGGATATTGTGCTCCAAGGTGTTATTCCAGAGGGACTGCAAAAAAGTGCAGAGATGTATGCAGGTTGTGTGGCCGGTGCCATCCAATTAGAAGACTACATGGCCCTGATTAAAGATGCCGGGTTCAAAGAAATTAAAATCCAAAAATCAAAACGGATCAATTTGCCGGCAGAGATTTTGAAGCAATACTTGCCGGCAGATCAAGTCAAGGAATTTACTGCGAGCCCGCTGGGAATTTTTAGCATAACAGTCTATGCCGAAAAGCCGGTGAGCTGCTGCCCTCCTGGCTGTTGCGATTAAGTTTATCCGGTTCACAAAACAAAATCCATTTTAAAATGAGGATTGCATTCTTTAGTGACATCCATGCCAACCTTCCGGCACTGGAAGCCTGCCTTGCCAATATGCAAAGTCAAAAACTGGATGCCTCTTACTGTCTTGGCGACCTCGTTGGCTACAATATTTGGCCGAATGAAGTAATCCATGAAATCCGAAGGCACAATATTCCCACGATTGCAGGCAATTATGATTTTGGAATTGGTCGCACCAGCAATGACTGCGGATGTGCTTACAAGACCGATCACGAAAAGGCCAATGGTGCAGTTTCCATTTCATATACTAATGATATGGTTAAACCAGATGAACGCAACTACTTGAGAGCGCTCCCCTCGCACATCCGGCTGGAGTATCAATTGAACGAAGAAAAATTCAACTTGCTGATGGTACATGGCAGCCCCCGCAAAATCAATGAATACTTGTTTGTCGATCGGGATGAAAAAAGTTTACTGCGCATCATGGAGCAGGCCGAAGCGCATTTGATGTTTTTTGGACACACGCATAAACCTTATCACCGGATAGTAAAAGACGAAAACGGAAACTACCGTCATGCTATAAATATCGGCTCGGTGGGCAAACCCAAAGACGGTGATCCACGGGGTGGGTACGTCATCATCAACCTGAATGAAAGCTTTTCACTAAAATCATCAGGTTCTGTTAATGTTGAATTTATTCGCTTCGAATACGATGTTGAAAAAGCTGCAAAGGCAATAGAGGCAGGCCCTCTGCCCAACGAGTATGCGGATATGTTGAGGAAGGCTTACTGATCAAAAGAAATAAAAGCACCTCTTAACAAGTTGAAAATTGTCCTGATTTTGTTTGGTGGAAAATAGGAGATCGACAACCTGCACCGACCTATCATTGTTGGCCCAACTTACGTCTTGCCCTACTTATTGATCGGCACTTTAGTTAATAGGACTTTGATGATATCCGATGTTTTCACCGAATCTGCTTCTGCCTCGTAGTTCAGCAGGATGCGGTGGTTCATCACGTCAAGGGCTACTTCTTTGATGTCTTCCGGCAACACATAATCGCGACCGTCCATGTAGGCCACCGCTTTTGCGGAAAGGTTGAGGTTGATGCTGGCGCGTGGCGAGGCACCAAACTGAATGTATTGCGCCTCCTTGTCGAGCTTGTATTCTTTCGGCTGGCGCGTGGCGGTGACCAATTCAATAATGTATTTCTCCAACGACTCAGAAATTTTCACTTGGTTCACTTCATTGCGGATCGCAAAAATATCTTCCTTGGTCAGCACCGTGTTCACTTCAAACTTAAACTGCATGTTGGAAATCCTGCGCATGATCTCCAGTTCCTCTTCTTTGGTGGGGTAGTTTACAAAAACTTTCATCATAAAGCGATCTACCTGTGCCTCAGGCAGCGGGTAAGTTCCCTCTTGATCTACGGGATTTTGCGTGGCCAAAACCAAAAACGGTTTGTCGAGGGTGAACGTAGTTTCGCCAATCGTTACGGTTTTTTCCTGCATTGCTTCCAGCAAGGCCGATTGCACTTTGGCGGGCGAGCGGTTGATTTCATCGGCCAAAATAATGTTGGCAAAAATCGGCCCTTTCTTTACTTCAAAAATTCCTTCCTTCTGGTTGTAGATCATGGTGCCCACCAAGTCGGATGGAAGCAAATCAGGAGTAAATTGGATGCGCTGAAAATCCAGGTGCAACACTTTTGCCAGGGTACTGATGGTGAGCGTCTTGGCCAGACCTGGCACGCCTTCCAGCAAAACGTGGCCATTGGTAAAAAGCCCGACCAGCAGCCGGTTTACCATGTACTCCTGCCCCACCACGACTTTGCCCACTTCGGCAAATACCTGTTTGATCTTTTGTTTGTGTGCCTCTTGCTGCTCTGTAGTTGAGTTAAATGCCATAATTTATTCGATGATAAGACCGCAATATTATAAAAATTAAGGTTTCAAGTCACTCTTTATAAGGAACATCTTCTGGGTTTCTCCAGAGTCGCATATCATTTACTTCTCCTTCATCATTCTTAACTTATCAATCCACATTTATCCTTCAAATTTAATTTTCGAATGATGAATATCGAATCTTGAAGGATAATTTTTGCTAATAGGGTGTGGGTTCTACATACTAAAAAACAATCACCTCCGCACCCTTTGGATTTACTAAAAATGAATTCACTAAGTTCTGAACAGTGCGGTTTTCCTTGCTTGGCTTGATGTAGTTGCGGGCTGTTTCAAAATCGCGAACTCCTTCTCCTTTATCAAAAAATCCGAACCCCAAATAATTTCCATTTTCCAACAGCACCAATGAATTTTCGTTATGATTTCTCCCCAGCCCGATAATGGCCAATGAATCGCCCGGCTCGTGAAAAGAATCCACTGCGGCTTGTGCCCGTTTATTGTATTTTTTTATAGTCTCTACACCTTGACAAGCACCTTGGCATGAGCCGGATTGATAACTAAAGCAAAGCCCTTTCGCTAATTGAAGCCCACCTAGTTTGGGGCAAAGTTCAAACTCTTTTACTTTCTCCCACCAGAAATTCCACGCATCGCCCTTTGTGCCGAATGTAATCAAGGGATGAGTGCCCTTGCCCACGGAATTCACACAAAAGCGGAGGTAGCCGTTGCGGTCTTCGTAATCGTAAATGCCCCACTCTTCCACTTTATGCTTTTGGGCGAGGTTGTATTTTGGCCAAAGCCTTCTGATTTCCTGCGATTCAAAAATAAGGGCGATCAGTTCGCTTCCCGTGAGTTCGTAGGTGATGTGATGGATTTCGTTTCGGATGTTGGAGCGGTTCCATTCTCGCGCTTCTCCACTGAAGTGCCCCGCCATTCTTTTTTTTATGTTGATGGCTTTGCCCACATAAATTACCTGGCTGTGGCCGTCAAGGAAATAATAAACGCCAGGCTTTGCGGGCAACGCATCAAATTCTTCTTTGGGCAAATTGGGGGGCAATATCATATCGCCCGAATTTCTCTTTAACGCCCTGACAATTGTGCCGTTGTTGTCGCGCTTGAGCAGCGTGTCAAAAATCCTCGCGGTCGCCATCGCATCACCGCCAGCCCGATGGCGATCAGGGATTTTAATTCCTAAACTTTCGGCCAACCTGCCGAGCCCGTAGGAATGAAGTCCCGGAATAATTTTTCGCGAAAGCCTAACGGTACATAATTTCTTGGTGTTCCATACGATCCCCACCTCCTCAAATTCCTTTTTCAAAAAACTGTAATCGAAATGCGCATTGTGTGCCACAAACACGCGCCCGTCTAACCAACCAAAAACTTCTTTGGCAATGTCTTCAAAAGCAGGTGCTTCTTTCACCATTTCGTAGTTGATGCCGGTAAGGCCGGTGATGAAGTGAGGTATGGATCGCCCCGGATTGATCAGCGACCGGTAATGATCAGTGATTTGAATGCCATCGTGATGATAGATCGCAATTTCAGTAATGCGGTGATGGGCGGCATGGCCTCCGGTAGTTTCGATATCGACAATGGCGTACATCGGCACGAAGTTAATGGCCAATCGCTCGCAATGTGTGATGCCATCAAATTTTCTTATTGTTACCGCACAAAAATGGTATTAGCTAAACCCGGCAAAAAAAAACGCGTTTTTGTTGCAGGTACTAAAAAGTATTTCTTACGCCAAAGCAAAATGAGTTTACAAACCATTTAGGCGGCACGAATCCCGTGAAGGAATTGAAAAACGATTAATCCAAACGGTCATATTGCTTTAGATCGTTGCAATCATTTGATGCCGGTAATTAATTGGTGACTTCGTTACACACTAAGGGTAGATGTATTGGTTTGTTAAAAGCGGATGTTGACGACAATCCCTTCACTTGAATAAGTAATCCTTATTTTTGCAGAATGACCAACATGCAAGACGACCTCGAAGAACTGGATGACGAACTTTTTGAACATCATCGCATAGTGGCCGATCCAGGCCAGAGTTTGGTACGGGTCGATAAATTTTTATTCGATCGCTTACCCAATGTAACGCGCACCAAAATCCAAAACGGCATTCACGAAGGATTTGTAAAAGTCAACGAGAAAGGGATCAAGCCGAATTACAAAGTCCATCCGAACGATGTGATCATTGTTTCATTTCCGGAGCCTCCGCGCGACTCAGATGTGAAGCCAGAGAACATTCCGCTCAACATTGTATTTGAAGATGACCATATCTTGATCGTGAATAAAGCCGCAGGCATGGTTGTGCACCCGGCTTTTCAAAACTGGACGGGCACATTGGTGAATGCCCTTGCTTATCATTTTCAAAGCCTTCCACAAATGGCCGGCAATGAAGGCCGACCGGGCCTGGTCCATCGCATCGATAAAGATACTTCAGGCTTGTTGGTGATTGCCAAATCAGAAGCGGCCATGACTTCGTTGGCCAAACAATTTTTTGATCACTCCATTGAGCGTACATACCAAGCCATTGTGTGGGGCGTACCGGAGCCAGCGGAAGGAACGATCAGCGTGAATGTGGGCAGAAGCCTAAAAGACCGAAGGGTAACTACTGCTTTCCCCGATGGCGATTTTGGAAGGCCGGCCATCACACATTATAAATTATTGAACGACTTGCGCTACGTCTCGCTGATCGAATGCAAATTGGAGACAGGCCGCACCCATCAAATCCGTGCGCACATGAAATTTTTAAAACACCCTATTTTTAATGATGAGACCTATGGGGGCAACGAAGTTTTAAAAGGAACAGTCTTTACCAAATACAAACAGTTCGTTGACAATTGCTTCAAGGTCATTCCACGCCAGGCACTTCACGCGAAAACGCTCGGGTTCATCCATCCGGCCACCAAAAAATTCGTGAAGTTTGATTCGGGGCTGCCGCTCGATTTTAAGGAAGTGATGGAGAAGTGGGAGCATTACGTGAAGTACAATTAAAACCGCTCTATCCATGAATATATTGTTTATTTTTACGCCAAATCAATAATGGCCGAGAACACATTCAAAAGCAATTCATTCAAAAAACCGGAAAGAGAAAAAAAAACGAAGGGCAAATCCAAGGGATGGTTCAGTGTTGAATTTTTCAATGACCCCCGTTTTTCTCTTGCCGTTGGCTTTTTTTTAATTATTGCTTCGCTTTACCTCTTCACGGCTTTTCTTTCGTACTTGTTCACGGGCAAGGCCGATCAAAGTGTGGTAGAGGCATTGTGGAATACTGACATTATTGAATCTGGAAGGGATGCTGAAAACTGGCTTGGCCTATACGGTGCGGTTACCTCCCACTACATGATTTTTAGATGGCTAGGTGTCTCTGCTTTTTTTATGCCCCCATTACTCTTCTTTCTTGGATTCAAAATGGTTTTTAAACGTGACCTCATCCCGTTATTTCCTGCTTTTATTTTTTCCGTCTTCGCGGGATTGTGGTTGAGTCTGTTGTTGGGATATATTACGCATAGCCTGGCCGGAGTTACAGAAATTGGTTTTTTGAGTGGAGGTCTCGGTTACGAACTCGCCAAAATTTCGGACGGGCTTTTTGGTTGGGGCACATTCTTGATTTTGGTGCTCACGCTTTTCATCTTCATCATCTATTATTTTAATGTTACGGCAATCAACGCTTTTCAGGTTCGTGATCCGAAACCGATGGGCAATGCAGCCCTTGAGCCATCGGGCGAAACTTCCGTATCTCCTTACACCGATGACCTGGATAATTGGCCAGTGAAAGAAGAAATGGCAGAACCCGTCCTGGTGGTAAACACATCGAAATCCAACCCGGTGAAGCCCGAACTTAAATTGGAAGTTGAACCCGCGAAAGAAGAGGCGGCCAAAGACCTGCCGCTTTTTGTCGAGGAGCCAAAAACAGATACAGACGAGTTAGCCGAACAATTGGTTGAAGCCAAAGGAATGTACGATCCTACAATGGATTTGAGCGGCTACAAATTCCCTCCGTTGGAATTGCTCAACGAATACGAGTCGGGCAAGGTGCAAGTATCGCCCGAAGAGCTCAATGCCAATAAAGACAAAATCGTGGCTACGCTTACGAATTTTAAAATAGGAATATCGAGCATCAAAGCTACCATTGGCCCCACGGTAACACTCTATGAAATTGTGCCGGATGCGGGCATCAAGATTTCGCGCATCAAAAACCTGGAAGATGATATTGCGCTGAACCTGGCTGCACTCGGCATTCGGATCATCGCCCCCATTCCCGGCAAGGGAACGATCGGCATTGAAGTGCCCAACAAAAACCGAGAGATGGTGAGCATCCGCTCGGTGCTGTCATCGCAGACTTTTGCAAAAACAGATAAGGAGCTTCCGGTAGCATTGGGCAAAACGATTTCGAACGAATTGTTCATCATGGACCTCACCAAGATGCCTCACTTGCTCGTGGCCGGAGCAACAGGGCAAGGAAAATCGGTAGGCTTGAACGTAATCCTCACTTCACTGCTGTACAAAAAACACCCAAGCCAATTAAAATTTGTGCTGGTCGATCCGAAAAAGGTGGAGATGAGTTTATTTAGCAAAATCGAGCGGCACTACCTCGCCAAGTTGCCCAACAGCGAAGAAGCGATCATCACCGACACCAAGAAGGTGGTCTATACCCTCAACTCGCTCTGCATCGAGATGGAGAACCGCTACGAGATGCTGAAAGATGCAGGCGCGAAAAATTTGAAAGAGTACAACGCCAAATTCGTTTCCCGAAAATTAAACCCCAAAGAAGGCCATCGCTTTCTGCCGTATATTGTTTTGGTTATTGATGAATTGGCCGACTTGATGATGACGGCAGGCAAAGAAGTGGAGACCCCCATTGCACGGCTCGCTCAATTAGCACGTGCCATTGGCATTCACTTAGTGGTCGCCACCCAGCGGCCTTCGGTGAATGTGATCACAGGTGTGATCAAAGCCAACTTTCCGGCCCGTTTGTCGTTTCGGGTAACTTCTAAAATTGATTCGCGCACGATTCTTGACACGGGCGGTGCCGATCAATTGGTGGGCCAAGGCGACATGCTGCTTTCCGCTGGGTCGGAAATCATCCGCCTTCAAAGCCCATTTGTTGACACACCGGAGTTGGACAAAATTGTTGATTTCATTGGCTCGCAGCGTGGTTACGATTCGGCCTACATGCTTCCGGAATTTGAAGGCGAAGACGAGGGCGGTGCATCCTCCGTAGATTTGTCGGAGCGCGATGCCCTGTTTGAAGAAGCGGCTAAATTAATTGTGCACCACCAGCAGGGAAGCACCTCCCTTATTCAACGTAAGTTAAAATTGGGCTACAACCGAGCGGGCCGATTGATCGACCAATTGGAAGCTGCCGGGATCGTGGGGCCATTTGAAGGGAGCAAGGCGCGCGAGGTGATGATCAAAGACGAAATGAGTTTGGAACAATTATTGAAAGCATTGAAAGATAAACATAGTCCATCTAATTAATCGTTATTGAAATGAAGAGATCAGTTTTAATTTTTATTGGAATTATTGTAGGGAAACTCGCTTTCGCCCAATATGACCCGAAGGCACTTGAAATACTGGAGGCGATGAGCAAGCGGTACAAGGCAATTACTTCTTTTGAAGCGAATCTCACGTCAACGCTGGTGAATGAATCGGCCAATGTGAAAGATGAATTCAAAGGAAAGGTGACGGTGAAGGGAGACAAGTACCGGTTGGAACTGGAGGAGCAACAAGTGTTTAACAATGGCACGACCGTTTGGACATATTTACCGGCCAACAAAGAAGTGAATGTAGATAACTTCGATCCGAAGTCGGAAGATCTAAACCCTTCGAAAATTTTTGAGATGTATAAAAAGGGTTTTAAGTATTTGCTTACAGGCGAGAAAGCAGAGGCTGGCATTGCCTGCGATGAGATTGATCTTGTTCCTGAAAAAAAAGACGCGCAATATTTCAAGGTGAAGATGATGATCTCCAAAAAGGACAAGAGCGTGCAGAGTTGGACCATGTTTGACCGCAGCGGCAACCGCTATAAATACATCATCACCAAGTTCACACCCAATGTAAAAGTAGAAGACGCTTATTTTACCTTTGACCCGAAAAAATTTCCGGGCGTGGAGGTGATTGATTTAAGATAAGTTAAGTTAATTGTTATTGGGAGATTTGTTACTAACCTATATCCATTAACAGATAACAGCTTATGAACCGCACTCAACTCTTCGAACAGATAAAAAAAAAGAACTCCTATCTCTGCGTTGGCCTGGATACTGACATTGAAAAAATCCCGAAACATTTATTAAAAAAGGATGATCCTGTTTTTGAATTCAACAAACAGATCATTGACGCCACCAAGGAATTTTGTGCGGCCTATAAACCCAACATTGCTTTTTATGAGTCTCTTGGCGCACGTGGCTGGGAGAGTTTAAGGAAGACATTGGAATACATCCCCAAAGAATGTTTTACCATTGCCGATGCTAAGCGCGGTGATATTGGCAACACCTCCACCCTTTACGCACGGGCATTTTTCAAGCAAATGGATTTTGATGCGATCACTGTGGCTCCTTACATGGGCGAAGATTCGGTGAAACCATTTTTAGCGTTTGAAGGCAAGTGGGCGATCTTGCTTGTGCACACTTCGAATAAGGGCAGTGAAGATTTTCAAGTATTGGAAACCCGTGATGGAAAATATTTATACGAAGAGGTGATCTTCGCATCGCAGCAATGGGCCACACCCGACCAAATGATGTATGTAGTGGGCGCTACCCATCCTGACAAATTTGGATCGCTACGCGCCTTGGCCCCTGATCATTTTTTTCTTGTGCCGGGCATTGGCGCACAAGGTGGAGATTTGGAAGCTGTTTCAAAGGCAGGCATGAATACCCAGTGTGGGATGCTTGTTAATTCCTCAAGAGCTATTATTTATGCTTCACCTAAAGAAGATTTTGCGGAGGCTGCCCGGAAAGAGGCCTCATTAGTGCAGCAACAAATGAGTAGGTTGCTGAGTGATCTGTGAGATATGGTATCTAAAAATTGGCGCCAGCGGGCAATTGATTCAAACTCCATTGATTTTAGTTTGATAAAATTGTAAATCGGAGAATGAACGAGTCCTTCCTTCATTACCTCTGGCAGTTTCAGTATTTTGAAAAGAAAGATTTGCACACCTCCGAAGGAGAGCCCATTTCTATTTTAAAAACCGGAACGCTCAACTCAAATGCAGGCCCTGATTTTGCGGATGCTAAAGTTAAGATTAGCGGCATGGAGTGGGCGGGATCAATAGAGATTCATATCAAAAGCTCGGATTGGTATGCCCATAATCACGGAAGGGATGCAGCGTATGAAAATGTGGTACTGCACGTAGTGTGGGAAAACGATGAACCGATTTTTCGTAAAGACAAAACAGGTATTCCCACGTTGGAGTTAAGGGACCGTGTCGATGAATCGATCTTGAAGGAATATAAAAAATTGATCAATAACCCTACCCCGATTGCATGTGAAAGATCATTTGCCCGAGTCGATGAGTTGGTGAAGCTTTCCATGCTCGATAAGGCCTGCTTGCAGCGCCTTGAAAGCAAGGCATACCAGGTAAGTGCGCTGTTAAAATTAAATAACGGCAATTGGGAGGAGACCACCTATCAATTGCTCGCTAAAAATTTCGGGTTCAAAGTCAATGCCGATCCTTTTTTTCAATTGGCCAAGTCGCTGCCTTACAAAATCATTCAAAAGCAAAGCCAGCTTTTACAGGTCGAGGCCTTGCTTTTTGGCCAAGCTGGGATGTTGGAAACGAAAACCAAAGAAGAATATATCTCCAGCCTCTTTGGCGAATACAATTTGCTGGGGCAAAAATATTCTCTAACTGCTTCAAAGCTAAGCCCCTCGCAGTGGCGGTTCTTGCGTTTGCGCCCCGCTAACTTCCCAACGGTGCGACTGGCGCAATTCGCGTCATTGTTGTTTTTATTCAAGAATATCTTTTCAAAAATCATCGCGGCAGATTCATACGCCTGTCTTCAAAAACTCTTTTCGGTCGGCCAATCGGAGTATTGGGCGAGCCACTATCATTTCGGCAAAAAGGCAAAGGGCACAGTACCAGAACTTGGTGACCTGAGCACTCAAAATATAATCATCAATACCGTGGCGCCATTGATGATCGCTTATGCAAAGCACAAAGACGAACAATTTTTTATTGACCGTGCTGTGGAGTTGCTGCAACAGGTCCCGGCAGAGCACAATAAGATCATGCGCACGTGGAGTGCTTTGGGCCTAAAAGTAAAGACGGCATTTGATTCGCAGGCGTTGATCGAGCTGCACAACAATTTTTGCGAAAAGCGGCAATGCCTGAACTGCTCGATAGGTATTTCCATTTTAAAACCAAAGCCTTGAAAACCGGTTGGGCCATCCTGCATATTGGGTTTATATTTTTCTGCGTTTATTTGTTAGGAAAAAAATGGCGGGTTGTTTCAACCAAATTATTTTGGAGCGCGTTCTCCTTCCGGTTAGTGGCAGGATTTAGTTTGGGATTGGTTTACACCTATTATTATTCCTCCAATGACACGTGGCTTTTTTTTGAAGACGCTCAAAAATTTTCTGCCCTAGCAAAGAAAGATTTTTTTTACTTCCTAAATATCCTGATGGACTTCAGCGATGAACAAACTGCACTTGGTTTTGCTGGCCACGATTTGCGTTCGATTTTTTTTATCAAAATCATTAGTGTGTTTTGTTTAATAAGCCTCAATAATTATTGGGTATGTTCAGCCTATTTCTCCCTGTTCGCTTTTATCATTTCATGGTACCTTCACCAAAAGGTTACGCGCCTTTTGCCTGCATCAAATACAGCCTCCGCTCTGGCGTTCCTATTTTTTCCATCGGTAATTTTTTGGAGCAGTGGATTGGAAAAGGAATCATTGGCCTTGGCCGGAATTTATTTTTTAGTAATCTTCTTCCTCGTTTTATTGGATGGCCAAAAACCAAGGGCTTTTCTTTGGATACTCATTTTCCCTATGGGTTTCGTTGTTTGGAGCTTAAAATATTATTGGGCCGTCATTTTTCTTATGGCAGTTTTAACTGCTGTGCTCATGCGGTTTTTATCGGTAAGGTATTCAGGAATAAAGAATTACTTCTTGCAGGTTTGGACTGTTGCATTTTTTGGGATAGGCCTGTTGTTTAGTTTCTCGCATCCTAATTTTTATTTAGCTGCATTTCGCGAGGTTATCGTTTCTAATTACCATGCTTTTGCTGTCATCTCCGATCCTGAAAACCTGATTCATTATGTTCAATTCGAACCAACCTGGACTAGCCTCCTTGTCAATTCGCCTTGGGCTCTTTTCTCCGGATTGTTCAGGCCAGTAATTGGCGAAGGTCATGGACTGCTTGGATTGGCGGCCTCCATCGAAAATCTTTTTCTCTTGGCTCTTTTCTTAGTTTCATTAGTTAATTTAAAAAGAGCATTACGTTCATCTCAACAGATTATTTTGCTGACCGCCATCAGTTATTGTGCCGTACTTTGTGTATTCCTTGCTCTATCTGCACCAAACTTGGGCACCTTATCCCGCTACCGGGTTGGTTTTTTGCCCTTCTTTGTTTTTATGATTGCCTACCGAAATCCCCTGATGAAATGGGTAACCGATAAATTTAATTTAAAGGATGTGTGAGCCATCGGTATCTTTGCTACTGTAAAATAAGCGACTTGTTGAAAGGCAATCTTTTGGTAAGAAAAATAAGATTCAAATGAAAAATCCAGTTATCATTTTTGGCGCTAACTACTTGGGTCGCGCAGCAAAAGAAATTTTTGAAACAAACAACGTTGTGGTGTACGGTTTTTTGGATGACGACAAAAAACTCCATCAACAGGAAATGGATGAAGCCCTAGTGCTTGGCTCCACCGATGACGATGGTTTTCTAAAACTCATAGGAAAGAAAACGGAGGCCTTTGTGGCTATCGATGATAATAAGCTGCGCAAATCCATTGTAAAGATGCTTCAGGAAATTCGCCATGTGCAACCGGCCAATGCGGTACATCACCAGGCAGCGGTATCGCCAAAGGCTGAAATTGGATATGGTAATTTCATTGATCAATCCGCTTACCTCGCTCCAGGGGTTAAGGTAGGAAGTCATTGTATCATTCACACCAAAGTGTCCATTGGGGTAGAGTCAACACTTGGCGATTTTGTACAAGTGGGGGCAGGCTCCACCATCAACCCTGGTGTAGCAATTGATGACGAGGTATTTATCGGTTCGGGAGTCACCATCGTTTCGGGGATTACCCTTGGCAAAGGAGCACGGGTGGGTGCAGGCTCAGTAGTGATTGCTCCGGTGAAAGCGGGAGCCACCGTTTTCGGAAACCCGGCTCAAGCCGTTAAGTAAATGCGGGCCTAAAATCCCTTCCTCACTTCATTTAAAATCCGCTCCATTTGTTTTCGGACTTCATTACCCGATGCAGTAAAATTATTGTTCATAAAACTGAAGATAAGAACTTTATTCTTTTTGGTAAGGATAAAGCCGCTGAGGCAATGGGTGTTGGAAAGAGAACCGGTTTTGGCAAACACATAGGGTTGATCTGCTTTATACCCGTTTTTGAGGGTGCCGCTTTTCCCGCCAACGGCTAAAAGTTTGAACAGGCGCTCTTGCGGTACTAGTTTGTAGATTTTCGCCCAAAGTGATACGATAGATCGCGGTGTAAAAAGATTGTAACGCGAAAGCCCAGAACCGTCCACCCACTGCGGAGCATCCGGCAAATCGGAAAGAAAATTTTTTGTTGAATAACGGATGGCAATCTCGGGCTTCAACGTGTCGCTCACAGTAGCCGCACACTGCAGCAGCAATTGCTCGGCAATGAAATTATCACTGTCTTGCATCATCACTTTGTAGAGACTGTCCATCGGAATGCTCTTCAGGACGGATACATTTTGAGGAAGTGCGCTATCAAACTCTTCTACACTGCGATAAAGCGTGTCGCTCAACAAATCAACTGTCAAATCGCTACTTGTATGGAAAGGGATCGTCCAGGAGTTTGCCCTTTTCTTCCCGTTGAAATAAATCAATTTGTTGGAATCAATGCTTCGGACAATTTCTTCGTGCTCCTTCGTTTCTGTTGACCGGTGAAAGTCGGCAGCGAATCGCGCGGGACAAAATGTAAACTTGTCTTCCCGTGGCTTCCTGCTCTCCATCAAATTTCCATAAATAGGAAAGGGAGACCGCTCTGTGGAATAATAATAATTGTAGTCGTCCCAAGCCCAGCCCAAACCCATGCGGTCGGTCTGAAAATTGGTAGCCGAAAAGAAAAGTTTGCCCGGATAATTTTTTAAAAACTGATAGACTTTTCCATTGTCATAGACATTCCTGTAAAGAAAGGAAGGATCGCCCATGCCCTGAAAAAACAGGGAATCGTTTCGGAGGCTATACTTTATCGAGGTAGCCGAGTCGCCCAGCAAACGAAGTGATGTATAAAAAGTAAAAATCTTTGTATTAGAGGCAGGCGTAAAGTACGAGGATCCGTTAAAATCGATCAGAGGCATTTTTGCAGCAATATCATACAGGTAAAAACTGCTATGGTCATGCAGGGATGCCTCGATACCCCTCATTTCTTTTTTGATTTTAAAAGCGGGAGAACATCCTGCCAGCAGAATGAACGCAACCCCAATTTTTTTCATGCCTTGGCAACGAGGTAACGCTCCTGCAAAATTTTCCGGTGATGCGTTTCATGCCCCGCAATGACGAAGCCGAGTGCGACCACGGACATCTCATTTTTGTTGGCGGAGCCTTTGCGCATGAGCATTTCAGGAGTAAAATTTTCAAATAGGTCAATAGTGCTAGCCCGCAAGTGCGACATCTCGCTTGCAATTTTTTGCAAAGAGCGGGCAGAAGCATTGGATTGTGGAACGTAGTCATTTTCCTCAAATCCTGACAAAACCGTTTTATCATTGCGCGCAAAGCGAAGCGCACGATAGCAGAATATGCGCTCCGCATCCACAATGTGGCACAGCACTTCACGGATCGTCCACTTGCCTGCTGCATAAGCAAAGTCGGCTTTGTTTAACGGAATAGCATGGACTAATTCCTGCATGCGGTGCCCCGATATGCGCAGTGCTTGCAGCAGATCCGATTCATCAATTTGCTTGATGTAGTTTTTGTAAAAGGGAGGGATGGTTTCAAGGTTCAGTAGCATAATGTAAAATTAATAGTAGGCCGTAAGCAGCATCAAAACTGAACAGCTAATTTAAAGTTTCCCAATCAACTCCACATACAATTCTGTCAATTTTGATTCGGCCTTGCCCGCTGTCTCAACAATCTGAGCGAGGTTTACGGGCTTCAGCTCATCGGGGTCACATTCATCTGTTAAAACGGAAATGGCGCAGCAGGGCAACCCCATGTGGTTGGCCACCAGTACTTCCGGCACCGTGCTCATGCCCACCGCATCGCCACCAATACGGTGAAGAAAGCGGTACTCGGCACGTGTCTCCAAGTTAGGTCCTTGCACGGCCACATATACACCTTGGTGCAATTTCATTTTTTTTTGCTTCGCGATGGCGATCAATAATTTATTTAGTTTGCTTGAATACGGCTGACTCATATCCGGAAAGCGTGGCCCGAGTACTTCAAAATTTTCACCACGCAATGGATTGTCGGGCTGCAGATTGATGTGGTCATCGACCAGCATCAGCTCTCCCTTTTTCCACTTCAGGTTCATGCTGCCGGCCGCATTAGAGATCAGCAAAAAATCGATCCCTAGAAATTTCATCACGCGCACCGGTAAGGTGATCTGCTGCATGTCGTAGCCTTCATAGTAGTGAAAGCGACCCTGCATCGCCAATACTTTTTTTCCTCGCAGGTTGCCGTAAATCAATTTTCCTTTGTGGAATTCTACCGTTGAAATGGGAAAGTGAGGAATGGAATTGTAGTTGATGACGATTGGATTTTTTATTTCCTTGACAAAATGGTTTCCTAAGCCCGTTCCGAGAATCACGCCTACTTCGGGCTGTGTGATGCCATGGCTTTGGATGTAACGAACGGCTTCATTGATTTGGTTGAGCATAAGAATTGGATCTCTTCAAAAATCGCTAAATGAAAACCGAAATCAAATAAATTCAAAAACTTAAAATTTAAACTTTCGCTCCTTCTGAGCTACACAAGCACAGTAGTTTACCTAAGAAATTGTGAACGTTGAAAATTCAAAGCTTGGCAAATCCTTTAGGTTGTTCGAAACTTTAACTTATTCAATAAGTAGATTTGAATTTAACTTAAGCGCTTAGGTCCATTATCTATATATAAAAGGCTGTCCAAAAATAAAATAGTCCTTCCTACTTCCAATATTATTTTTACTTTTAGGGCAACTTACCATAACACTACCTTCATGAGTTTATTTGTAAAGAAGCCGCTCGCACAATTATTGGCACAAGCTGCCGATTCGGAAAAGACTCTAAAAAGAACACTCGGTGCCGGTAATTTGGTTGCCCTCGGTGTTGGTGCTATCATCGGAGCGGGACTGTTTGTTCGTACAGCTGCCGCTGCGGGGCAGGCCGCGGGGCCGGCAGTGGTTGTTTCATTTATTATTGCCGCAGTAGGCTGTGCTTTTGCAGGATTGTGTTATGCGGAATTTGCATCGATGATTCCTGTGGCAGGAAGTGCCTATACCTATGCATACGCTACCTTGGGCGAGATAGTAGCCTGGGCGATAGGTTGGTCCCTCGTTCTTGAGTATGCACTCGGTGCAGCTACGGTTGCCATCTCATGGAGCCAGTACCTAAATAACCTGATGGGCGGATCGATACCGTACGAGTGGTGCCATTCACCCCTTGAGCATACGGCTAATGGAGTTTATGGTATCATCAACGCCCCGGCTCTTTTGATCCTCACCATTATTACATTGATCTTGATCAAGGGTACACAGGAATCCGCTATCGTTAATGCAGTCATCGTTGTTATTAAGGTTTCCATTGTTCTTGTGTTCATTGCTTTAGGTTGGAAATTCATTAATCCAACTAACTATGTTCCCTTCTTTATCCCCGCAGATGCGCCTGATGTGGTTGCCTCTAACGGTGAGGTTCATTCCTATACACCTTTCTTCAACCACGGTTTGGCAGGAGCTTTACGGGGGGCAAGTATTGTGTTCTTTGCTTTCATTGGCTTTGATGCCGTTTCCACTGCGGCACAGGAAACTAAAAACCCCAAGCGCGATATGCCCATTGGTATCCTCGGCTCACTTGCCATCTGCACGATCCTCTACGTTTTATTTTCCCACGTGCTTACCGGTTTAGCCCCTTATACCGATTTTATTAAGGAAGGTAAAGAAGCTTCGGTAGCTTATGCCATCACCCAATACATGCCTGGGTATGGATGGCTTGCCACCTTGGTGAGTGCGGCTATCCTTGCCGGATTTTCAACCGTGATCTTAGCCATGCTCTATGGCCAGTCACGCGTGTTCTTTTCCATGTCGAACGATGGATTATTGCCCAAAATATTTTCGGATCTTCACAGTGAGTTCCGCACACCCTACAAATCAAACCTAATTTTACTCCTCTTCACTGGAGCAATTGCAGGATTTGTTCCAGAGAGCCTTACAGGTAGCTTAACGAGCATAGGAACGCTCTTTGCGTTTGTGTTGGTTTGTATCGGGATTTGGGTGATGCGCAAAACTGATCCTACAATAGAACGACCATTCCGTACGCCTTGGGTTCCACTTGTTCCTATCCTTGGAATGATTGTGTGTACCACATTGATTATTTCGTTGGATACGATGACTCAAGTCGTTGCTTTTGTGTGGCTGCTGCTCGGTTTGGTAATTTATTTCAGCTACAGCAAAAAGAAAAGCGCCCTGCGAAACCAATAAATTCAATTCAATGTGGCCTTGAAGGTCAATTGATGATTTCGTCTGAGATCTTCAATATCATCCCATTCAATTCGGTATGGTATTGAAAAAGTGAACGCTGGGCAGGGCCACCGGTGGGTGATCCATTGGAAAAGTTAAAAGTTGACTTGCAGCAACGGTCGATTAAAAATAAAGAGGACATATCTACCTGGACCTCTGCACAACTTTCGGTGGGGTGATGGGGGCAAGCCCGCTCGTAGGCAATAATCGAATTTTCGCTCTCCCGGTATAAAATAATCCC
>JAYVMP010000094.1:0-30194 GCA_043758895.1 Bacteroidota bacterium
GCTTCCTGGCAAAGCTTGGGAAGACGTGATTGGTGCTGACGAACTAACTGTGAAAACTGCGCCAAGCCATCGTTCATCCAAAATCGTTGTTCGTCCTCTTGTTTTGCCAATTTCATTTGGTCTCTCATTTTAACCAGTTCACCAGCAAGCGTATGATCGTTTTTTTGAATGTTACTCTGGTTCATGCCCGCCCATTGTACTTCAAAATTTTTGGAAGATATGCCCTTTATAAACGCTGACGCTTTTTTAAAATTACCGATGGAATTACCAATGGATTCCTGAAGGCTCACAGCCTGAAATTCCGTGCCGGGGTCGAAAAGGTAATCACGATTATTTTTTTCAAGGTCTAAAAGTAATCGTTGCCTGGCTTTGGCTTCTTTGTTTGTTCTGTAAATGGTATAGCCAATGGAAGGTACGCCAAGTGTAAGCAGAATTATTTGTATGAAAATATTCCAATCCAAAGCAGCTTCGTAATCGGCCTGAGCCTTGGCGATCATCACATCTTCATATTTTAAGATACCGTCATTGAAAGGTGAAAAAAGCACCCATAGGGTGTATCCTTTATCTTCGTTCAAAATGCGCACAAATTCTTTTATGCTATCGCGCTCTACCGCGGCTTTCATTTTTTTTGTTGTCTCTACATAACTGTTGATCCCTTCTTTAATTTTCTCAAACCGGGCGAGAACTGTATCAAGTTTTTGCACGCGAAAGAGACTGTCTAAATTCCTGAGGTTGGTGGCATTGCCTGTCAGTGCGTTTTCATAAGGCGATAAAACCTGTTTGTTTTTTGTTAACGCATATCCTCTTAAACCCAAATCCATCCCTCTCAAGTATTCTCTGAAAATGTATCCTAATCGAGCTTTTACCAATTCGGCTTGCTCTTTTATGAGCGTGGTTTCTACTATCCTTCTTTTGTTAAGCCAAGTAAATGTGGTGGCCAACACAATTAACAGCATTATCGTGAGCATACTGACGGTTACTAGTTTATCCTTAATTAATTTTAATAGGCTCATACATTTGTTTTTTTTTGGTGACGGGTACAAATTAAAGAATATGCTATATAAATGTATTTTAATTAGCGCATGTTCCTTGCATCATAATTTTTTTTCTTTTAATAACAACAAGGTAAGGTGGACTTCTAAATTGAATTGTGCCCGATCTTCCCTCAAGCTTCAATGGGCAGGCAAAAACTATTAACTTTAAGCTTTCAACCTTTTCCTTTCTATGCCTTTAATTAAATCAGTGCGCGGCCATACGCCTCAATTCGGAAAAAATTGTTTTCTCGCAGATAACAGCACCGTGGTGGGTGAGGTAACGATGGGCGATAACTGCACGGTGTGGTTCAATGCCGTAGTGCGGGGCGATGTGCATTCAATTACAATTGGCGACAACACCAATATCCAGGACGGGGCGATCATTCACTGCACCTATCAAAAAGCAAAAACCGTGATTGGCAGCAATGTATCCATCGCCCACAACGCGATTGTTCACGGCTGCACCATTGAAGACAACGTGCTCATCGGCATGGGCGCTATTATCATGGACGATGCGGTGATTGGTACAGGCTCGGTCATCGCTGCCGGTGCGGTAGTGTTGGCCGGCACCAGCGTAGAGCCAGGCAGTATCTATGCTGGCACACCCGCCAAGAAGGTGAAAGACGTTGGCCCGGAGATGACCGATGTGATTGCCCGCACTGCCCGCAACTACCCAATGTATTCAGAATGGTTTAAGTAGGAAAGCTGCTCGCTGTTAATTGTTAATGGATAACGATTATTAGCCATTAACAATGTTGCACGCAAGAATGCCATGATGAAATAGGTTGAAAGATTGATAGGGCCTTTCTCAAATTGAATAATCCCGCTTGAAAATCGGCTAAATACGGTTATTTTTGATCTTCAAATTGTAAATCCAAAATTGTAAATCCAAAAGCGAGATGGCAGAGATAGTTAGGATGCCCAAAATGAGCGACACTATGACCGAAGGTGTGATCGCCAAGTGGCATAAAAAAATAGGCGATGCTGTGAAATCGGGAGAACTAATGGCAGAGATTGAAACCGACAAGGCCACCATGGACTATGAGTCGTTCAATGCGGGAACAGTCCTTTACCTCGGGGCTAAGGAAGGAGAAGCCGTGCAGATCAATGCGGTGCTGGCCATTGTAGGCAAAAGTGGCGAAGATTATTCTTCTTTGCTCGCGGGTGCTGCAACAGCCTCTGCCTCTGGAGGAAAAACTGAAACAAAAATGGAGACAACCGTAGCTGTTGCCGGAGCCCCCCCCATTGATACTTCTGGCATTAAAGCAGAAATCGCGTTGATGCCCAAGATGAGCGATACGATGACCGAGGGCGTGATTGCCAAGTGGCACAAGAAAGTTGGTGACTCCGTAAAGTCGGGCGAGTTGATGGCGGAAATTGAAACGGATAAAGCCACGATGGACTATGAATCGTATGCCACGGGCACATTATTGTACATAGGCGCGCAGGAGAAAGAAGCGGTTAAAATAAATGAAGTGTTGGCAATCATTGGCGAGAAGAATGCGGATTGGCAATCGCTTCTGAAAGCGAACCAAGCCAAATCTTCCGCAAGCCAAAAGCCTGTGATTGCTTCTGTGCCAACATCAACCACTGGTTTAACTCCTCCAATGGTAGCCAATGGATCGGCATCCGCCAACGGACGATTGAAAGCTTCTCCATTGGCAAAAAAGATCGCCAAGGATTTAGGTTATGACATTAGTAAAATAGAAGGCTCCGGGGATAACGGACGCATCACCAAGCATGATGTAGAAAGTTATAAACCAGCATCGGTTGCGGGTGCAAAATCAGCAGATGCCAAAGCCTCAGCCCCCATTGTGTTGCCACAAGTAGTAGGGCAGGAAAGCTTTGAAGAAATCCCTGTTTCTCAAATGCGCAAGACCATCGCGAAACGGTTGGCCGAAAGCAAGTTTTCAGCTCCGCACTTCTACCTTACCATGGAGATCAACATGGACAAGGCCGTGGAGGCACGCAAGAGCATCAACGAGATTGCTCCCGTGAAAATTTCTTTCAACGACATGGTGATCAAAGCCGTAGCGGCCGCTTTGCGCCAGAATCCCGATGTGAACGTGAGCTGGCTGGGCGATAAGATCCGCAGGAACAATCACATTCATATTGGCGTGGCCGTGGCCGTGAAAGATGGGTTGCTGGTGCCGGTGGTTCGCTTTGCCGATAACAAATCGCTCTCGCACATTGCGGTGGAAGTAAAAGAACTCGCTCAAAAAGCGCACGATAAAAAATTACAACCTAAAGAATGGGAGGGAAGTACGTTCTCCATTTCCAACTTGGGCATGTTTGGTATTGATGAATTTACAGCCATCATCAATCCACCCGATGCTTGTATTCTTGCAGTAGGGGGCATCAAAGAAACGGCTGTTGTAAAAAATGGTCAACTTGTTCCCGGCAACGTGATGAAAGTGACCCTATCGTGCGACCACCGTGCGGTGGATGGCGCTGTGGGATCGGCCTTCTTGAAAACCCTCAAAGGATTGCTGGAAGATCCGGTTAGGATTTTGATTTGATTGTGGAATGAGGGAGTTTAGAAACCCGATCTATGGTAACGGTAAAAAAAATTACTCTTGATGAATACCTTCTCTTTGAGAATCAATCCCATGAAAAGCATGAATAGTATCAGGGTTTGCGATGGTGTTCTGATACCCAATGACGTGAAAATAGAAGAACCTGCAACTGCCTACAAAAAGCTGACAACCATCGAGGAATATTTGGTGGCTGAAAAAACTTCCGAACAAAAGTATGAGTTTTTTCAAGGAGTTGATGATATTTATGAGGGCACAAAGATATCTTAGCTTTTTTTAATTTTATCCATTGATGACTCCCATCCACGCTACCACCATTCTTGCAGTTCAACATAACGGCTCCGTTGCCGTTGGTGGCGATGGGCAAGCCACTATGGGCAATACGATTGCAAAAAGTAACGTGAAAAAAATCCGCAAGCTGCAAGACGGAAAAGTACTTACCGGTTTTGCGGGATCAACTGCGGATGCCTTCACCCTTCTCGACCGCTTTGACGAAAAGCTGAACGCTTATGGAGGTAACATGAAGCGGGCTGCCATCGAATTGGCAAAGGACTGGCGCATGGATCGCTACCTGAGAAGACTTGAAGCGATGCTGATCACCTGCAACAAAGATGAAATCTTAATACTTTCTGGTACGGGCGATGTGATTGAGCCGGATCATCATGTGGCGGCCATCGGCTCGGGTGCCATGTACGCACAGGCTGCCGCTCTTGCCTTGATCAAACATGCGCCTCAACTTTCGGCAGAGGAAATTGTGCGGGAGAGCTTAAACATTGCCGCGGATATCTGTATTTTCACCAACCATAATTTGGTTATCGAGAAAATAAGTTAGTGTCATTGCGGCACTTTCTTTCCTACCTGTTCGATTCCATTTTGAAAGATTGATATTTTTTCGATTTTTCCTTCTGCATTTCTGCCAAATTGGATTTTGACCTCGGCCACTTTCAGAAAAAATTTATCGACATCGTCTGCATACATGGTTACTTTAGACTGATTGGTCGCTTGGACGAAAAGGCCGGTTCCTTTTGAGGTGATGACGACTTTGAAGGTTGGGTTGATTTCGTAAACGCCTTCGTATTCCTTTATTTTAATGAGATCTAACACCAACGGTTTCCGGATGGACTTCAATTCATAAGAATTATCTAACCAATGAAACCCTAAGTCATCCGCGCCATTGGTGGAGTTGGTCAGGATTACGATAGCCCGCTTTTTCTCTGGATCAAACCCAACAAACGAACGAAAGCCTCCTGTGCCTCCGTTGTGCCAAACATACTGATGATCGCGGATATGCCAACCCAAACCAATTTGCATGGATTGACTTCCCGCATCACTTCGTTCTTTATGCGCCTCGTGAAACGCTGCAGTCAAGATAGATTTATCTGTTGCCATTTGGGCAGTGACATAGAGGAGCATGTCCTCCGAATTCGACATAATTCCTCCCGCACCGGTAATTACACTTTGGCTGTTCCACGTCCACGCTTTCACCGGGTTTTTGTCCATGTATCCCGTTGCCAACAACTTGCTTTTTGTTTCACCACTGATAAACGTTTGGTTCATGGCCAATGGTTTTAAGATGATCAGTTTTATAAGTTGCGAATACGTTTCATTTTTCTTTTGTGTCAAGACAAATCCGAGCAAGCCCATCCCAAGGTTGGAATATTCATAGTTGCTTCCCGGCTCGTTGCCCAGTTCGCAGTTGTTCAGATAGGCAGTGAGTTGCTTTTCGGTGTAGTCAATATAGGGGTTGGTGGGATCGGCCGGACTTAGGTTTCCGGGCAGGCGCGGTAATCCTGAATGAGCGGTTGCGAGATGAAGGAGCGAAATCGATTTCCCGTTTTTTTCGGGCAGTTGAATAGTGCTTGGTAAGTAAAGTTGCACGCGGTCGTTCAACGCAAGCTCGTGCTGTTGAACTAAATAGGAAAGCACACTGCAAGTAAATGTTTTCGTAATCGACCCGATCTCAAAAAGTGTCTTAGAAGTGACGGGTTCTTTGGATGCGATATTGGCCAATCCGCAAGAGAGAAAATGACTTTGGCCATTTTCAATCCAAGCAATTGCAATGCCCGGTGTTTCATCAAACTCCACCCTTTGTTTGCCAAGTTCTTCCAATGTTTGGGCAGACAAGAAAAAAGGCAAAAAAATGAGCCCTGCACTGATACTGATTTTCATTTTTATGGAGATTGATTTTCTTCGGTAGGCATCACCTCGGGTTTGTGGGTTTTTTCATCGCCCAACAAAATGACTAACGGTTTTAATTCTTTGGAGTAGGACAATACGATTTTTAATATCCCAACCGCAGGCACGGCCAAGATCATCCCGGCAATGCCCCAGAGTTTTCCACCCACCAGTAATGCAAGGATTGCCGCCATTGCGTTGATGCTGATCCTTGCGCCTGTAATTTTTGGTGTGATAAAGTTGCCCTCCAGAAACTGAACAACAATATGGACACCGATCACACCCACCGCATACCAAGCACTTTCTTTGGTAACTAAAGCGAGCAAAGCAGGGAAGGTTGCACCCAGGGTAATGCCAACATAAGGAATCATGGTGAGCATACCGGAAAGAAAACCAAAAAAGATGGCGTGATCAATTCCTAAAACCAATAAGCCGAGACTGTTGAGCAGGCCTGCAATGAATACCACCAATGTCAACCCCGAAATATAGCCGCGCACCACATGTTGGATTTCATCCTTCCATTTTAGGGTATTGCCGGGCCGCAGTGCCAATAAAAATTCTTTAAACCGATCGCGGTAAAATAGGAAGAGAAAAATATAAATAGGCACTTGGATAAAGAAATAAAGGAGGTACGAAGTAGAGAGCAGCAAATCGCTGGCATAAGCGGATAAATTCCTTATTCCTTCTTTGAGCAACTGACTTTGTTCTTCTATGCCAATATTAAACTGGTCGTTCAGCGAGGAACTGATTGAGTTGACCAATGCAAAAAACTTTTGCTCTAAACCTGGAAGACTCATTACCAGGCTCGTAAGCTGTGAGGCAATAAACCAAGTAAAGAACCCGAAAACTAAAAAGGAGATGAGAAGGGTTAGTACAATGGAAAATATCCGGCCTGTTCTTTTTTCCACGCGTTTGGCCATTGGCAAAAGTACGACCGAAAATAAGGCCGCAAAGATGATGGGCACAATAATATCTTTGGTCAATACCAAGGCTGTAATGAGTATCGCCAGTAGCACTACTCCTTTAAAAGTTACATCAAGCCTTTCTTTGTTGGAGGATTCCATGAATTGAAAGGTCAGGAATTTTCTATTGCCCTCAAAATAATAGTGCAGGCAATTCGGATTTCTTCTTCAGAAATGGTGAGCGGTGGGGCAATCCGGAAACTATATGGGTTGGATAAGAACCAATAGCCGATTACACCATTTTCTTTGCAGTGTTTAACAATACGGGTTACCCGGTCTTCGCTATCAAAGTCGATGGCAAACATCAACCCAATTCTTCGCAACTCTTTTATGTTGGGGTGTTGCAATAAAGTTTCGATAAGTTTTCCTTTCGCCTCTACGTGATCGAGGATTTTTTCTTCTTCGATAACTTGGAGCGTGGCTAACGCAGAGGCACAACAAACGGGGTTTCCACCAAACGTGGTGATGTGTCCAAGCATAGGATCATGGGTGAGGGTTTGCATTTTTTCTTTACTTGAAATAAAGGCCGCGATGGGCAAGCCACCACCAAAAGCTTTGCCGATGGTAAGTATGTCAGGTGTTATCCCAAATTGTTCAAAGGCAAATAAAGTGCCGCTTCGCCCCATGCCGCATTGGATTTCATCGAGGATCAATTGCGCACCGGTTTCATCGCACCGATTCCTTACCGCCTTCAAATATTTTTGTGAGGGCATACGAACACCTGCATCGCCTTGTACGGTTTCCATGATAACACATGCTGTTTTGTTCGTGATTAGCGGCAGGTCTTCTTCTTGATTGAACTCAATGAATTTTATATCGGGCAGCAGCGGACGAAAGGCGTTCTTTTTGATTTCATTTCCGGACACGCTCAGTGAACCGTGCGTGCTGCCGTGGTACGAATTTTTGCAAGAAACAATTTCTGTTCGCCCGGTGATTCGCTTAGCGAGCTTTAAGGCGGCCTCATTGGCCTCCGTGCCCGAGTTGACGCAATAGGTGCAGTTGAGCTGAGCGGGTAAAAATTGAGCTAATTTCTTTGCCAATAAATTTGTAGAAGATTGGACATATTCACCATAAACCATCACGTGCAGGTGCTTGTCGAGTTGGTCTTTGATGGCTTGGATAACTTTTGGATGGCGATGGCCGATATTGCTCACACCAATCCCTGAGATCATATCAAAATATTTCTTGCCATCGGATGAGTAAATGAAAATCCCTTCGGCCCTTTCGACCGAAATTAAAAACGGATGGGGCGAAGTTTGCCCCACATGGGCAAAAAAAATTTTTAGGCTGGAGTCCATTCCACAAAGCTAAGCGCAACTTGCGATTTTTAAGAATGGATAAAATGAAAGCAGATGCGGGGTTAAGGTTGGGGGAATACCTAGTATTTTACTTTGTAATGGTGCAAGTTTTTGGGTTGGCCTTAAGCTCCTACTGCACGGGACACTAGGATGCCGATTAAAATGACAATCAATAAAACCAAAACCTGTTTGATCCTGCTTTTCAAACTTGCGTTATTAATCATCTTCATGGTACTCATAAATTTTACTTTTGTTGGGTACAAAGATGTGGGATTCGCCCTACCTAAAATAATTAAAATCGGTAGCAAAACCTACATCGGTAATTTAACCTTGACCGGCTTCAGGATGATAAATTAAAAAAGAATTTAATCTGATTATCAACTGCCTGAAAATCTCTACAGGGCTGTTCAGCTAATCTGTAATTTGAGGAAGTCCTCAACTTCTTTTCTTACGTCTTGGGCAGAATGGCTATCGTAACCAATGGTGGCAATGGACTTAAACAAATCGCCAACCAATCCTTTTTGAAACCCTAATCGCTCGGCATACGAAGAGGCAACTTCCAATTCAATATCCTCAACAACTTTGTCGAGGTAAATCATGTAAATCAAATGGTAAAGCGCTTCAAGCCGGCCAGTTTTATCTGCAGGTATGATAGCATTTGTTCTTTCCAGGTCTTTTAAATCAGGAACACTTACGCCCAGTTGAATACCCCACTTAATTAAACAGCGCACATACTTGCTTTCAATTTTATCGCTGGTCATTAACGCGGCAAGTAAATTGAAATAGCTTTGTTTAATTTTATCGATATCAATAGTTGATGGGTTGTCCATAAGGTGCAATTGAAATGCAAGTTAACGATTTGGGGCTCATTTGAAGCGCGGTTTCCTCCAAACTAAAAAAGACGCCCGAAAGCGTCTTTTTTTTAAAACTAAGAGTTTAAAATTTTGCCAATTCCTGAACGATGTCGATCAATTTGTTGGAATAGCCCCACTCGTTGTCATACCAGGAAACTACCTTAATAAAATGGTCATTCAAAGCAATCCCTGCCTTAGCGTCAAATATGGAAGTACGTGCATCTCCTAAAAAGTCTTGTGATACCACATCATCTTCGGTATAACCAAGGATTCCCTTCAGTTCACCTTCCGATGCTTCTTTCATAGCCGCTTTCACTTGATCGTATGTTGTCGCTTTATCTAACCGAACGGTCAAGTCAACTACAGACACGTCAGCTACCGGCACCCTGAATGACATGCCGGTAAGTTTGCCCTTTAATTCTGGAATCACCAGGGCCACGGCTTTTGCCGCGCCAGTCGAAGAAGGAATAATATTTTGGTAAGCCCCGCGACCACCCCGCCAATCTTTCGCGGAGGGAGAGTCAACCGTTTTTTGGGTAGCCGTTACCGCGTGAATTGTGCTCATCAATCCTTCAAGGATACCGAACTTATCATTGAGTACTTTGGCTATGGGCGCCAGGCAATTGGTGGTGCAAGATGCGTTGGATATAATTGTGTGTTGTGCGGTAAGTTTTTTATGGTTTACGCCCATCACAAAAGTTGGCGTGTCATCTTTTGCAGGAGCCGACATCACTACTTTTTTAGCTCCGGCCGTGATGTGTTTTTGGGCATCGGCCTGCGTGAGGAAAAGTCCGGTGGATTCAATCACAATATCAGCTCCTACATCCGCCCACTTTAGGTTGGCGGGATCTTTCTCTGCGGTTATCCGTATAGTTTTACCGTTGACGATTAGATGCTTGTCCTTTACAGATACGGTTCCTTCAAACTTTCCATGGGTGGAGTCATACTTGAGCATGTAGGCCATGTAGTCGGGGTCAACCAAATCGTTGATGCCGACTATTTCAATATCCTTTCTGTTGACTGCTGCACGGAAAGCAAGACGCCCGATGCGGCCAAATCCATTAATACCAACTTTTGTCATTATTATTTGGGTTTAAAATTATTGCCAGCCAAAATTATATTCATTAAGCCGAAAACCAATAGAAATAGTTCTGACAAATTCATTTATTTTAAAGTACACGTTTGCAATTCCAAATGGGGGGGCTATCTTTGCGGCTCGTTTTTAATAAGATGGCCCGTTCGTCTATCGGTTAGGACACCAGATTTTCATTCTGGTAAGAGGGGTTCGACTCCCCTACGGGCTACCAGAATAGTTTTCCCAGTCATTTATTGATGGCTGGGTTTTTTTATTTTTCCTTTGTAAGACGGAATAATCCCCATTAAGTTAAGTTTTCACTTTGTTTTTCAGCACCTCCATAGTGCAGCAATGACGTGAAGTGATCAAGTTGGTTTCCTGCTGTTGGAAGTAGGCCTTCACAATAGATTCTTCAGCATCAAGTTTACTGGCGTCAACTAAGCTGATTTCCTTTTCGGAAAATGTTTCGGTGGTAAATTTTTTCTTTTGTTTGACGAGCACATTGCGTATGCCAATCGCCAATTTACTTTTTACACTGATAGTGTTGGATATTCCAAAAAGCACTTCAGGGCTGGTTTCATTTCCTACATTGAAAATGTGATTTTCTTTTTCATTGAAAACTAAATTTTCACAGTGGATGTAGAGAATGCCCTCCCTTAGCTCAACCAGTGTGCTACGGTAGAGGTGGCCTTCGGTGATCGTCTCGGCCATGATATTTCCCTGGTCGCCTTCAGTCAAAGTAAAAGGAGCCTTCACAAGTGCCGGGCTGAAATCGGACTTCGAGTAATACAAGAAATAACTTCCCAGAAAGTACTTTCGGATAAGTTCTTGGTTGCCTTTCCGGATTTTATTCGCTGGATTCGGTAAAAAAGATTTTGGGCCTGCTGCAATTTTCCAATCGTCCCAAAACTTCTGGGGTATCCCCAAAAAAATGAGCAGAACATTAAGTTTTGTTTCCTTGGATTGCCCGTTCAGCCAATAGCTTTGCAGCGTTTTTCCACTGATCCAATGAAATGAGCGCTTAGTGCTCGACAGCCACAGTAGGAAATCCTCCGCTTCTTTCAATTTTTTGTCTTCCGCGATGCGCTGAAATTGATCTTTTCCAATGATTATTTTTTCGTCAATGAGTTGCGGGTTTTCCAGGGCGTGCTGTGTTACCGTTTTGCTGATGTGGTGCGCAATAAAATCAAACTGTGTACGGTTAAATTTTTCCCAATCTGTTTCCATTCCCGCCCGCCCAATGGCTTCATTCAAACCGGGGTGATTTTGAACCGCTTGACGGATTTTGGCAGGTATCATAGCGGAGATTAGGGGTAAATTTTGACCGTCAGATCTAACTTGGTGGTTTATTCCAAAGTAAGTACCTGCTAATCAAAGCATGATCGTTCAATAAAAAAAATATTTGACGGTTTTTTGTCAAGATTTGACGCCTTTACTTTAGACGAAAATTAACAGCCACCTTAACCTGAATTGCATGAAGTTAAAACGCTACCAACTGATGATTGCCTTTTTACTGCCGCTAAGCCTCTGCGCTCAAAATGCAGTTACTTTATCTGGAAAAGTCACAGATACCAGCGATGGAACCCCCCTGCCGGGTGTCAATGTTTTAATAAAGGGGTCATCCAACGGTACTACCACCGATGCCGGTGGGACGTACTCGCTTTCGGTACTCCCTGATGATGTTCTTCTCTTTTCTTTTGTGGGCTTCAAAACTCAGGAGGTTACGGTAGGCAGCCGCACAACGATCGATATCAAATTAGAGGGTGATGTGACTGGGTTAAATGAGGTGATCGTTGTTGGCTACGGCACGCAGGAGAAAAAGGATGTGACGGGCTCAATCGCATCGATTAATAATAAAGACTTCGCCAACCAGCCCACCACAAACATTGCCGGGAATTTGCAAGGTAAGCTGGCGGGAGTCAATATTACCCAGGCCTCGGGCACACCGGGCGCAAGTTTGAATGTGAGCGTGCGCGGAGCAAGCAACCCATTGTATGTGGTCGATGGCATCCCGATGCTCAGCGAAAGCAATTCATCCATCCAAACTTCTACGGATACGCAGGGAAATGTTCAGGGGAGTGGTCAGCAAATCAGTTCCATTTCAGATATCAACCCCAATGATATTGAATCCATTGAAGTGTTAAAGGATGCTTCAGCTGCGGCAATATATGGAGCCAGGGCATCAAATGGTGTTGTACTGATTACCACCAAGCGAGGCAAAACCGGGAAAACAAAATTCAATGTCAACTATTATACTGGGGTTCAAACACCAACCCGCGAAATCCCCTTTCTCAACAGCCAACAGTTTATGGCCCTGATCAATGACGCCATCAATCAGGACAATATTCGTGGCGCAAGCCCCCAAATTGGCCCCTTTAATTTTGGTGATGCCAATGCGCAGAAGGTAAATACCAATTGGCTTCATCAAGTATTGCAAAATGCCCCGATCAGTAATTATGAACTATCAGCCACAGGCGGAAACGAAAAGACTAAATTCTACGTGGCCGGAACATATTTTGATCAAACTGGCATTGTAATCCAATCGGGCTACAAACGGTTAAGCATGCGGGTTAACCTCGATCACCAGGCCACCGACAAGCTATCCTTTGGGTTGACCTTCAATGCTTCGAACTCAAAAAACAGAAGAAGTTTTAATGACGACTCGTACACAGGCGTTATCACCAATGCGCTGGGTGCCGACCCGTTGATGCCTGTTTACGATCAATTTGGCAATTACTCCAACTATCAGAATTACCATGCCTTGTGGCTTTCGGACAACCCGGTAAAATCGGCCAACCAGATTATTGCCAACACTACAAGCTACCGTTTGCTTGGGTCTTTGTTTAGTGAATATAAGTTTACCAAAGATTTCAAATTCCGGACGAGTTGGTCAGTTGATTTTAATGATCTTTTCGACAGCCAATATTTTTCGCCTATTACGGCCAATGCCCAGGCCCAGGGCGGGATTGCCAATTCTTCTATTTTTCAGCAACTCACCTGGTTGAACGAAAACATTTTCACTTTCAAAAAATCGGTGGGTCAAAGTAATTTCAATGCGTTGGCCGGGTTCACCATGCAGGAAACCCACTCCACCACCACGGGTCTTAGCGGTCAAGGATTTCCTTCCGGAGGGTTACAGAACATCTCCAACGCTGCCATCATTACCTCTGGGCAGGGAGCAGGAACAGGCTTTGGTTTGATGTCTTATCTCGGCAGGATTAATTATGATTACAAAGACAAATACCTGCTGGCTGTCACCTCACGTATTGATGGTTCTTCCCGATTTCCAAAAAATAATCAATATGCAGTATTCCCTTCCGTTTCAGGTGGATGGAGAATTTCGCAGGAGGATTTTTTCGGCAAGCACCAAACGTTAACCAATTTAAAATTGCGCACCAGCTATGGGTTAACGGGCGATCAGGAGATTGGGAATTTCCAAAATGTTTCGTTGTACAAATCTACCCGCTACAATAATATGGGCGGACTTTCTCCCTCTCAATTGGTTGACCCAAGTTTGAGGTGGCAAACCAACAAAACCTTTGATGTGGGCGTGGATTGGGAATTATTTCAAGGAAGAATAAGCGGCTCGATCGATTATTTCAAATCGGATAAAACCAATGTGCTCAGCAGCAACAGTGTGGCCGGAACAACAGGGTTCTCAACGGTGGTTCAAAATGCGGGCAGAATTGAAAACAGGGGTTGGGAATTTTCGGTTGCCTCCACCAATATTCAAAATGATAAATTCAAATGGACGACTAATTTCAATATCTCATTTATCAAAAATGAAATATTGTCGCTCACCAACAATGGATTGTTAGTTAGTGCCTACGCAGATAACGCCCCTACCAATATTTTACAAAAAGGCCAGTCGGTAGGAACATTTTGGGCCGTAAAATACCTTGGTGTAAATCCAGCCAATGGCGATGAGCTTTTTAAAAATGCAAGCGGGCAGGCTGTCAATGCTCAAAGCATCAGCATGCAAGATGCCCAGATTTCTGGCAGCCCGATTCCTAAATTTTTCGGTGGCTTCAACAATAATTTTAATATCGGAAAATTTGATGTGCTGGTGGCCACTTCCTTCAGTTGGGGAAATAAAATTTACAACCTGATCAAGCAAACGTATTTGAACATGGGCTGGTCAGACGGGGGAGGTTCTTCACAAGTTTATGCGAACAACTCAACAGCGGTGCTGAGGCGATGGAAAAAACCGGGCGATATCACCGATGTGGGTCGGGCCTCTTTCATCAATCAAAATTATTTTAACAATTCCACACAATTCATCGAGGATGGCTCATTCTTGCGCATCCGTACCTTATCGGTGGGGTACACGCTTAAACCCAAAAATGTCCGCTCGTTTGACCGCATCCGTATTTATGCGCAAGTACAAAATTTGTTTGTGTGGACCAAATACACCGGGTTTGACCCCGAGGTGAGTTCAACGGGCAGCAGCAATCCTTATACAGCGGGGATCGACTATGCGGCCTACCCACAGCCACGGACTTACACACTTGGTTTTAACGTCAGCTTCTAATCGCCAACACATATGAAAAATAAATACATCTTTTTAATTGTTCTGATCAGCTTGGCTACCTCGTGCAATGTACTTGATCAAGTATCGCCCGTGCAGGTGGCTACGTTAAAGGTTTTCACCAATGTAGCAGGCGCAGAGTCTGCATTGATTGGAATGTATAGTTCCATGCAAAGCAATTATTATTATGGTGGGTATTATCCGCTATTGGCCGATATTTATAGTGATGTAAGCAAGGCAGGCGGTTTCAATGTTACTGCATTGGATGAAATCAGCTCTTACCACGTTACTACCGCCAACCTTCTGGTTCAGAATATGTATGTGGCCATTTATTACACCATCGCTACCGCGAATGGGATCATTGCCAACGTGCCAGGAATAAAAGACGTTACGTTTACACAAACGCAGCGCGACAGCATAAGGGGGCAAGCTTACGCCATTCGAGGGATGGCCCACTTTGACTTGTTGCGGATGTTTGGTGAGCATTGGAATATGGCCTCCACTTATGGAGTCCCAGTTGTCACAACCATACAAAATCAAAATAGCGTGGTGCCGCGAAGCACCGTGGCGCAAACGTACGCGGCCATCATCAGCGACCTTCAGCAAGCCTATAATTTGATTCCCAAAAGCAAGCCTTATTTAAATCAGTATGTCAATCCCGATGCCGTGCAGGCATTGCTCGCCCGCGTGTATTTGTATCAACGCGATTATCCTCATGCCATTGCTGCTGCCGATTCGGTGATCAAAGATGGCTCGTACAGCCTGTTGGGGTCCTATAATTTTACCCAAATCTATTCCACCAAGCTTTCAAATGAGTCCGTTTTTGAATTGGTATTTAATGTGCAAAACCAGAGTGCCTATAATTCCTACACCTTTAGTCGTACGCAGGCATTGATTACGGAGGTTCTTTTTTTGGCGGACTCTACCATGAATACTTTCTTTACCAAGCGACCGAATGACTTGCGGTCTCAACTGGTGGATTTTTCGCCAACAACGGAAAGTAATTTTTTGCCTTGGGGAAGAACACAAAAATACAGGGGCGAAATCAACAAAGACAATTCAGCTTACCTCATTCGCATGGCCGAAGTTTATTTGATCCGTGCGGAAGCTGGAGCAGCAAATGGAGACCTTACCAGTGGCCTCGCTGATTTGAATTCAGTGCGTACAAGCCGGGGATTGCCTGCCTTTGCCAATGCGGACATCGCAACCACTTATAATGGCGATTTTACTGCTGCGGTTTTAGACGAGCGCTTTGCCGAGCTCAACTTTGAAGGGCACCGCATGTTTGATTTGGCGAGAACCCAACGGAGGGCTTTGATCTTAAAGGGTGCTGGCGTTGATGACTTTACGGACATTTTCCCGGTACCTAATCGAGAATTAATTGCAACAAAAGGAACAGTAGTTCAAAACCCCGGTTATTAGCATTAAAAGTACGGCCACAAGTTTTTAGCCACAGATTTTTGTGAGCTGCCTGCAGCAGCCGAAAGCTTGTAGCCATAGGCTGTTTTAATTGTAGTTATGAAATCAATTTTAACTAAAGTATTGCAACGGGCATTTGTTCGTTCAATAGAAAAATTTCAACCGGAGCGAAGGGATTTTTTGCGCAAAAGTGCAATGGCTTCCGTGGCGATGACGCTTCCCTTAGGTGCCTGCAGTTGGCTCGATAAAAAACCGGTGGTGGCCATTGTTGGCGCTGGCGTATCCGGCCTCAACACCGCCTATGAGTTGAAGAAAAAAGGAATCGAATCGACCCTGTACGAAGCAACGGGCCGGACCGGTGGCCGCATCCTCACCGTGGAAGATGCAGTTGTGGAAGGGGCTCACGTTGATTTTGGGGCCGAGTATATCGACTCCACCCAATTGGATTTAATAGCCCTGTCCAAAGAATTGAATGTGGAGATGGTTGATCTTCAATCCGATCCCTTGATTGCCCGTTATTATTTTTTTGGCGGCAGACGTTTCACAGAAGATGAGATGGTGAAGGAATTGGAACCCTTTGCCGAGCGACTTAAAAACGATATTGATTCCCTTCCCGATGTGTTGCATTATTCCGAAGCGGATCAATACAAAGTCCTGGACAATAAAACAGTGACTGAATATTTGCAGGAGATTGGCATAACCGGATGGCTATACGATTTTTTTGACATGGCCATCACCAATGAATATGCAATGGAAGCCGCTGTTCAATCGGCCGTTAATATGCTGTACATTTTGGTGCTCCCGTTAAAATCCGAACACCATTATCATGCCTTTGGGCAAGAACACGAAGTATTCAAGTTTAAGGGAGGAAGCCAACGGCTCATCGATAAATTAAGTGCTCAAGTTAAAGCGCAAATAAAAACCGGATGGATATTAAAAAGGATAAACAAAGAGGTGGATGGTTATGAACTGACTTTTGAAACGGGTGGAAAAACTGAAACCATAAAGGCAGACCGGGTAGTGCTCACCCTGCCTTTTACCATCCTCCGCGACATCGAAAGGAATTTTATATTTCCCGAAAGGAAACAACGTTGCATCGATACGGTAGGATTCGGATTCGCTGCCAAGACGGCCATGGGTTTTAAGCAGCGGGTGTGGCGTGAGCAAGGCAAGCAGGGCTATGTATATACCGATGTGAACCGCACTTGCATTTGGGATAGCTCACAAGGTGTGAATATTCCACAAGGCTCGCTTTCGTTCGTCACGGGCGGAAATGAGTCGATCGATTTTCAAAACCTGAACTATACGCAGATAAAAGAAAGATGGCTCGGTGGGGCCGAAAGAATATTCCCGGGCTTGACGGAACAATATAACGGACACATTGCCAAGTTTTGCTGGGGAACGAACCCCTTTTCGAAAGGAAGCTACACGTGCTATACCCGAGGACAATGGTCTGATTTTGCGGGCGTGGAGCAAGAGCCTTATGAGAATATTTTTTTTGCCGGAGAGCATTGCAGCGTGCTCCACCAGGGGTTTATGAACGGGGCAGTGGAGAGCAGCAAGCTGGCAGCAGCTCAAGTTGAAAAGTCGATAGCGGCCGAAACAAGTAGGCGGTAGGTAGCCTTTGCTTACCGAAAAATTTAAAATAGATAAAAATTTAAGAACCAAAATGAAAAAATCCACTGAACTCATCGCGCGAAGAAATGCAATCGTTCCCGAAGGAATGGGCATGTTCAGTCCGTTAACCATCGAATCTGGAAATGGCGCGAAGATCAAAGACGTGGATGGAAAGGAATACATCGACTTTGCCGGAGGCATTGGTGTGTTGAATGCAGGGCATTGCCCCAAGCCGGTGGTTGAGACGATGATCAAGCAAACCAAAAAATTGATCCATGCCTGTTTTCCTGTCGCGATTTATGAACCGTATGTGAAATTGTGTGAGGAACTGGCCGATCTCTTCCCTCACGGAAAGAAAACAAAAGTGATGCTCACCAACAGTGGGGCAGAAGCAGTGGAGAACGCGATTAAAATAGCGCGACAAGCTACTGGCAAGCAAGGTGTTATTTGTTTTACAGGTGGGTTTCACGGCCGCACATTGCTGGGCATGACGCTGACTTCTAAAGTCGGTTATAAAATTGGATGCGGCCCCTTTGCGCCTGAAGTGTATCGGTTTCCGTTTCCAGACTATTATCAACGCAATGACGGATTGGCGCTTGATGAATTTGTTGATCGGGAATTGGAAGCATTTGAGTCTCACTTGCACAACATGGTGGATTCATCACAAGTAGCGGCTGTTATCCTTGAGTTGGTGCAAGGTGAAGGTGGCTTTGTAATCGCACCCAAAAAATATGTACAAGGCCTGCAAACAATTTGCAAATCGAAAGGAATATTATTGATCGTTGATGAAGTGCAAACTGGTTTTGGTAGAACAGGCAGGTGGGCCGCTTATCACCATTACGATATTGTTCCCGATATTTCCACGTGGGCAAAATCGTTGGGCAGTGGTATGCCGATAGGTGCAGTAATCGGTCGCGCTGAAATCATGGACAAGACGATCAAGGGAACGTTGGGCGGAACTTATTTAGGAAACCCCGTTGCGTGTGCGGCCGCTCTTGCCACAATTAATTACATGAAGGCGATTGATATTTTGAAAAAAGGCCAACAAGTAGGAAAGGTAGTGAAATCTTTTTTTCATGATTTGGAAAAGGATTGTGCAGCGATTGGTGAGGTGCGTGGGTTAGGCGCAATGGTTGCTTTTGAGTTAGTGAAAAATGGCGATCCGCATCATCCGGATGGGGACCTTTGCAAGCAGTTGATCCAAGCTTGTGCGAAGCAAGGTTTGCTGATCATCAGCGCAGGAACGTCCTCCAATATTGTTCGTGTACTCAGTCCACTCGTTATTAGACGGCCTGACCTGCTGCGTGGGTTGCAAATCATCCGTACTGAATTGCTGAAGCTGACTTCTTCTTCGACTGATCGAAAAGTTAGGCACAGACTAAATCAAAAAGGATGACGGCCTCTGAATCGGTTTTATATCGCAAAGATGTAGGCGAAGATATCGTGATCATAGGCACGCAAGCGGATCATGCTGCTGCTTTGGAAGAACTCCAGCAAACTGTTTTTCCGACATTGAACCCAACTTCGTTGATGCGTAAAGAGCATTACTTGAACCATATCAAAATTTTTCCGGAGGGTCAGTTTGTTGCGCTGCACAAGGATCGCGTGATCGGTATGACTACCAGTATTCGCTATCATTTTCCTGACGGGTTGTTTCATACCTTCAATGAAATTTTAGCCGGTGGATTTTTAACCACCCATGAACCCAATGGGGATTGGCTCTATGGCATGGACATTGGCACGCATCCCGACTTTCGGGGAAAAGGAATTGCTGCTTATTTATATGAGGCGCGGCAGGCGACAGTTTACAAATTGAAATTAAACGGGCAGTTTACTTACGGGATGCTCAACGGTTACGGAGCAATGCAATCAAAAATGAGTGCGGAAGATTATTACCACCAGGTGATCAGCAATAAAATAAAAGACCCAACGGTGTCGAGGCAAATGAAAAATGGATTCAAACCAAAGGGATTGGTGCCGGGCTACGTGGATGATCCGGCATGTCGCGGTTTCTGCGCTTTTCTTGTTCGCGAAAATGAAAGGTTATAATGAATAATTTAATCGATATGGAAACATTAATTAAGACAAAGACAATTAATTTAAACGGAACTTTTCCCGGGCCAAAGGCACAAGGAATTTTAAAACGAAGGGCCAACGCAACTCCTGAGGGCTTGGCTAAATCTACCGAAGTAGTGGTGGCAGATGCCAAAGGCGCGGTCATCACTGATGTGGACGGCAATACGTTTCTTGATTTTGCAGGGGCTATCGGTGTGATGAACATTGGGCATTGCTCGCCCAATGTAGTAAAGGCGATTCAAGAACAGGCAGAAAAATATATCCATACGTGCACGTTGGTGACTACAGTGGAACCCATGGTGGAATTGTGCGAGTTGTTAAATCAAGTTACTCCCGGAAAATTTCCAAAGAAGACGCTGCTCGCCAACTCTGGAAGTGAAGCCGTGGAAAATGCCGTGAACATAGCGCGGTACTACACCAAACGAAAAGGAGTGATTTGTTTTGAAGGAGGATATCACGGAAGAACGTTGCTCACGTTGAGCCTTACTTCAAAGTACGGATTGTTCAAGAAGGGGATGGGTCCTTTCACCGGAGATATTTACCGCTTGCCGGCTCCCAATGTTTTCCGGAAACCTGATCAATTTACCGAAGCACAATACCTTGAGCACTGCATTCAGAATTTGCGCAACGCGTTGATCGCGCAGATTGATCCTTCTGATTTGGCCGCCATATTGATCGAACCTGTTCAGGGCGAGGCGGGGTTTATTCCAATCCCCGAGTCATTCTTGCGCGAGATCCGAAAAATTTGTGATGAAACAGGCGCAGTAATGATTGGCGATGAAATCCAAAGCGGCTTTGGTCGAACCGGAAAGTTATTTGCATTAAATCACTACGATATAGCGCCAGACATCATCACGGTGGCAAAATCGCTCGGTGGAGGAATGCCGATTTCGGCAACGGTAGGGAAGGCAGCGATCATGGACTCCGTGCACCTTGGCGGAATTGGTGGAACGTACGGTGGTGCTCCGGTAACGTGCGTGGCGGCCATTGAAGTGATAAAAGAAATGACCTCGCCCGACTTTATGAAACAGGCAGACAAAGTTGGTAGCATCATCGCTTCACGTTTGGAAGAATGGAAAACGAAGTACAGCATTGTTGGCGATGTGCGTGGATTGGGCGCCATGCGCTTGATAGAATTTGTAAAAGACCGCAAAGAAAAAACACCTGATCCTGAGCTCACATTGAAAATACTCAAAGATGCCGTTGCCCATGGAATTGTATTGATCCGTGCAGGGCTTTACAGCAATTGCATCCGTTTGCTTCCGCCTTTAGTGATCACCGAGGAGCAATTGCATGAAGGCCTTGATGTGTTGGAAGCTGCGATTGCACGCGGGCAGAATGGGTGAAGGCAATGAAAAAGTGGCACTCACCAGTTGACGCGATATCTTTTTTAGGCCAAAGACTTATTCCCAACTTGCCATACATCCCGTTTTTTGCTCAGAAATACAGAGAAAATTTTATCGCCAAAATAATGACTGTGCAAGCCCCGAGGAGATATTTTTTTAACTGAGCTCAAGGCAAAAAAAATTGAAACGCACGCTTTACTATAACGCCACCATCCTCACCCAAAATCCAAACCAACCAATGGCTCAAGCCATGCTGGTTGAAAATGGAAAGTTCATCGCTGTTGGTGAGGTAGATGAGGTTACTCATCAGGCAGATCAATCGACACAACGAATTGATTTAAAAACCAAAACGGTGCTTCCCGGTTTTAACGATGCGCATGTCCACCTTTGGAAAGTGGGCCAGCTTGCTTTATTTATTATTGATCTACGCGGAGTGATAAGCATTGGTGAACTCCAGTCTCGTGTGGGGTCGCACGTCTCCAAAATTCCTGTAGGATCATGGATAATCGGACGTGGGTTCAATGAACAGTTGCTCGAAGAGAAACGGATGCCTTCCATCGCTGACCTTGATGCAATCAGTGGCCAACATCCCATCTATTTGATAAGAACCTGCGCACATATTGCAGTGGTCAACAACATGGCATTGCAGATAACGGGTATCACCGAATCGACTCATGCACCGCAAGGCGGAGTGATTGGCAAGGATGAAAATGGAAACCTCACGGGAGCGTTTTATGAAACGGCCCTTGGTTTAGTTACCAAACATATTCCTCCTCCTTCGCAGGATGAGTATGAACAAATGATTGATGGAGGCATTCAAAAAATGCTGTCCCTTGGGATTACCAGCGTCACCGATCCGGCCGCTCATCCCGAATTGTTGAAAGCCTATTTTAGCTACACGGCAAACCATGATTCCGCTATTCGCCTCAATGTTTTTCCAATACTATTGCCGGATGGTGGTGATCATCCGTATGAAATTCCTGCGGTTCACCAATCCGATTTTTTAACCATTGATACGGTCAAATTTTTTTCGGATGGAGGATTGAGCGGAAAAACGGCTTCGCTTTCACGGCCTTATAAAAATTCTCCCGATCACGGAATTTTGCGGTTGAACCCAACTCAATTTTACAACCTTGCGTGCGAGGCACAACAAAAAGGTTTTCGGGTTGCCACCCATGCCATCGGTGACGAGGCCATTCAATTCGTGCTGGGCACATATAAAAAGCTTTATGCCGAATTTGGCGACAAACGAAATCGGGTAGAACATTTTGGGCTTCCTACACGAAAGCATGTTGAAGAAATGGCAACGTATCAGTTTGTTGCCGTGCCGCAACCGGTTTTTTTGTATGAATTGGGCGAGAATTTTATTCAATCGCTGGATGATGACTATCTTTCGTTTTGTTATCCCATCAAGTCATTGTTAGATAGGAACATTCCCGTTGCATTTTCGACTGATGGCCCGGTGGTAGGCAACCTCAATCCCTGGAGTAACATTAAAAACGCTATCCAACGAAAGACAAGATTGGGGAATGTGATTTCTAAAAGTGAGTCGATCACTTTGCAGCAAGGCATTTACGCCTATACGGTTGGCAGTGCCTATGCGGAAGGAAAAGAAAAATTTAAGGGCTCCATTGCCCCGCATCACTGGGCAGATTTTATTGTTGTTGATCGAAATCCTATTGCTGTTTCCATCGATGAATTGGATTTGGTTCAGGTTGAAGAAACGTATGTAAATGGAATTTGCCAATGGAAAAAATGAAAGTAAATGATTTTGGCTTCAAGCAGTAAGCCTCCAGTAGCGTAGTTGCCTCACTCCACTTCTATATTGCAACCAAAAGCACAAAACTTTTCATCAAAATAAAAACTAAGAACAAATTTGAAGATTATGTTCCAGCTCAATAACCTAACTGTTCCGCTCATCCCAAAACAATACGTTAACGGATTGTGGGTGGATGCGAACAATAGCAAAACATGGGAGGTAATCAATCCTGCTACCGAAGAAGTAATTACACACGTTCCTTTTGGTGATGACTCTGATTGCCGGTTGGCCATCGATGCAGCGGCTAAGGCATTTGAATTTTGGTCGCGAACCAATCCGTACGAACGTGCCGTCATCTTAAAAAAAGCCTCGGTCTTGATGCACGACCGCCTCAACGAGTATGCAAAAGTCACGGTGTTGGAGAGTGGTAAACCACTGGCGGAATCCATTGGTGAATGGCGCGTGTCGGCCAATTTTTTTGAGTGGTATGCGGAAGAAGGGAAAAGAAACTATGGCACTGTTATTCCGGCCAACCGGAATAATAAACGCATGTCGGTGCTGCACCAACCGATGGGTGTGGTCGGTGCGATTACGGCTTGGAATTTCCCAGCTTACAATCCAGCCCGGTGCTGGTCGGCAGCCTTGGGTGCTGGCTGCACCGTGGTGGCGAAAGTTTCAGAATACACTCCACTGACGGGAATGTTGCTCGCGCAATGTTTGCACGATGCAGGATTGCCCAAAGGTGTGCTCAATGTAGTCAATGGCATGCCTGACAAGATCGGGGAGGAGATGTTGAAAAATAGTAAGGTGAGGAAAATAAGTTTCACGGGAAGTACCCGTGTAGGAAAGCTCTTGATGGATGGCGCATCGAAAACGATAAAACGTCTTTCATTGGAATTGGGAGGCAATGCACCTGTCATTATTTTCCCCGATGTGGATGTAAAAAAAGTGGCGGAAGAATCGGTGATCGCCAAACTCCGCAATTCAGGCCAGGTGTGCATTGCGCCCCAGCGCTACATTGTGCACGAACGCATTGCTTCCGAATTTATGCAGCAGGCAGCAACCAAAATGAAAAGTATGAAAGTTGGGTTTGGCCTGGATCAGGGAACGGAGATGGGCCCCATGATCAATGCCATTCAACGAGATAACCTGGAGAAATTAATCGCCACGGCAAAGGCATCAGGGGCTGAAATCTTGACAGGCGGAAATCGTGGGGAAAATGAAAAGGGATATTTTTATCAACCCACCCTGATTCAACCGCATAGTCATGACAATCCTATTTTTAAAAATGAAATATTCGGTCCGGTCATGCCGGTGGTTACTTTCCGTTTGGAAGAAGAAGCAATTCAAATTGCCAATGCCACCGAGTATGGACTGGCCTCTTATCTCTGGACGAATGATTTGAAAACAAGTATCCGTGTTTCTGAGCAAATTGAATTTGGTATGGTAGGCATCAACGAGTGGTACCCACAAGCTTTTGAAGCTCCGTTTGGCGGGTGGAAACAAAGTGGTTTGGGATACGAATGCGGCAAAGACGGATTGGAAGAGTACCAGGAAAAAAAACTGATCAGTATTGGTGGTTTATGATTGGAAGCTAGCTTTAAGCCAAGAGCTTGTCTTTAGGATAGTTCAAATTGCAAACGAGTAGTGCCTTGAGAGGCAAAGCTCGCGGTTGCAGCTTGTTAGCTCGAAATTGTTTATTAGTTAACTTACTTTTTTCAGAATGCACGACTACGGCCTATTGACTTTGCTTCCGGTTTTAATGGTGATCGTCATCGCCACCATTACACGTTCCTCTTTTGAACCGCTCGTAATTGGCATTCTTGCCGGGTGCATCATTGCCTATCAGGGGAATTTTTTAAACAAATTCATTGAACATCTCACCAACGCCCTCACCGATAAAAGCAGTGGTTGGGTGATTCTCGTTTGCATGTTGTATGGTTCATTAATAACGATGATGATCCGTGGCGGGGGAACGATTGCCTTCAGTAATTTTCTCCTCCGGTTTGTACACAGCCGAAGAACAGCTCTTCTGGCAACGTGGATTTTGGGAATATTGATTTTTGTTGATGACTACTTGCATTCGCTCGCAGTAGGTGCGGCCATGAAAAAAATTACCGACCGGTATTTGATTTCGCGTGAACTGTTGGCGTATATGGTCCATGCCACCTCCGCCCCACTTTGTATTTTGTTGCCCATTTCCACTTGGTCGATTTTTATCAGCGGCATTCTTGTAAAAAACAAAATTGCTGAGCCCGGCCATGGCATGCAAGCGTATATGCAAGCAATGCCTTACATGGTTTTTGGATTTGTGGGGATTGCGCTGGTTTTCTTTGTGGCGATGGGCTGGTTTCCGATCATAGGTAAAATGAAACAGGCCGAACTCCGCGCTTCCACCGGAGTGACTGTTCCTCCTGATCCGGGAAAATTAGTTGAACCTGTGGATAAGGATTTAGAGTTGCACTCAAAATCCAAGCTCGGCTATTTTGTATGGCCGCTGGTGGTGTTATTGTCAACAACAATTTATTTTGATTTTGATGCACTTAAAGGAGCGCTCCTTGCCAACTTCTTTACTTTCTTTTATTTGTTACTCGATCGCGCGATGACGCTGCGGCACCTTTCGGATTCCATTCTGAAAGGGTTCAATACCATTTTATTCCCCATCATCTTGGTGATCCTTGCCTTCGAATTGAAGTTAGTGAATGATGATTTGAACCTGGTGCCTTACGTGATCTCACACGTGGAGCCGTACATGAACAAAGCCTTGTTTCCTGCTATTGCATTCTTAACACTGGCCACCATCGCATTTTTAACAGGCACTTCGTGGGATTTGTATGTGATCGCGATACCGCTCATCATCCCCTTGGCGCAAAGTTTGGGGGCAGATGTTTGGGTAGCCATCAGCGTGGTGACTTGTGCAGGTGCATTTGGGTCGAACACGGGCTTTTTCAGCGACTCCACCATTTTATCCGCCTCCTCAACCGAATGCCCAACCATGGTGCATGCCCTAACCCAATTGCCCTATTCATTGATCGCTTTGGGCGGATCGGTGGTAGGCTACCTGATCATCGGTGTGATGATGAGTTAAGAGCCGTTGGATGGGAATGTCTCGAAAATCTATTTTAGCAAAGGCAATAGAAGGTACAGGCGAGAAATAGTACAACGCTCTCGTTGACCTCTTCAATTTTTTGAGATAAAAAAAATTTAGAAAGCTAACGGACAAATCCCTTTGATAGAGAGCTCATTGTCGGAGTCGCTATAAAATTTCGGATCCTATTTTGCAACTAATGACGGACACCGACCGTCATTACAAAAATGAACGCTCTATATTCAGTTCCTAATTGAGTTGTTTTTCTTATTGGTAACCTTTTCTAAAAATCGAAGTAAACATACCAAACCCTTCGCTCATGTATAGAAATTACTTGCTCGTTACCCTCCGCAGCCTGCGTAAAAATGGAACGTACTCGTTTATCAACATTTCCGGTTTGTCCATCGGCATCACGTGCAGTGTGCTTATCCTCTTATGGGTTTTTGATGAACTTTCGTTTGATAAGTTTCTGCCCCAATCCGACCGCCTGTACCAAGTGTGGATCAATGCCACCTTCGATGGAAAAATAAACTCCTGGACCTCCCTCCCTCTGCCAAGCTACGAAGCGTTAAAAACAGAAAACAGCAACATTAAAAATACCGTTGTTACCGATTGGGGCGGAGATCATTTGTTTACCGTGGGCGATAAGCGAATTACCAAACGCGCCTTTTACGCCAGCGAAGAATTTCTGGAGATGTTCCAGTTTCCGCTGTCCAAAGGAAATGCCACATCGGTGTTGGATGATCCGACTTCAATCGTTATTACCGAAGCGATGGCCAAGATTTTTTTTGGCCAAGCCGATCCCATCAATCAGATCATCCGCGTGGATAATAAAAGTGATTTAAAAGTGACAGGTGTGTTAGCCGATGTGCCGAAGAACTCTTCATTTCAATTTGATTTTTTGCTCACGTGGAAGTTAAATGAAGAAACCAATAAATGGGTGAAAGAGGGAAAGACCAATTGGGGCAACAACTCGTTTCAGATTTTCATGGAATTAAATGATCCTTCAAATCAGGCTGCTGTCAACGAGGCCATAAAAGGGTTGATTCTTAAGAAAGATCCGGAAGATTACAAGCGTGAGCTGTTTTTGCACCCCTTACTGAAGTGGAGGCTCTCCTCCGAATTTGAAAATGGTAAAGAAGGCGAAGGGAGAATGGCCTTTGTAAAAATGTTTGGCCTGATTGCCATTTTTATTCTGATTATCGCCTGCATTAATTTCATGAACCTCTCCACTGCCCGCTCCGAGCGCAGGGCGCGCGAGGTGGGTATTCGCAAGAGTGTTGGATCACGAAGGCATGAACTGATCTTTCAATTTATGGGCGAATCGCTTTTCATTTCTTTGTTGGCCTTTGTCATTGCTATTTTGTTTGCCCAGTTGCTGATGCCGTATTACAACAACCTGGTGGATAAAAAATTATTTATTGATTATGCTTCCAAAGAATTTTGGCTGTTTGCTTTGGTGCTGATTTTCTTCACCGGGATTGTATCGGGAAGTTATCCGGCATTTTACCTTTCTTCTTTTCAGCCTGTAAAAGTATTGAAAGGCAAAGTGCAAGTGGGGAAGAATGCCAGTCTGCCTCGCAAGGTTTTGGTGACCTTGCAGTTTGGCTTCTCCATTTTCCTGATCATCGGCACCATTATTATCTACCAACAGATACAGCACGTGAAGAGCAGGACACTGGGGTATGATCAACAAAATTTGATCACCGTAGATTATACCGATGAAATCGGCAAGAATTTTCGTCCGATAAAATTGGAATTGTTGCATACGGGTGTCGTGAATGCCGTGACCAAATCGAACAGTCCCATTACTGAAATTCATTCCAATAATTTTCTGGGCTGGCCGGGCAAATCGGAAACCCAGAAAGTGATCTTTGCTACCATCGCCACGGAATACGATTATACCAAAACGATGGGGATAAAAATTTTGGAAGGCCGCGATTTTTATGAAGATTTTAAAAGCGACTCGATGGCGATCATGGTAAACAAGGCAGCCATGGGCTTGATGCAATTGAAAAATCCATTGGGCGAAAAATTGGATTTGTGGGGAAAAAAACGCGAGCTGATCGGCATTGTTGATAATGTGCTGATGGGCGATCCTTTTCAGCAGTCGCGGCCTATGTTTATTGTATTGAACCCGGAGTGGGCGGGGGCGGTTACCATTCGGTTAGAGAAGACGAAAGACCTTTCTGGATCGCTGCGAAAAGTGGAGGCGGTTTTTAAAAAATACAGCCCGGCTTATCCCTTTGAATATAAATTTGCCGATCAGGAGTTTGCCAAGAAATTTACCGACATCAACATGACCAGCCGGTTGGCTACGTTGTTTGCTGTGCTGGCTATCATTATCACAGGCCTTGGTTTGTTTGGTCTTGCGGCTTTTGCTGCTGAGCAGCGCACCAAAGAAATTGGCATACGCAAGGTGATGGGCGCTTCCGTTTCCAGTCTGGTGGGATTGATGTCCAAAGATTTTTCAAAACTGGTGATCATCGCCTTTTTGGTTTCATCACCTATTGCGTGGTGGCTTCTTAATCAACATTTGCAGCAATACAAGTACCGTGTGGAGATTGCCTGGTGGGTGTTTCCAATCACAGGCTTGATTGCCCTCGTTTTTGCATTAGCAATTGTAAGCACCCAGGCATTTCAGGCAGCGCATGCCAACCCTGCCGTTTCGCTTAGAAATGATTAAGGGATCTTCCTCTCAATTTCAAAAAATTTATTCACCAATTCATTATCAGCCCTACCGGAAAAGAAAGACTGAAACAACAAATTGCAAACCAACTGCCTGGCGGTGGGGAAGGGGTGCATTGCCTCCGACCATTTTAGGGCGTTGATTTTTTTTCGTGGGCGTGGCCTTCATCTTGCTGGGATTGGTTGTGTTGAAGGTGAATTGGTAAGGAGCCAACTGCGTTGAGCGGCCAGATGACTCCTGAAGTTTAAATTTTAAACCTTTGCATAAGATCAATAATAACAGACGCCCGGCCTACTTGGAGTGGCCGGGCGATATTAAAGAACTGTTAAGCATTGTTATGCACTTATAATATGCAGTAGCTTCACGAAGCGAAAACGGGATAATCGGTATAGCCCTTTTCGCCTGGTGTATAAAACGTTGCAAAGTCCAGTTTCTCATTTAATGCCTGGTCTTTTTTGAAACGCTCGACCAGATCAGGATTGCTAATGAAGGGTTTGCCAAACGCAATCAAATCGGCCGCTCCTGATTCAATATCAGCTTCTGCTTTGGCTGCGTTATATCCACCGGATAGTATGAGCGTGTTTTTAAATTTTTCGCGGATGATCTTCTTTATTTTCAACGGTACTTCTGGAGCACCTTGCGCACTGTGATCGACCAAGTGGATGTAACCAATGCCGATTCTATTCAATTCTTCTGCGAGGTAGGTATAAGTTGCTTCAATCGCGTCATAATGGGGCATATCATTAAACACACCGTAGGGAGATAAGCGAATCGCAGTTTTATCTTTGCCTATGGCATCACTAACTTCTTGAGCCACTTCTAACACAAAACGTGTGCGGTTTTCAATGCTGCCTCCATAATTGTCGGTGCGTTGGTTCGAATGTGGTGAAAGAAATTGTTCAAGTAAATAGCCATTGGCTCCGTGCAGCTCTACGCCATCAAAACCCGCTTCGATCGCATTCTTGGCGGCTTGAACATATTCTGCCTTCGTGGCCTGAACCTCCGTAGCACTTAACGCGTAGGGTATTGGATGATCTTTCATGCCTTCGCTATCGGTCCACATCTGGCCGGGGGCAACTACCGCAGAGGGCGCAATTATCCTACCACCTTTCGGCAAATTTAATGCGTGGCCAATCCGTCCGGTGTGCATGAGTTGAATGAAGATCTTACCACCTTTTTCGTGAACAGCTTTTGTTACCAGTTTCCATCCGTTGATTTGTTCGGTATTGAATATCCCGGGGATGCGCGCATAGCCCAATCCGTTTGGGGAAGGTGAGGTGCCCTCAGTGATGAGCAACCCCGCGGCTGCGCGCTGTGAATAAAAGTCGGCCATTAGCTGGTTCGGGATATTGTTGATGGCGCGGCTGCGCGTCATGGGAGCCATCACAATCCTGCTTTTAAGTGCCTGGTGACCAAGTGTGTAGGGAGTGAAGATTTTTGAGCCTTGCATAGTTTTAAAATGGGTTAACGTTTTTTTAAATTAAAATGGAAAAGCAGTCGAGCTTTTCGATGGTTACAATGTATTTGTGCCGTATTTGGTTCATCGCTGTGTTTATTTTTTTTTGCTATGGAGCTGAACGATGGAGATTATAGAACAAATTAATTTGAAAGCTGCCTTTTACGCAGAGGCTCAAACCCCAGACAGAACGATTTAAAATTGAAATCCAAACATTGAAATAAATTTCGTTACTACCTTTGCTTACTAAAATTGAAATCTATGAAAATTGTGCTTTGTATTTT
>JAYVMP010000095.1:0-10754 GCA_043758895.1 Bacteroidota bacterium
GAATTTTGCTGAAGATTCGTCCATTGAATTTGGGTGGAAGTATTCAAGCAAAAAATCAACACGGCACCGACTGCAATGAACGTGATGACCAATTCAAACGTGGCAGCCAGTTTTATTCCAGAGACATTCAACAGAAAGAAAATAAAATACGCACCGATGGAAATAGCGGTGACGGAAACGGTTGGAAAGAAAATCTGGAAGTAGGCACCGATGCCGAAGGCGATGGCCGGAGGCGCAAAAATGAATTCAATGTTTTGTGCCATGCCGGTGAGAAAGCCAATGTCTTTGCCCAAGGCACGGCTTGCATAATCAAAAGCTCCTCCTGCTTTGGGAATGGAACATGCCAGCTCAGTGTAGCTAAAAGTGAACGTGAGGTACATCGTGATGATGAACCCCAGCGCGATAGCCATGCCCAGCGTTCCCCCTTTTTCCAAACCAAGATTCCACCCGAAATAATTTCCCGAGATCACATAGCCAACGCCCAGCCCCCAAACCATCAGTGGCGAGAGCGTACGTTTTAGTTCAGCGGTGGAGGACATTGTTAGGCAATAATGGTTATCCGTTAATAGTGAGATTGGCGGCCAGCGATTAACCGTTAAGGATTAACCCTCTGCCAATAAAAATAAAAAGGCACCCCCGAAAACATCAGCACCAGGCCCATCATGGCTTCACGCGGTTTGCTGGCGAAGGTGGTGATCAATAACGCGACACAAAACAAAATGAAAATTGCAGGCACAAGGGGGTAGCCCCAGGCTTTATAAGGGCGCGGTGCATCGGGCATTTTCTTTCGCAGGATAAAAACACCGAGTGTGGTTGAGCCATAAAATATGAACGAAGCAAAGATCAGCATGTCAGTAAGCTGATCAAAACTTCCGCTGATTACCAGCAAACTCACTATGATTGCCTGAAACAAAAATGCTTTTGACGGTGTATTGTGTTGGGGATGCAGATGCTGTGCGCCTTTGAAAAACAATCCTTCCTTCGCCATGGCAAAATACAATCGCGGGGCGGCAAGTATGGTGGTGTTGGTACAACCTAACGTGGTGAGTAAAATCAACAGCGAGATAACCATGCCTCCGCCATTTCCTAAAATATGTTGAACGACCACTACTGCGGCAATGGTATTCTGCGAGTGCTGCTTGTCCACCAATAGGTCAATCGGCATTACATAGAGGTAAGTAAAATTAACACCCAGGTAAATGGCCATGATAGCAAGCACCCCGAGCACCAATGCCAGTGGCAAGTTGCGCTGCGCATTTTTTATTTCACCTCCCAGGTAACCAATCGTGCTCCACCCTTCATAGGCCCAAAAAGCGGATAGTAAGGCGGCAAACATACTTTTGATAAAAATAGAATCGGCCCACGAATGAGGCACGTAACCGGAAGCGCTGGTTTGGATATTGCTCCAACTGCCATCGCCCAAGGTTAGCCCAAGCACGATGATCATCAGAAGACTGGAGATGACAATGTACAAAATCAATTTGCTGAAATTCTCACCGAGCTTCAACCCAATGTAATTGATGTACGAAAGTGAGATGATTAGTAGGACCGTTAGCATCTTCACACCGAAATTATCAAACGGAGTAAGGAATCCGAAAACGGTAATCGATGACCACGCGTGGGATAGCGTGGGCAAGGGAATTAGTGAATTGAATGATTGTGAAAAAACATAGGCTATCGATGCAATGGAAGCCGAACGGATGGCCGTAAAATTTGACCAGCCATAAAGAAACGCAAAAAACCGGTTGTAAATTTTCCGATAATAAACAAATTCACCTCCCGAATCGGCCAGCATACTGGCTACCTCTGCATTGCTCAATGTGCCAAACAAAGTTAATACCCCAGCCAGCAACCATGCCAGTAGCACGAGCCCGGGCGATTGCAAAACCTCCGACATCGGGGCTACCTTTTTGTAAACACCGGAGCCAATTACCGAACTGATGACAAGAAAAAAAACGGACAACAGGCCGAGGGATCGAACGAGTTGTCCTTGATTAGAATTTGAATTCAAAATTTAAAATTGATTTGATGCCAGGTGAGGTTGGCCAGCCAACTGCCACACCACCTACTTTTATTCTAATAGCCCCACTTCTTCATCGCCTCAAAATCCTCTTTGGCGCAATCAAAAGGATCTGTCCCTTGATAAGCTTCTTGCTCCACGATAAATTGTTTTGTGCCGGCAGCCTTGCCCAGGTCGATTACTTCTTTTACTTGTGCAATACCTTTCCCCAAGACGGCACTCTCAAATTTCTCTTCACCATTTGGTTTGGCCGCTGCAATCTCGTCTTTCACGTGCATCAGTTCAAACCTGCCCGGAAATTTTTTGACAATGTCGATGGCCTTAACGCCTGCATTGAAGAGATTGCCGGTGTCTAATTGTTGCACTACCAATTTCGGATCGGTATTGTCAAGGATAAGATCGTACAGGATTTTTCCGTTCACTTTTTTGGCGAACTCAAAGTGGTGATTGTGATAGCCAAACTTCATCCCCGATTTTTTACAAAGTTCCCCCGACTTATTAAAAACTTCGAGGAAATGCAAGAGGCTATCTTCAGATTGATACAGGCTTGCATCAAGCGAAGGGCTGATCACATATTGCTGGCCTGCGGTGGCCGCGTCTTCAACGGTGTATTTCCACGCATCGGTAAAGTCTTTTTTGGCTTCGTCCCAATGTTGTTTCCCCAACACGGTGTGCCCACTTGGCATTTTCATGCCCATATCGGCCAATATTTTTTTGAATTCACCGGCACCATAGCCATAGAATTTCCGCTCTTTATAGTTGGCGTGTTCCACATTTTGGTAGCCCATGGCGGCTAATTTCTTCAAGGAGCCTAATGCGTCTTTGGTCATGGCATCGCGCACGGTATAAAGTTGGATGCCCAATATTCCTTCGCTTTTGGCAAACGAAAATAATTGCCCACTTGCCAGCGAGGCACCTGCCAATGCAAGGCCTGATTTTTTTATAAAGGTTCTTCGGGATTGATACATAAGGTCTGTTTTTGAATTTGACTGAAAGTTAATTTTTTTTGGCAGACCATACCAGCCGTCTATCAACTTCTGTTGAAACAGTGTTCATCCTGATAAGTCGAAATAGAACAAAATTTGTACTTTTGCGGTTGCTTATCAAAAACAGGCTTTGCAAGCCGCTAAAAATCAAACAATTATGGGAAGACCTCCGATTTTACCGAAAAAGAAAAAAGACGGCTGGTACATAGAAGTGCGCAACAAAGGCGCCAAATCCGGCCTCATCCTTATCCGCGACAGCTATGAAGCCATGATGCAAGCTTCGCGCCAATACCAAACGACCAAAGATGTGATTATCTTGGGCGAGCACAAAAGTGGAAAAAGAGTGGAAGACAGTTTGAAGAAAGAGGCTAAAAAGAAGAAAGAAAAAGAAAAGGAAAAAGCCTGAGCTTTTTGATTTGCTAATCGCGGATCCTTCTGAAGAACGAATCGATCAATTCTTTGGAAGGATCTTTTTTTATGCCTTTTACTATTTCAGTTTTGGGATGCAGCAAAGGAGTTTTCACCAGCGAGAAACCGCGCTGCAAGTCATCTGCAGCATACACCAATTTATGAAGTTGCACCCAATGCAGCGCACCCGCGCACATCACACACGGTTCGAGGGTAACATACAAGGTACACTCAGTTAAATATTTTGAACCGAGTCCATTTGCAGCCGCAGTGACCGCCAGCATTTCGGCATGCGCGGTGGCATCGGTCAGTTGCTCCGTTTGGTTATGCGCCCTTGCAATAATTTTATTCTGGCACACGACTACGGCACCTACCGGCACTTCCCCTTTGTCAAAGGCTTTGTGCGCTTCCTTCAATGCTTCTTCCATGAAATAGTCGGGCGAGGCGAAATCCATTGACTATTATTTTGAAGTCCATATATAATTCACTTTATCGTTCAAATTTGAATTTCGAATCACGAATGTTGATTTTCAATTTCAGCAGTGTGTTCACTCATCATTTTTGGATTTGCTCTTTTGGATTTAAGTCTTACTCATCAAATATTTCTTGGGCGTTACACCGAATTTCCTTTTGAAGGCGGCTATGAAATGGCTCGGGTTGGCATAACCGATTTGGTAAGCTACCTCGTTCACTTGAAACTTTTGGGAGTCGAGAAGTACCCGGGCTTGGTCGAGTTTGTGATCGAGTAAAAAAGCAAATACGCTGTTGCCATAGATTTCTTTGAACCCTGCCTTGAGCTGATATTCATTGAGCCCAGCAAACTTGGCCAACTCTTTCAGGCTGGGTGGTGTGTTGGCATTTTTTAAAAGATGCTCCTTGGCATGCTTGATCTTGCGCACTGTTTCCTGGTCGTTGAGGAAGGGGCAACTCTCGGTGTCCGGCTTTTTATCCGAAAAATAAAGGCTTAAAATCTCATAACTCTTTCCATGGTAATAAAGCCTGCGGGCATTTTCGTCAAGGCTCACGGTAAACAACTGGTTGAGCACCACAAAAAGTGAGGCCGGGATCTGGCGCTCATCATAAAACTTGGTCTTGGCATTTTCCGGTTTCAGGAACGGGACCGAATCGTTGATGAACAGTTTATGCAATCCGGCCAGCGAAATGGAAAGCTCCACCATTTTCGAATTGGGCGAAAGCGTAATTTCAAAGGGAAGGTTCTTATCCGGGTTATAAAAAAAATAATTCCGCTGGCTTTCAATCTCCCGACTGTAGTGTGGGCCAAATTGGAAGAGGGCTTTTCCGCTCAAGCAAAAATAAAAATGGATTACATTTTGGTTAATAAGACTTGACAAGCACAGGCTTTCCTTCGAAGAATTTTCCGCTACCTGAAGCACAATGCTTTCCTGGGAATAAAGCGGAGAAAATTTACCAATAGAGGTATTTGTCCTTTGTTCTGCAATCAACTCCATGCGCCATCTTTAAAAATACCAAAAAAGAATTTCATTTTGCCCCAAAAATACACTTTAATAAAGGAAAATACCAGAGATCACTTTTTTGGTATTATTGTTTTTTTAGAATAAACGGGTATTTTTAAAGGATGAATAACCCCCGCTACCTCTCGCTCGATGTGCTCCGCGGCATCACGGTCACCCTGATGATCATTGTGAATACGCCAGGAAATGGTGCTACCACCTTTGGCCCTTTGCTTCACGCCAGATGGCATGGCTTCACGCCCACCGACTGGGTTTTTCCCACGTTCCTGTTTGTGGTGGGCAATGCCATGAGCTTTAGTTTGGTGAACTATGAATCGAGAGGAGAAGGTGCTTTCCTAAAAAAAATAATCAAGCGGTCCGCCCTTATTTTTCTGTTAGGCTTTTTGATGTACTGGTTTCCATTTGTGCATGAAGAAGGCGGCCAACTTGTTTTTAATTCCTTTGGTGAAACGAGACTATTTGGCGTGCTGCAGCGCATCGCGCTGGGCTATCTTTTTGCTTCCCTGATTTTGCATTACTGGAAAGAAAATGGGGCGATCATTTTTAGTGTGTTCGCGCTATTGGCCTACTGGTTTTTACTTTTTGCCTATGGCGATTATTCCCTCGCAGGCAATGCGGTATTGAAGTTGGATATGACTTTGTTTGGTGGTAAGCATTTGTACCATGGCGAAGGTTTGGCATTTGACCCGGAAGGGCTTTTAAGTACGCTTCCCGCCATCGTGAATGTGATTGCGGGATACTTGACAGGCCGCTTCATTCAGCAAAAAGGAAATTCGTACGAGACCATCTCAAAATTGATGGTCGCTGGCGTTTTGTTCTTGTTGGTTGCCTTGAGCTGGAACATGGTTTTTCCGATCAATAAAAAACTTTGGACGAGCTCATTCGTGCTTTGCACGGTGGGGATTGACTTGTTGATTTTGCCGATTCTCATTTTCATCATCGATATTAAAAATGAAAAACACTGGACGTATTTCTTCGAGGTTTTTGGCAAGAACACGCTGTTCGTTTATCTCTTATCCGAAATCGGGATCGTGTTCTTCTACATTTTTAGAATTGGAGATCATCCACTTTACGCATGGCTTTACCAAAATGTTTTCCGGTGGGCAGGCGATTATGTGGGGTCGCTGCTGTTTGCGGTCTCCTGGATGTTGTTGTGCTGGACCGTGGGCTATTGGATGGATCGGAAAGGAATTTATGTGAAGGTATAGGGTCCAATGTCGTTTCCTTAAAGCCATTTTTGATGACCTCACCTCGTTCCTCTCCAAAAGAGAGGATGTCAGAGGAGCTTAAGGAAACGACATTGGTATAGGTTCTTCAAATTGTTTGTAAGTTATTTTTTTAACTCCATTTCATGAAAGGCCTTGCGTTCAGTTCGCTGCGTGTTGGAAAGAAGTACAGGGTTACAAATTTCGGAGACATCAATGATTTTGAAATCGAAAAGATTTTGGGCCAAAGTGACTTTGCTATCAAAGACTTGCTTACGCTTGAACGTTACCGGCTGCTGGATTTATGCAAATTTGGAAAAGGCAAAGATTTTGAGATTCGGGAGTTATAATACTTCGCTATCCATTAAAGGTTTAACTGGGATACAGTTGCGACCCTCAAGTAACAATTAGCGGATAACCAGCAGCTTAATCAAAGTCCAATCACCTGTTTACCCTTCGGATATTTCACTTCATACTTGAAAACAATTCTCTTCGTTTCATTCGGCTGCAAATTCAAATCCCATGAAAGCTTACCGGTGTCCCTGTTGTACTTCGCTCCGGCCACATCAACGACCGTCACTTCAATTTGGCTATTTTGCGAAACGGGGATTTGATCTTCCAAGGAAATCTTTATCGCTTCAGTTTTCGTATTTCGAACGGAGATTTCCCAAGCAAAGGTTTCCTTCTGATTCGTGCCAATGAATTTTCTTGACGCCAACGCCTTGAGCTTCTCCCGTTTCACCACAATTCGCTTATCGCGCCCAAGCGACAGCGACAGCGTGTCTTTAATATTGTTCGGATCGATGGAAGATTTACCCGTAAAAGTTCCTTCAAAGAAAACATTGGCTTCGCCCGGCAACAAACTCAGCTCCTCCCAACCAATTGCTTTGGCGAGTAAGAAAGCATCGTTGTCAAGTTTGGGAGCAGCTGAATAATTGTAATCTGCTTTCAATTCATAGTTGCGTATGTCAACCAACGTTGGCTTATTGGCTGATGAAACAGTATAAGGCAAGGAAATATCAAATTCAGTGTTAAGAGAAGTCTGAACTGTACTGACGTAATCTGCACTTGAAACCGCTGAAGGAGCCATTTCCTTGTCGGATTGATTTGCTTTACGTGACATAGAAACTCCCTCGACCTTACCTTGCAGAGATCTTTCCGCATAGCTGACTGACTGATAAAAATCCAAATACCACGCAACCAACTCAGGCTTCAGTCCGCTTTCATTGGGGTTTGCCGTAGAAAGTTTCAATTTCACGTTTTTCCATTCTTCGCCCGTGCTTTGAAACACATTCGCTTTGTAGCTCAACTGCAACGGGCTTTTGGTGTTGATGGCGCGGATATCATACTGTGGCGCCCACCCGGCATTGCTCACTACGTAGCTGATTTCAAAGTCTGCATTGGTGGCTGCCTCTGTAGCAATACTAACCACAATTTCGCTGGTGTTTCGCTGATAAAGTTCATTTTGCGCAGTGATTTGCTGTTGAAGTTTGCCGATCTGTTCATTCAGTTTTTTGATTTTATCGTCTCCCTTCATGCGCGAAGAAACAATTTCCGTCAAACGGCTCCGGTAAAAATCAGCCATGCTCTTAAGTTCCGCCACTGTCAAATTTTGATTGGCTCCGCCAATTTTCTGGTTGCTCAGCAGCATTTGTTCTTCTTTGTTGAGAATTTCTTTTTGACTTTGTTCCAATTGTATTTGCTTATGGAGAAATTCCACCGAGTCTTTTAAAATCTTTAATGACTTCGGCATACTCACTTCAGTCAGGTAGTTCTGTTGATGACTGGTGCCAAGAATGATGAAGTTTCCCTTTCCGGAAACCTGAATACTTTGCGGATCCAGCAATGAAGTCAGCCCGGAAATGATAAGATTGGTTTTACCGGCAGCGAGTTGAGGGCTGAGCTTGCGTGTCACCTGCGCTCGATTGAGGAAGACTGTCACCTCTGTGATTCTGGAATTGGTGGTTTGATTGGTTTGTCCGTAGGATGAAAAGGTTATCACCCAAACGGCAGTTAGCATAATCATCTTCATGTTTATAGTTTTATTCTTAAGATTCACGCTTCCTTCGAATTCCATAAACCAAAGGTAAAATTATTTCCCTCACCCATTCTCGTTCCTGAGAAGGATGAGGGATTGAATCATTTGCAAGCATCCTTTTGTTTTTAATTCTTCAATTATTTGGAAACTATGATTTAAACTGATTACTTCGCCAGCGTAAATGAAAAAGCAACAAGCCAAGTTCTCGTTTTTCACCTCAGGCACTACCGTTGCATCCATTTCTATTTTGGTGATCTCCACCATCATTACCACAATTACGGGGTAACCCGTAGCTACCACCATATCGCCCCAATACATTCATGCTGTTTCCAGGAAGCCGCCTCTGAATCCTGATCCTATTTCACAATCAATTTTTTAGTTCATGAAAATTTTAAAGTTTGGTGGTTCATCGGCAGCCACTCCGGAAAGAATAAAATCGATCATCGAAATTGTAAAACCCTATTTACAACAAGAGGTAGCGTTGGTATTCTCCGCTTTTGGCGGGGTAACCGATCAACTCATTCAACTCAGTCAGTTGGCACTGGAAGGCAACCTTGACTACAAACAAAAGCTTGAGCAGTTAGAAAAAAGACACCTTGATGCAGTTCGCGAACTCACCAAAGTTTCAACACAGAGCGGAATCCTGGCTCAAGTGAAAGTTCAAATCAATGAACTCGAAGATGTGCTGCACGGGATTTTCCTGGTGAAAGAAAGAACGCCAAGAACGTTGGATTACATCATGAGCTTTGGCGAGCGGCTGTCGGCATTTATTATCTGCGAGGCCTTCAAAGACAAAGGGTTGGCTACGGAATACTTGGATGCGAGAAAAGTCATTCGCACGGATAATCAGTTTGGCTACGCCAAAGTAGATTTTGACACCACCCATAAATTGATCCGCGATCATTTCAAAAATCATAGTGATGTGCAAGTGATCACCGGCTTCATCGCTACTTCTGAAAGTGGTGAAACAACAACATTAGGCCGAAGTGGTTCGGATTATACGGCAGCTATTTTTGCAGGGGCGCTTCAAGCTTCCTCCTTAGAAATATGGACCGATGTGGATGGCATGATGACAGCCGATCCACGTTTGGTGAAGAAAGCATTCACTGTGCCGCAGATGAGTTATGAAGAAGCGATGGAGCTTTCTCACTTTGGAGCCAAAGTAATTTTCCCTTCCACCATGCAGCCGGCCATGGCCCATCACATTCCGATCTGGATAAAAAATACTTTTAACCCAAAGGCAGTTGGCACGCTGATCTCATCGGATTCAACCAATGGGAAACTGATCAAAGGAATTTCATCCATGAATAACATCAGCTTGCTGAATGTGCAAGGCAGCGGCCTGCTCGGTGTGGTGGGCGTTTCCATGCGGTTGTTCTCGACATTAGCGCGAGAAAAAGTGAATGTGATCTTGATCAGCCAAGCTTCTTCCGAGCATTCGATTTGCATCGCCATCGAAACGGATTCTTCACAACGGGCGAAGGCGGCCATCGAAAAAGAATTCCTTCATGAAATACAGGACGAACTGATTGATGAAATAAAAGTAGTCCAGGGGTTATCCATTGTTGCCGTGGTAGGCGATGGCATGAAGCATCATCCCGGCACGAGTGGCAGAATGTTTGGCGCCCTCGGCAAAAACGGAGTCAACGTGGTAGCTATCGCGCAAGGTTCATCCGAACGAAATATTTCAACAGTAATTCAGCAAACCGATGTTTCCAAAACATTGAACGCATTGCACGATGCGTTTTTCCTTTCCGACAAAAAATCAATTCACGTATTTTTAGTGGGAACAGGATTGATCGGTAGCACGCTGATCAACCAAGTGAATGAGCAGTTTCAAAAACTTTCATATCAAAATAAGCTGGAAGTGAAGCTGATAGGTATGGCGAACAGTAAAAAAATGGTGTTCGATGAAAACGGGCTTTCATTGGGTTCAGGCATTCAGCAAATGAAAGAAAAGGGTGACGTCATGAACTTGAATGAATTCACTCAAAAAATGATGCAACTGAATTTACCGAGCAGCGTTTTTGTGGATTGTACATCAAGTGCCGATGTTGCCGGGCAATATGAAGCTATTCTTTCCGCCAACATTTCTATCGTAACGCCAAATAAAAAAGCAAATTCAGGAACGTTCGAAAGTTATAAAAAACTAAAAACCCTCACGCAAGCTAAAAGTGTTCGGTTTTTGTACGAAACCAATGTGGGTGCCGGGCTTCCGGTAATCAATACACTCAATGATTTAGTGCTGAGTGGCGACAAAGTGATCCGCATAGAAGGTGTCTTGAGCGGAACATTGAATTTTATTTTTAGTTCTTTTTCAAAAGGTAAAAAATTCAGTGAAGTCGTGACAGAAGCAAAAGCAAAAGGTTACACTGAGCCCGATCCTCGTGATGACTTGAGCGGAACGGATGTCGCCCGAAAAATATTGATCCTCTCCCGCGAAGCGGGAATACCTTTGGAACTTGATGATGTAGAAATCGAAAACCTTGTACCTAAGAACTGCCAGGAGGGAAATGTTGCTTCTTTTTTTTCAAAGCTCAAGGAACACGATGCTCATTTTGAAAAGCTTCGAGCTAAAGCAGAGGCCAACGAAGAAAAGTTACG